>DASYWA010000104.1:0-7431 GCA_035936475.1 Rubrobacter sp. | reverse complement strand
AGGCCGGTAGACCCGGCCGCCCCAAACCTCAAAACCTGGAGCCTCAGAACTTAGAACCTACTTCTCGAGAAGCGTCTCCACGGGCTCGCCGCGGATCGAGGCGTCGAGGACCTCCATCGGGTGGGCCATCGGCATCGAGTGCCCCATCCGCTTGAGGGAAGCCTGGATCTGGAGCATGCAGCCCGGGTTGGAGGTGACGATCATGCGCGCGCCGGTGTTCAGGACGTTCTTCGCCTTGCGGTCGCCGAGCTCGGTGGCGGGCTCGGGCTCTACCATGTTGTAGATGCCGGCCGAGCCGCAGCAGATCTCGGCCTCCTTTATCTCCCTGACCTCCATGCCGGGTATCTGCTTGAGTGTCTGGCGCGGCTGCTTGCGCACGCCCTGGGCGTGGGCGAGGTGGCACGCGTCGTGGTAGGCCGCCGCTACCGGCAGGGGGTTCCGCTCCGCGACGGGCCCGAGGTCCTGAATGAACTCGGTGACGTCCATCACCTTCTCGGCGAAAGCGCTCGCGCGCTCGGCGTACTCGGGGTCGTCGCGCAGGAGGTAGCCGTACTCCTTGAGCGTCGAGCCGCAGCCGGCGGCGTTGATGATGATGTTGTCGAGCTCCAGCCCCTCGAAGGAGTCTATGAGCCGGCGGGCGAACCCCTCGAACTCCTTCTCGCGGCCCGCGTGAACGCTCAGGGCGCCGCAGCAGCCCTGCAACTTCGGCGCTACGACCTCGCAGCCCTCGGCGGCCAGGACGCGCACGGTCGCGGCGTTGACGTCGGAGAAGAAGACCCGCTGCACGCAGCCCTTGATAAAGCCCACGCGCCTGCGCTTCTCGCCGACGGCCGGGGTGACCTCCGCCACCTCCTGCTGCTCCGTGAGCATGGGCATGAGCGCCTCCATCGCCCGCATGCGCTTGGGGAGGAGCTTCATCACCCCGGCCTTGTTCAGCATGTCGCCGACGCCGAAGCGCTGGTAGAGCTTCAGGGGGGCGGACATCAGGCGCAGCCGGTTCGGGTAGGGGAAGATCTGGAAGATCATCTCCCGGAAGGCCTTGTCCTGGGGCGTGCGCTCGTAGCGGCGCTCGATCTGCCCGCGCGTGGCCTCGATGAGCTTGTCGTACTGCACCCCGGAGGGACACGCCGTGACGCACGCCATGCACCCGAGGCAGAGGTCCCAGTGGCGGACCATCTGGTCGTTCATCGGCTCCTCGTTGAGGCCCTTGTTCATGAGGTAGATGCGGCCCCGCGGGGAGTCCATCTCCTCGCCGAAGAGGACGTAGGTCGGGCAGGTCGGGAGGCAGAAGCCGCAGTGGACGCAGTCGTCTATGAGGTCCTTCTCCGGCGGGTGGTGGTCGTCGAAGGCCGGGAACAGAGAGCTGCCGCTCTCCGTGGAGCGGCCTATGCCCACCGTCTGCTTTACCGCCCCGCGCGAGGCGAAGGTGTCGTCGGGCAGGTCCTTGGGGCTGCCGGCGCCGATGCTCTGCGCCGCGGCGTCCTGGTTGCCGGGGGTGGCGTCGGTGCGCCGCTCGGTCGCGTCCGTCGCGTCGTAGGGGTTCCCGTCCTGCCGCGGGTCTGGGGAATCGTTGTTCCTGTCCACTGCTAGATACCTCCCACGAACCTGCCCGGGTTGAGAATCCCCCGGGGATCGAACTTGTCCTTTACCCGGCGGGTCAGGTCGAGGCGGGTCCCGATGGGCCCCCACGCCTCCACCCGCTCCTTGAACGCCGGCGGGGCCTCGCGCAAGATCACGCTGCCGCCCCTCCTCAGCCAGATCTCGCGCAGCTCCTCGACGACCCCGGCCCGCGCCTCCTCGTCGCCCCCGGAGAGCCCGACGTAGGTGACGCCGATCCCGGCGTGCCCGGTGATTTGCGGCGTTACGCCCAGGCGCGAAGAGGCCCCTAGCGTCGAATCGAGGACGCCCGCAAGCTCGGCCGGGGGGGCGGAGATCTTCACGGCCACCTCGTCGCCGCCGGCCCCCGGGGGGCTGGAAGAGCCCGCCTCATCGTCCGTGACCTCCCTGACCTCCCCGAAAGGAGCGAGGATGTGGGAGGCGGTCTCCGCCTGCGCCTCGACGCCCGAGGGTATCCCTTCTATCAGGACCGTGAGCAGCCGCGTCTCGCCGTCCCAGAGGAGCTCGACGGCACTCGGGACGATCTGGGCGTGCAGGATGGCCTGCGATGCGGCGCCCGCAGAGGCGGTGTCGGGGAGCTCCACGGCCACCGTGCGGGCCGTCTCGGGCCTCGGGTGCAGCCTGAAGTTGCACTCGGCGATGACGCCTAAAGTGCCCAACGATCCCGTGAAGAGCTTGGCGAGATCGTAGCCGGCCACGTTCTTGACGACCTTGCCACCAGCCTTCGCCACCGTCCCGTCCGCCAGGACGACGGTGATGCCGATGATCAGGTCCCGGACGGTCCCGTAGCGGTACCTCCTAGGCCCCGAGGAGTTCGCGGCGACTATCCCCCCCACCGTGGCGCCCTCCCCCACCTCGGGCGGGTCCACGCCGAGCATCTGGTCGGAGTCGGCGAGCCGCTCCTGCAGGTCGGAGAACCTTATCCCGGACTGGACCCGCACCACCTGGTCGCCCGGGACGTGCTCGACCACCTCGTTCATGCGGGTGGTGCCGAGGATCAGGTCGAGTTCCCGCGGCGGGTTGCCTAAAGCCATCGTGGTCCCGCCACCTCTAGGCGCCACCGCGAGGTCCCGGTCGTTGGCGAACCTCATCAGCTCGCCTATCTCTTGCGTGGAGCCTGGCTCGACCACGAACGAGGGGGCGACGCCGTCGATGGCGTCCCCGGCCGCCGCCTCGCGGGCGTGCTCCTCGCCGACTATGTTCTGCAGGTCTTCCAGGGAGACGTTCTTCGTGCGCGTCGCCATCAGAAGTTCTCCGCCAGGCCGGCCTGCTGGACGGGGTGCATGCGGAAAGGCCCGGGCCGCTCGCCGCAGAGGCGCGGGGTCGGAAAGATCTTGCCGGGGTTGCAGATCTGGTGCGGGTCGAAGGCGCACCGCAGCAGCTGCATGGTGTCCAGATCCTCCGTCGTGAACATCTTTGGCATGTACTTCTTTTTGTCCTCCCCGATGCCGTGCTCGCCCGTGAGCGACCCCCCGTGCTCCAGGCACGTGAAGACGATGTCCCCCGCCAAAGCCTCGGCCTTCTCGGCCTCGCCGGGCACGTCGTTGTCGTAGAGGACCAGGGGATGCAGGTTGCCGTCGCCGGCGTGGAAGACGTTGGCCACGCGCATCCCGTACTCTTCGCCGAGTTCGCTGATCCTCTTGAGGACGGCGCCTAGCTCGGTGCGCGGGACGACGGAGTCCTGCACGTAGTAGTCGTTGGCGATGCGGCCCATCGCCGCGAACGACGCCTTGCGGCCCTTCCAGAAGAGCGCGCGCTCCTCGTCGTCCTCGGCGATCCTTATCTCCGAGGCGTCGTTCTCCTCGCACACCTTTATGGTGTGCTGGAACTGGTCCTCGACCTCGGCGGCGGGGCCGTCGAGCTCGACTATGAGGATGGCACCCGCCTGGGGGAAGCCGGGGTGCACGGCGGTCTCGACGGCCTCGATGCATAAAGAGTCCATCATCTCTATGGCGGCGGGCACGATCCCGGCCCCGATGATCCCCGAGACCGCCCCCCCGGCCTCCTCCGTGTCCTTGAAGGCCGCAAGCAGGGTCCTCACCGCCTCGGGCTTGCGCACGACGCGCAGCGTGATCTTCGTCGCTATCCCCAAGGTCCCCTCTGAGCCCACGAACGCGCCGAGGAGCTCGTATCCCGGGGCGTCGGGCGCCATGCCGCCGCCTATGTTCACCATCGTGCCGTCGGGGAGGACGATCTCGGCGCCCATCACGTGGTTGGTGGTGAACCCGTACTTCAGGCAGTGGACGCCGCCCGAGTTCTCCGCGAGGTTGCCGCCGATGGAGGAGACGATCTGGCTCGCGGGGTCAGGGGCGTAGTAGTAGCCCTCGTCGGCGACCGCCTGGCTCACCCAGATGTTTATGACGCCGGGCTCGACGACGACGCGCTGGTTGGGTATGTCCACCTCGAGGATGCGGCGCAGCCTGCTGAGCACTATGAGCACGCCCGACTCTACCGGGAGCGCCCCGCCGGAGAGCCCCGTGCCCGAACCGCGCGCGACGAACGGGATGCCCTCGTCGTAGCAGAGCTTCACGACTTGCTGAACGTGCTCTGCGGTCTCGGGCAGGACGACGAGCTCCGGGATGACCCGGTAGTTCATCAGGCCGTCGCACTCGTAGGAGCGGAGCTGCTCGCGCTCGGAGATCACCCCCTCCGGGCCGAGTATGCCTTGCATCTCCCGTATCAGCAGGTCGCGCTGCATTGGACCTCCTCCTAAAACACCGTGCTTCCCCGTAGGTTCCCCTTGGCCGCATTCTATAACAGAAGTCCCCGCCGCGGGCCGCCCCCCGGCACCCGCGCCCTTGCGCCCCCGCCTCCCCGCCATGAAGATGGGCGCCATGGAACGAGGGGAAGGAGAACACGAGGAGGAGGCCGGCGGTCACAAGCGGAATTCCCTGATGTCAGGGCCGGTGGTTCTGCTGGTGCTGGCGACCTTCGCGACCTTCCTCGGCTTCCAGTTGCTCCTCTCGGTCGTGCCGCTCTACGCCGCGGCGTCGGGGGGCGGTCCCTCGGGCGCGGGGCTCGCCACGGCCGCGTTCATGCTCTCCACGGTGCTCACGCAGGTCACGATGCCGAGGTTGCTCGGCCGCTTCGGGTACCGGAGGGTGCTCGTTGCCGGCCTGCTCTCTCTGGGGTTGCCGGCCTCCCTGTACCCGTTGGCCGGAGGCGTGCCCGGCATTCTGGCCGTCACGCTCGCGAGGGGGGTAGGGTTCGGGATCGTCACGGTGGTCTTCGTGGCCCTGGTCGTCGAGCTCGCCCCGCCGGAACGCAGGGGCGAGGCGCTGGGGTTGTTCGGCGTGGCGATCACGCTCCCCACCATCTTCTGCAACCCCCTGGGCCTCTGGCTGGTGGACGCCTCCGGCTACACGCTCGTCTTCCTCCTCGGCGGCCTCTCCCCCCTTATCGCCCTCTTCGGCATCGCCGCCATCGGGACCGACTCCCTCGACCGCGAGGACGGGGGGGAGGCAGGCTTCGTGGAGGGCCTGCGGCGCGGGCCGCTGCTCCGCCTGTTCCTGATCTTCGCCGCCACGACCTCCGCGACGGGCGTGGTGGTGACGTTCCTCCCCCTGGCCCTGCCCGCGTCCGGCCTCTTCTCCCCCGCCTCTGCCCTCCTCGTCTTCGGCCTCGCGACCACCCTCAGCCGCCTGTGGGCCGGCCGCTTCGGCGACCGCCGCGACCCCCACCTCCTGCTCGCCCCTGGCCTCATAGCCGCCGCCTGCGGCATGGCCGCCCTCCCGCAGGGCGGGCCCCTGACGCTCGGCGGGGCGCTCCTGTTCGGCTCCGGGGCCGGGCTGCTGCAGAACTCGACGTTCATGCTTACCATGGACCGGGTCGCTGACGACGAACGCGGCCTCGGCAGCACCCTGTGGAACGTCTCCTTCGACGCCGGCACCGGCGTCGGCGCCTTCTTCTTCGGCTTCCTCATCGGCGCGAGCGGCTTCGCCCCCACCTTCTACCTCTCCGCCGCACTCCTGCTTTTGGCCCTCGTCCTCGTCGCCGTGGACCGCCGGCACCACAAAAGGTCCGCCCCCCACGGTTCTTGACACGTCGCCGCCCATACCTGCCGCTGGACGACACCCCGCACTACCGCTCCCCGAGATATTAGGGATGCCTGCCCGCGCTAGTCTTCTACCACCACCTGGGTCGGCGAATGGACGGGGTTTCACCGCTTGGATATTCGTGGTAGAGGCGATCTTCGGCGGGCTGGTCACCGCGCGAGGCGTCTGACAGCGATGACGTTGTCGGTGACGGTGGCCCCCCGCCGGTTCGGGCCGGTGGCCTCGCGCTTGCGGGCTTCGAGCCTCTCGGTGTGCCATTCGCCGGGGCTCAGGTCGAGCGGGGCCAGCGTCTCCTCGGGGTCGACGATCAGCAGGAGGCCACCGGGCGTCACGGCGCTCGCCGCCTCTTGCAGGACGTGGACGCGGGGAAACTCTATCGGCGAGTGCAGGTACTGGGCGGAGACCAGGTCGAAGGCGCCCGGGGGGAAGGTGAGGGCGAGATCGTGCCTCTGGAAGTCGATGCGGTCGCCGACACCGGCCGTGGCCGTGTCCGCCGTCGCCCGATCGAGGGCCGTGGCGGATGCGTCGACGGCGGTCACGCGCCAGCCCCGCCGGGCGAGCCAGATCGCGTCGCCCCCTTCGCCGCAGCCTACGTCCAGCGCGGTGCCCGGGCGCAGGCCCCCGACGACGTCGACCAGCACGGGGTTCGGTCTCCCGCTCCACACCCGCTCGCGCCCTCGGTAACGGCCCTCCCAGAACCGCTCGGCCTCCGCGTCGCCGCCGCCTTCTCGATGCTCTGCGTGAAGTTCGTCGCTCAACGTTGCCTCTCCTCTGCGTTGCTCTGCTTCTTTGCTGTTTCGTGCCGAGGGCGGACTGCCGAGGGCGAACCTACGACGGCGCTCGCCGAGCACCCGCTCGCGCGCCTCGTCTCCGCCCGAGGGGGCTAGCGCCGACCGGCGATTCGGGCTTCGCGTCGGACGCGGTAGGCGGCCACCGCGCGTTCGGTGTCCTCGGCGACAAGGTCGGCGTTGATCTGGGCCGCCGCGAAAGCGCCCGCTGCCGCTGCACCACCGACCTGGCCGCCCAGGTCGGTGACGTTGCCCGCGACCCTCCTGGTCGGAACGGATCTTCCCGTGGGGGAAGTCGGCAGGAGGGTCGGCTACGGCGATGCGGGTACCTCGTGAGGACCTTCAGGCGCGCCCACGGCGCCACCCCGCTCGGGTGGCGCCGCGCAGGCCACCCGTAAACCGGAGGTGCCGGGCTTCGGGAGGTCAGTCGTTCAGGGCGGCGTGGGCGGCGGCGAGCCGCGCGCCTGGCACCCTGAACGGCGAGCAGGAGACGTAGTCGAGGCCCGTTCGGTGGAAGAAGGCGACGCTCTTCGGGTCGCCGCCGTGCTCCCCGCAGACGCCGAGCTTCAGGTCCGGGTTCGTCTCCCGGCCGCGCTCGCGGGCCATCTTGACCAGCTCGCCGACGCCGGCCCGATCCAGGGTCTCGAAGGGGTTATCCAGAAGCAGGCCGCCCCTAAGGTACTCCGCCAGGAACTTCTCCTCGGCGTCGTCGCGGCTTATGCCGCAGACCAGCTGGGTGAGGTCGTTGGTGCCGAAGGAGAAGAAGTCGGCGTGGTCGGCGATCTTGTCCGCCACGGCGCACGCCCGGGGCAGCTCGATCATGGTCCCTATCGGAACGCTCTCCTCGCCCAACTCGGCCAGGATCAGGGCCCGCATCCTCTCCAGCTCCGAGGGGAAGCCGACGAGCGGGATCATTATCTCGACCACCGGGTTGCCACCATCTTCCCTGACGGTCCTGGCGGCCCTGGCTA
>DASYWA010000103.1:0-10596 GCA_035936475.1 Rubrobacter sp. | reverse complement strand
GCCCCCGCGGCCGTCGTGAGCGTGGCGGGGTCTGGGCCTACGCGCGGACCACCAGGGTCTTCGCGACCATGTCGCCGAGGCGCTGGTTCTTGTCCGAGACCAGGGCGACCACGAAGGCGACGAGGTACGAGCCTATGCTGTCCACGATCCTCATCAGGGTGCGAAGGACGGCGGCTTTGGTCCCGGGCGCCCGGCCGTCGCCCTCGCGGACCACCTTTATGCCGAGGGCCATCTTGCCCAAAGTCTGGCCGTAGCGGACCTCCATGATCGTGAAGTACGCGAAGTAGGCGAGCAGGGCGGCGAGGCCCCCAAAGGAGAAGAGCACGCCCGAGGCGGCGTCGGAGAACTGCCCAGAGCCCGAGCCGTCGATCAGGGCGCCCGGCGCGGTGAACAGGCTCGCCACGACGCAGAGCAGCAGCACGTCGATGATCGTCGCCAGCATCCTCCTACCGATTACCTGCGTGTCGGGTGCCACCGAAGCCCCGTAGGTTATTCCTGCCATCGTCTTCCCCTTTCTACTGCTTTCCGTATCGACACCCAGATGATGCGCTGGCGGGCCGGATCCGTCATCGGTCGGAGGGCCGATCCCGGCTACGGCCGGGGGATGATCTTCTTCCCGTCCGCCGCGGCGCCGGGGACCTCGCAGGGCGGGCGGATTGGGGCCAGGCGAAGGTGGCCGCGCGGCCACCTTCGTAATCCCGGAGGCCCATCGTGGCTAGGTCCCTGGACCGATGTGCTTTGGTCCTCGTCGGACTAAACTGCTTCTACGATGAAGAGCGTACGCCCGTGAAAAGCAACATCTTCTCGCTCCGGCGGCTGCGGTGGAAGCTGACGTTCAGCTACACGCTCGTCACGGTGGTGGCGTTGCTCGTGCTCGAGCTGATCCTGGTGAGCGCGCTCGTCGTCTTCGTGCGCTCGGACCTCTTGCCGATCCTGATAGCGCAGAGCGTGAGGGACGAGTTCGTGCCGCGACTGGAGGGACCGCTCTCCCAGGACCCGCCGGACAAGGAGAAGCTGCGGGAGGAGTTGACCTGGTTCGCCGAAGGCTCCGACGTCCGCGGCGCCGACAGGCCCCCGCCGGACGGGGGGCTGAACTTTACGGCGGATCAGGGCTCCCTGTTCCTGGTGGACGAGGAGGGGAATCTCGTGGTCTCCGTACCCAGGACGGGCGACTTCCCGGAGGGCGAGCCTTTTGAGGCGGGGCGCATCCCGGAGCTCGATCCCCTGCTGGATTCGGCGCTGGGCGGAGAGGAGAAGGCGAGAAACCTCGTGGCCAACACGCCAGGGGGGCAGATGGTAACGGTCACGCCCATAGAGGGCGAGAACGGCCGTCTCGCCGGCGCGCTCGTGGGCACCGTGCGCATCCCCAACCTGACGGGGCCGCTCCTGGTCACGGTCGGCGTCAGCGCGATCCTGCTGACGATCCCCGCCGCTTTTCTCGGCCTCATCTTCGGCTTCTTCACCGCCTGGGGGATCACGCGCCGCATCGGCAACCTCGCCGGCGCCGCCAGAGCGTGGAGCCGCGGCGACTTCTCCGTTACCGCCAAGGACCGCTCGAAGGACGAGCTCGGCCAGCTTAGCCGGGAGCTCAACCAGATGGCGGCCGACCTCGAGAACCTGCTCCAGGCGCGGGGCGAACTTGCCACCCTGGAGACCCGCAACCGCTTCGCCCGCGACCTGCACGACTCCGTCAAGCAGCAGGTCTTCGCCACCTCGCTCCAGATCGCCGCCGCCCGGGCCCTGATCCAGAAGGACACCGGCTCGGCCGAGTCCCACCTCGGTCAGGCCGACGAGCTTGTCCGCCAAGCCCAGAAGGAGCTGAACATCCTCATCGCCGAGATGCGCCCGGCCGCCCTGGAGGGCAAGGGCCTCGCCGCCGCGTTGCGCGAGTACGTAACCCGCTGGTCGGAGGGGGCCGAGATCCCGGCCGACTTCCGCGTCCGCGGCGAGCGCGAAGCCCCGCTCGACGTCGAGCAGGCCCTCTTCCGCGTGGCCCAGGAGTCCCTGGCGAACGTCGCCCGCCACAGCGGCGCGGGCCACGCGGAGGTCGACCTCGTCTACGCCGACGGCGACCTCACCCTCCGCGTGGCCGACGACGGGCGGGGCTTCGACCCATCCCGCGGCTCTGGAGGCGGCTTCGGCCTCCAGAGCATGCGCGAGCGCCTGATAAAGCTCGGAGGCCGCATCACCGTCGACAGCGCGCCGGGCAAGGGCACGCGGGTTACGGCCGTCTGCCCGTTCGCGGACCCATCGAAGAGAGGAAAGACGCCGTGAGCGAACCCATAACGGTCCTCCTGGTCGACGACCACGCCCTCGTGCGCCAGGGCGTGCGGGCGTTCCTAGAAACCCAGGCCGGCATCACCGTGGTCGCCGAGGCGGGGGGCGGGGAAGAGGCGGTGAAGCTCGCCGCCGAGCACGCGCCCGACGTTGCGCTGATGGACCTGATCATGCCTGGCATAGACGGTGTGGAGGCCACGCGGCGCCTCACGGCGTCCTCCCCCCGCACGAACGTCGTCATGCTCACCTCCTACCACGACGACGAACACGTCTTCCCGGCGATCAGGGCCGGCGCCCTGTCGTACGTCCTGAAGGAGATCGGGCCCGAAGAGCTGGCGGACGCCGTGCGCAAGGCCGCCGCCGGGGAGGCGGTGCTCCACCCCCGCGTCGCCGCCCGCGTCGTGCGCGAACTCCACGGCGCCCGCCGCGACGAGCCGAACGTCTTCCGAGAGCTCTCCGAACGGGAGCTGGAGGTCCTCAAGCTCATAGCCGATGGGCTCTCCAACTCCCAGATAGCGGCCCGCCTCTACGTCAGCGAGAAGACCGTAAAGAGCCACGTCTCCAACATCCTCGGCAAGCTACACCTCGCCGACCGGACCCAGGCCGCCGTCTACGCCTGGCGCCAGGGCGTCGTGAGGAGGGACTAGAGCGGTCGGCTGTCAGCCCGCTTGGGCCTTCGGCCTCGCTCTCGGCTATCAGCCCTTGCTGCCCCGGAAGTCGCTACCGTGGCAACTACCTTGAACCGGTGCGCTAGCCACGGCGATGCGCGAAGAGGGCGCCCGCAAGCCTCGGCTACCGCACAACCCAAAAAAGCTGAAAGCTGACCGCTAAAAGCGCGATCTGCCGAAGGCAGATCGCTTTAGTGCGAGTGACCGTCCTCGTGAGAGCCTTCCGGGGCCTCGGCGCCGCGCTCCTCGAGCATGTCTTTCATCACCTGGATCTCGCCTTTCTGGGAGGCCGCTATGGCCCCGGCGAGGTTCTCCACCTCGGGCCGGTCCGTCCTCTCCATGACCGCCTCGGCCATGGGCACGGCGGCCCGGTGGTGGGGGATCATGAGCCGGAAGAAGAGCCTGTCCGCCTCTTCGGGTGGGGCGTTCTTCAGGCGCTCTAGCTCCTCCGGCGAGGCCATGCCGGGCATGCGGCCTTCCGTGGGGTGGCCCATCCAGGACATGGCGGGCTCCGTGCCGGTGGCGGGAAGGTTCCAGGCGTCGAGCCAGCCCTGCATGCGCCCGATCTGGCCCTGCTGCGTGAGCGCCATGTCGGCGGCCATGAGCCTGACCTCCTCACTCCCGGTCTTGTCCCGCACGATCTCGGCCATCTCCACGGCCTGCGCGTGGTGCACGGACATGTCCCGGACGAACCCGGCCTCTGCCGAGCCTTCACCCGGCTCCTGGCCCGAGAGGTAGAGCCACAGCGCGAGCGCCGCTAAGAGCGCCGCCATCGCGGCGAGCAGCAGTACGAGCGGTCCCGCGTTGTTGGAACTCTTCGGTACCATCTAGAGGGTGTCGGCCGTGCCGCCGGTGCAGGTCGCACCGACCTCGGGGGTCTGGGGGCCGAGGCGGTACGCCCGGACGAACTGTTCGAGTGCGGGGTCGTCCGCGCTCTCCAGGGTCAGCTGCTTGCCCCAGGCGGAAGCGACGACGGGGGACGGGAGGTCCGGGTGGGGGCTGGCGACCACGCAGGTCTGGCCCTCGACCAGCTCGCGTATCTGGTCCTTCTGGTCTTGGGGCAGGTCGGGAGAGTAGGTGATCCAGACCGCGCCGTGCTCCATGGTGTGAACCGCGTTCTCGTCGCGGATGGGCGCGTCGTAGAATCCCTCGTTCTGCCAGACGGGGTTGTGCTCGCCCCCGACCGGCGGGGTCTGCTCGTAGTCCACGTCGGCCTCGGTGTGCTCGCCCGCCGGCCCGACGTCGTAGGTCTCGACCTCGCCCGGGGGCGAGCTGCCCGCCTGCTGGCGCGAGTCGATAACGACCAGCGCTATAAAGCCGGCCACGAAGGCCGCGATTACCGCCCCGACGATGATGTAGGTCCTGTTCGGTGAGGAGGAGGCCGTCGTCTGGACCTGCCCGCTACGCTTGTTGCCCAATTGCCCGTCCCTGTCTAGCTCTCTGGCGGATAGAGGTTAGCATACCGGGCTGCCGGCCCTCAGCCGTTGGCGGCCAGCCTCTCGCCCGCTTCCTCCGAAGGGAGGCGGTACCCGCGGGTGATCCTCCCCGCGCGAGACGCTACCGGTACCCGAACGCGCCGGATGCCAGGTAGACCGCGAGCACGGCCATGACGAGCCAGATAGCCACGACGGCGACGGCCGCCGCCGCGCCCTTCGGGCCCGCTTTGGTCTCGATGCCGCGGGCCTTCGCCCGGCATTCGGCGAGGACGTCGGACGGGATCATGCGCACGGCCAGCGCGATGCCCAGAGGCACCAGGATCAGGTCGTCCAGGTACCCGAGGATGGGTATGGGGTCGGGGATGAGGTCGATGGGGCTTAGCGCGTACGCCACCACTATTATCGTGAACACCCTGGCGTGCGTCGGCACCCTGGGGTCTCGGTAGGCCAGGTACAACGCGCGCAGCTCCGTCTTGAGACGACCGGCCCACCGCTTGAGCTTATCCAGACGCCCCATCGCCGGGTCCCTAGTCGCGCTTGGTGGGGAAACGGAGCGCCTGCAGGGAGGCGTGGTGGTCGCCGGCGTGGTCCACCTGGAGGGTGGTGTGCTCGATGCCGAAGTCGCTGGCGAGGACGGCCTCGATGTCGCGGCGGCGGGCGTGGCAGTTCTCCGACGCGCCGACGAGGACGTGGGCGGCCAGGGCCGGAAAACCGCTAGTTATGGTCCAGATGTGCAGGTCGTGGACCTCCTCGACGCCGGGGACGGAGGCCATCCTGCGGCCCACCTTCTCGGCGTCCACGTCCTTCGGGGTCGACTCGAGCAGGATGTTCGTGGACTCGCGCAGGAGCTTCCAGGAGCTGCCCAGGATCAGGACGCCTATGACCACGCTTATGAGGGGGTCGGCGTAGCGCCAGCCGGTGAGCAGGACGACGACGGCGGCGGCGATGACCCCGACGGAGCCGAAGAGGTCCGCCATCACGTGCCTTAGGGCGCCCTCCACGTTGAGGCTCTCGCCGCCGGAGCGGGAGAGGACGAGGGCGCCGGTGACGTTTATCGCGAGCCCGACTATGGCGACGGCCATCATCCAGCCGCCGAGGATGGGGGGCGGGTCCTGCAGGCGGGCGAAGGCCTCGACGAAGATCCAGACCGAGACCGCCACCAGCGTCACCCCGTTGGCCAGGGCGGCCAGTATCTCGGCCCGCTTGTACCCGAAGCTCCTCTGCGGCGTCGCCGGCCTCTCGGCCAGCCAGACGGCGAAGAGCGCGAGCCCCAAGGAGACGGCGTCGGACGCCATGTGCCCGGCGTCTGCCAACAGCGCGAGCGAGCCGGTCAGCAACCCGCCCACGACCTCGACCACCAGGAAAGCCGCCGTCAGCGCGAAGACGAACGCCAGCGCGCGCTTGCCCGCCCCCGCCCCGTGCGAATGCCCGCCGTGCGAATGCCCCTCGTGGGAATGACCCGAATGGGTATGGTCGTGGCCCATGCAGGTATTTTACCCCCTGGCGTGGCGCGTATACGGATCCCGGAGGCACCCCGACGTGCTCGGATCGGTGGACGACGAAGCCATCGGGAGGCTTCGGCGGCCGTCGGACCTTCGCGGCCCACTGGCGCGTTGCGCGGTTGGTGGATGCCGGGCCCGTGGGGGCTCCGCTTCGGGCCGCTGGAGCCCCGGTCTCGAAAGGCTTAAGAGGCGGGCGGCGGATCCATGGGATCCAGGAACATCGCGGCGAGGACGTCGAGTGTGGTGAGGAAGTCGAGCCACAAGCCCACCGCGAGAAGTACCAGCTGCACGACGAAGATGCCGAGCCACAACGCCGTCGCGACGCACGCCAGGTTGACGAGGACCACCTTCGCCTCTCTCGTCAACTTCGCCCCGAAACCCGGTCCCCGGCCCAAGGCCCCTCCCGTGCTCGCTTGACCCGGAGGCGCAAAGGGAAAGGGTGGGAGCCTCCGCCACCACGCTGCGTATAAGAGAAGGGTAGGCGCCGGGCGAGGTGGGGGCATCTGCCGGGCGGCCATTTCTCGGCGCACGGGCGCGGGGGGCCTAGTACGCGGGGGAAGACCGGCCGCCGTTAGTCGGCGCTCTCCGGACTTCGGCCCGGAGGCTCCCTGCGAGGTACAGGATCCCGGATAGAATGCCCCTCTACGGCCTCAAGAAGCCCCTCCGAAAGCTCCGCGGCCGAGAACCGGGGTCTGCCGCAGTTGTGGTGTTGGATGGATCTGCAACGGGGCGCACAGGAGGGATCAGCCGGTACCCGCCGCTCGCGGGCCTTCGTACGCGGCTTGGCAGGTTCACTTCGCTCGGGGCAGGTTCACCCTTCGGCGAGGGCTTGCTCCCAGCGAAGCTGGGGCCGGACCAGCGGGGGCCGTTCCTCGACCGGGGCGCGGTCTTTTCCGTCCGTCGCGCCCTACTTCTCCCTGGCCGCGATTCCTTCGGCGGCCAGGGTGAGCAGGTAGGCGACGGTGGCGCAGAAGGACCCCACGATCCAGGCCGAGTCGCCCCGCAGCGCCCACGCGACCAGAGACGCGGCGCCTATCGCCAGCGCGACGGAGGGGAAGTGGAGGCTCGTCCAGAGGGGCCGCGGCTCCTCCGCCTCCCTTTCGAGCCTCTTGGTCACGCCCCCGAACGCGATCCCGCCCACCACGGCGAAGCCGAGCACGGCCCCCGCCAAGAAAAGGAGCGCCTCGAACGCGTCCGGGATGCCGCGGGAGTGCGTGAGCACGGCGCCGGTGGTCCAGGTCGAGAGCGTGAAGCCGTAGGGGGCGGCGCTGGCGCCTACGGCGGCGCGCAGGCTCCTTCTGTAGCGGCTCCTGATCATGTTCTTCGGAAGTTTACAGGTACACCGCGGGAAGGTGCCGATGGGCAAGCCCGACGACAAGCAGCGCCCGTTGGTCGCCGGCAGGTACATGAAGGGCCTGACCGCCACGAGGACGACGCTTCGGGCCGGCCACAGCAAGAGGACCGCCTACTCCCAGGCCAGCGCCCGTCGAAGGGAACGTTGAGGTGTCGGCCGAAGTCGGGGAACACGAGGAGCGGGGTCCGGACCGGTTGGTGCTAAAGGAGTCGGCGGGCCCGACCGAGGAGGCCGCCGCGGACGCGGAGGTGGCCAAGACCGCGAGCGAGCACGGGGCCTCCTACAAGATCTAGCCCACTACGAGCTGGGTCTCTCGGGGATCACTCCTCCCGGTACTGGCGAAAGGCGAGCCAGAGGCCGAAGCCGAGCTGGGCGGCGCCGAGGAGGCGCATCAGGTTCGGGTTCTCGGCGAAGAAGCGGGCGACCTGACGGGCCCACCCCGGGCCGGCCTCCCAGAGGAGCGAGTGCTGCCTGGGGGAGACCAGCTCGATGACGGCGTCGCCTATCGCAAGGACGGCGAAGGTCTCGGTCGCCCTGCGCGCCCAAGGGCCCCTCACGGGTTCTCCGGCCGCTCGCCGAGGGTCACGTCCAGGGTCCTCTCCTCGCCCTCCCGGACGACGGTCAGGCCGACAGTGTCGCCCGGCTCGTAGTCGCGCAGGGCGCCGAACAGGTCCCCGTAGCTCGCCACCTCTTCGCCTTCGAGGGCGGTGATGACGTCGTTCACGCGTACCCCGGCCTCCTCGGCGCCGCTGCCCGGATCGACCGACTGGACCAGGGCGCCGGAGTCCACTTCGAGGTCGAAGCGCTCCGCGACCTCGGGTGGGAGGGGGATCGTCCCTACGCCGAGGTAGGGGGTGGTTACCTCGCCGGTCTCTATGAGCTGGTCGGCGACGGAGACGGCGGTGTCGGCGGGGATGGCGAACCCGAGGTTTACGGCCCCCGTCTGCGACGGCGGGAGGTAGGCGACGTTGATGCCGATGATGTTGCCGTCCCGGTCGACCAGGGCGCCGCCCGAGTTGCCGGGCGAGATGGCCGCGTCGGTCTGGATCAGGTCCGAGAGCGCCTTGGCCGCGTTCCCGTCGTTGCCGACGAGCTCCTGGGGGAAATCACGCCCTACCGCGCTGACGACGCCGGAGGTTACGGTGGCCTCGAAGCCGGCCGGGCTGCCGATGGCCACGGCGAGCTGGCCCACGATGGGCGGCTCGTCCGTCTTGAAGGTGGCGGCGGGCAGATCGTTGCGGTCGACCTTGAGGACGGCGATCTCGCTCGTCGGGTCGGCGCCGACTACCTCTGCAGGCTCGGTCGAGCCGTCGGCGAAGGAGACCGTAACGTCGGAGGAGCCCCTGACGACGTGGTCGTTGGTGATGATGTGGCCGCCCTCGCCGTAGATCACACCGCTACCGAGCCCCGCGCCCTGCTGGGTGCCGGTCGGCGTCTGCTGCGACACCTCGACGTTGACCTGCACGACGCTCGGCCCGACGGCCGCGGCCACCAGCGCTACGGGCTCGTCCTCGGGTACCCCGGCGGGGGAGGGCGCCTCTTCCCGGGGCGCCTGGGCCGCCGCGGCGCCCTCGTTGGACCCCTCTTCTCTATCGTCGGAGCAGCCGGCGAGCATGGCCGCCGTCATGACCGACGCGAGCAAGATAAGCCAGCGTGTTCTCGTTCTGGGATTCAAGACCTTGCGTACCTCCTGTGGGCGCCTGCCTCTTTTGGGCGCGTAGTTAGACACAGAGTCTATACGATAGGGGCGGATCGTCCGTTTCGGGACGATTCCTTGCCCGCCCACCCCCGCTGTACCGCCGTAAGAGAATGGCCGTCGAGGTCGGAAAGGGGCCCGTCCGGGCCCGGGAAGGGGGAGCGATGCCGAACACGGACGAGAAGACAAGCCGCGCGGGCTTCCCGAAGCTGGGCGTGCTGGGGACCTCGGCCACGGCCCTGGCCGCCGGATGCGGCGGGGAAGGGGACGAAGGGGGCGGCCTTCCCCGCGAACCGCTGCTTCTTCAGGTATCTGAGGTCTCTACCTGATGTGAGTTGTCGGACGCGATAAAGGCGTCGTACTCCGAACCGTCGATCGTTCGCGGCGCGAGCCTGGCCGCGAGCCCGACCTCGCGGAAGAGCCCGAGCCACGTCGCGCGGGGGAACAGGCCCTCGCGGTGGACGTCGTGGGCGGCGCGCACGGTCCCGTCGGGCTCCCGCAACAGGAACGCGTAGTGCGTCTCGAAGGAGGTGCCGCCGGGCGCCGGCGGGAGCGTCCACTCCAAATAGCGCGCCTGCCGACCCTTCGCGTCCTCGCCGCCGCCGTGCTCGGTCGCCTCTGAGAACGTCTCGGCTGTCGCGTCCGGCGCCACGAGCGCGACGCCGCCGGGCGCCAGGTGCTTCGCCACGGTCGCAAGCGCCGCGCGCAGGTCCCCTTCCGTCGTCATGTACATCACCGCGTCGTGGACGAAGACCGCGTCGAAGAGCCGGCCGAGACGAACGTCGCGCATGTCGCCGGGGACGTGCTCGCACTCGGGGTTGAGTCGGCGGCTCAGTTCGCGCATCCCCTCCGATGGCTCGACAAGCGTCATGGCGAAGTGGCGCTTCATGTGCGAGGCGTTGTTGCCGCCGCCGCTGCCGAGCTCGAGCACCTCGCGGACCGGGCGGCGGGCGGCGCCCCGGATCATCTCGACGTAGAGTGCGGCCTCCTCGGCGTACTCGGACGGCGGCGAGATCGCCGGCCACCACCCCGCGAGGTCCCCGTAGAGCCTCGTCAAGAACGGCCTCCCTCTTCTGCGGGCGTCACCCCCGGGGGCTCAAGCGCCCGACCCGCGGGCCTCGGCCTTCACCTTCTCCTCCCGCTCGCGCAGGTGGCGGAAGACGTCCTGGGCGAACCGGACGGCGTGCTCCTCCGGGAGGTTCAAGCGCCGGTTCTTTATCACGGACTCAAGCTCCTTGACGGCGGCGTCTATCATCCCGACCATCGTCTCCGCCTCGCGCAACACCTCCTCACGCTCGGCCTCGGAGAGCCCACCGGCCAACCGCTCCCGGTGCTCCTCAAGCAACCGTATGAAATCTCGGATACCCACGGCCCGCGATTATACGAAAGCACGACGCCTTTCGACGTCGCCGTTGGACGGAGGTTTTGAGGCATAAGGAGGGGTGCTGCGCACGGCCCGGGGTCCGAAGGCGCTCTGCGGGCCGGAGGTTTGCGTGACCATGGCGGCCATCCCTCCCTAAGACCTCAAAACCTAGAGCCTAGAACCTCATCAAGCCTGTCGGCGAGGATGCTCGAACCCCCGTAGCCCATGAGGGGTTTCTCGACGAAGGGGCGGCCCGCCGCCGGGTAGCACAGGGGCAGGAACGGGACGTCCAGATCCCCG
>DASYWA010000102.1:0-22200 GCA_035936475.1 Rubrobacter sp. | reverse complement strand
GACCACGACGTGGTCTGGTACGCGGCTGACCGACGAGAGTGGGGTGCGGGCGGGTCTTCTTGAGCATGCGCCCTTCCTAGAACGCCGTAAAGCGGAAGTCCAACTTCCGAGAACCCCCCACAGGCGAAGTTCCGGGAACATACCTTCCACGCGGTTACATGCTGAGTAACTGCTAAACCAGCGCCAACCCGATCTTCGGTTCCTTTCCCAGAGTGGCGTGAAACCGTAACTCCACCGGCTGGGTGTTTTGGGACCCACGTGTCGGCCTGCACGCCGCCCCAGTCCATCTGCATCCCGGCGCGGACGACCTCAAGGTCCGAGCCTTCGTCGCGGGCGGCGCGGAGGAAGGTGTCGTAGGTAAGGGTGCCCTTGGGGTCGCCGGAGAGGTAGACGGTCTCGACGGGGAAGGCGTCGAAGACGTCGAGAAAGCCGCCGATGTGGTCGGCGTCGGGGTTGCTGACGACGATGCCGTCGAGCGTGCGGACGCCCCGGTCGCGCAAGAAATCCACGATGTCCGGGCCCTCCTCGACCCTGCCGGCGTCGATCAGGTAACCCTCGCCCCCGGCCTGCACGAGCACGCCGTCGCCCTGGCCCACGTCTATAAAGCTAACGGAGAGGGACCCGGAGGGCGGAGGGTCCGCCCCACCGGACGGACCGAAGCCCCGGCAGGCCGCCGCCGGAGGCAGGACGAGGACGAGCAGGACGGCGGCGAGCAGGCGCACGCAAGGGAAGCCCAAAATGAAACGAGAACGACGCGGCACCGACGCCCGCTCTGGTTTCCGGTAGGTGCTCGCCGTGACCTCCCCGCCTCATTCTGGCTCTTGCAGGTATACGGCGTGTTGCGGGATCTTCTTAAACGGCTTCGGGATACGTTGGACCAGAAGCACCCCTCGCACGTGTCCCGTGAGTGCCCGCTCGTGGCGGCCCGCGAAGAGCCTCGCCGAGAATAGCTACCGACGAGGGTACTATCACCGTAGCCCCGTGAGTGACACGGCGTATCCAGGCCGGGGCTCTACGGGGCTAGGTCCTTTCTTCGTCGGTTCTCACCGATCCTATATGTTGCGGGAACGGCATTCCCGGTATCTCTAGCCACGAGAGGTACCGCGCAGATGGTGGGCTAATCTGCCCGGTTACTCGCGGCCCTCGGGGGTCAACCTGTCTATCCACTCGTCGGCCTCGGCGCGGGTCAGGTCGGCGAGCGGCTTGCCGACGCGGCCCTCCAGGCGCTCTACACCACCGTCGCCGGCCCACTCGACGGCTAGAGTCCTTAGCAGGTCCACCTGGCTCTTGCGCGCCTTCGCCCCCGCCCTGCTCCCGCTCTTGCGGGCGGGCGGGGCCGCCTCTTCGGCCTGCCCGTTCGGGTTGCCCGCGTCCGCGCCGGCCTCCGACGTCGGCTCCGCCGCGGGCGCGTCCCGCCGGGCCCTCTGTTGCTCGCCCTCGCGTCCGTCCTGCCGGGAGCCACCGGCGCCGCGGATCGGCGTCGGCCTCGTCCCGGACCTGGCGTTGGCCCCATCCGGGCCGCGCGAGGACCTGCCGTATCCGGCCGAGGTCGGGGGCGCGTCGTCGCCTTCTGAGAGCTCCTCGAGGGCGGTGGCGCCGACGTTGACAGCGTCCCTCAGGGCCCTCGCCTTGGCCCTCGTTTCGGCCATCCGGATGACGTGCGGCGCTATGTTGCGTCCGACGTTGTCGGGAGAGGCGTCGCCTATGCCGGAGAACTTCCGCCCGTCCTCCATCTCGCAGACGGCCTTCACGATGGCCACCTGCCCGTTCTCCGGATCGGGGACCTGGAGGAGCTCGGTGTCTATGCCGCGCAGGCCCTGGCCGTGAGCCTCATCCAGAAGGCCCTGGAACAGGACGTACTGTTTTCCTTGCCTGGTGATGAGGAATTCGTCCCTCACAGGCCGCGCCTGACTTCGGCCTCGCGGTAGTCCTCGCCTTCGAGGGAGATCCAGTCGCACATCGAGATGATCCTGCTGGCCGTCCTCTCGCCCAGCTGGGCGGCGAGGTCCTTGGGCCCCGTGTTGGAGGTGAAGATGGTCGGCAGCTCCTCCCTGTAGCGGTGGTTGACGATCACGAAGATGCGCTCCCTTACCCAGTCGTTGGCCCGCTCCGCCCCGAGGTCGTCGAGGAGGAGCAGATCCGCGTTCTTGACGGAGTCCATCCACTCGTCGATGTCCCGCCCGGGGTTGTTGTACGTCCCGCGCATGTTGTCCAGAAGCTCCGGCACCGTGACGAAGAGCGCCGGCACCCGCTTGCGCGCTATAAGCTCGTTCATCACCGCCACCGCGAGATGGGTCTTCCCTGTTCCCACGTCGCCGACGAAGTACAGGCCATGCCCGGTGCTCCGGTTCTCCTCCCAATCCTTGAGGTACTCCTGCACCTTCTCCATGGCCCTCGCGGCGGCGGGGCTGACGTAGGGCTTGAAGGAGGTGAGGGTGTAGCCCTTCATGCGCTTGCTGAGGCCGCTCCTCTCCCTGAGGGCTCCGACGCGGGCGTCGCGGCGCATCAGCTCCCACTCGCGGCGGTCGTTCTTTCTCTCGCATTCTGGGGTGCAGGGGTGGTAGTACCACTCGCCGCCCTTGGCGTACTTCCTCTGGAGGGCGGGAGGAAACTCCACCCACTCGGCGGTCAGCTCCCGGCCGCAGTGGGGGCAGATCTGGTCGTCCAGCCTCAGTACTTCGGCGGGCTTACCCCTCTTCCCCGAAGAGCCACTCGTAGCCTTCCCGGCGCCTGGCAGCAGATTGTCTATCCGTTCCACCCCTCACCCCCCGTCTAGCTCCGCTCTCGCGCACCTTCAAAGCCCCGCCCTTCACGGCCCCGCTCTCCTCGACGAGCCTGAGCTTGCGGTCCTGCTCGAAGCGCTCCACGTCCTCGACGGTCTTCACGCCCCGCTCCACCCAACGCTCCAGGATGCTCCTGACGTAGCCGACGCGCCTCGCGTCGCGCTCGCTGGCGATCCTGAGCGCCTCCCGCACAACGTCGGGCGTGAGCCCGTCCCGCCCGCAGTACCCGTTCAGGAACTCCAGGATGTGCGGCGCCGGCAGCGTCCCCATGAACCGGAAGTAGTCGTCCGCCGAGACCCCCTCGGGCTCGGCCCTGATCACCTGCACGTCGCGGACCGGGGCCGCGGCCTTCTCGCGGACGGCCTCGCGAGGGTTCTCCGCCAGGCCGGCCTTGGAGCGGGCTTCACCCGAGACTCCACCCGAAGGCGGATGCTCGGCGACCTCCAGCCACCCCTCCCGCTCCGCGACGAACCCGGCCCCGACCAGGACTTCGAAGGCCTCCTCCACGCCCTCCGGGGTAGAGCGGAGCAGCTCGGCCAGCTCCCCGACCTCGACGGCGTCGTGCCCGACGTCCGGTAGGATGCGGAGCAGCTCGTAGAGGGCGACGGCCTCGGCGCCTATGTGGGGCATCCAGCGCACGTACAGCCGGGCGCGGCCTCCCCGCGCCCGCCCCTCACCCGGCGGTGTGAGCCTGAGCCTCTCCATCCTGCCAGCCAGTATAAGAGCTTCGCGGCACGCTGCCTACCGGCAGCTTTCAGCACGCTCCGGCTTCGGCTTCGCTTTCGGCCCGGCGCTTCGCGCCTTTCAGCGCGCCTTATTCGAGGGCTTTTCACCTTTTTTGGTGGGCGGCGTCGCCCGGAGCGCCGGGCCGACGAGCCGGCGTGCTACTCGACCGCAGGCTCCCTGGCGGGGAGGTCGCGGTCGGTGGCGTCTATGCCGGGGATGAGGCCCTGGCTGGCGGCGAGGCCGAAGAAGAGGGCGGCGACGCAGATGAGGACGGCGATCGTGCCTAGCCTGCGGGAGCCGAGGAAGTAGCCCAGGACGCCCAGGGCCGCGCCGACGGCGCCGGGCGAGATGTTGGCGCCGCCCCCGAAAAGGACGAACACCATGCCGCCTACGCCCAGCAAGATGCCGATGATGCAGGAGATCCTGCCGGCCAGCAGCATTGCCTGCTGCTCGCGGCCGGTCCCCCTCTCCCTTCCTGGTCCCCCGAGGTCTTCGCCCGGCCTCCTGGTGTCCCTGTCATCGGTCAAGATCGCCCCCGTCAAAGCGTACCCGGTCAGCGTACTAGTATAATCCCCGTCTTGTGAGGTTCGAGCGCGCGCTGCCCGGCACCAACGAGGTCTTCGGACCGGACGGCGTCCCGCGCCAGATCTACGAGGGCGTCTTCGAGGAGCTCGCGGGCGCCGGTCCCGCGCGGTGGGAGGAGAAGAAGCGGCGCGCCCACGACGCCCTGCTCGAAGAGCAGCACGCCTTCGGGGTGCTGGAAGGTGACAAGACGCACCCGACGGATTGGGTCCCGCGCATCGTCCCCGCGGGCGACTGGGCCCGTCTTCGCGACGGCCTCGAACAGCGCCTGCGCGCCATAAACGAGTTTCTCCGCCGCCTGGAGGCGGGCAAGGAGGAGATCGTCCCACAGGAGATCCTGCAGAGCAGCATACTCTACGACACGGGGACGCCGAACCGCTTCGGCCCGGTGCCGGTGCGCCAGATCGCCTTCGACGTCGTCGCCGTCGAGAGCCAGAGGTCGGGCCCGTCCGGCGGCTGGGAGTACCTCGTCATCGAAGAGAACGCCAAGATGCCCGTCGGCCTCGCCGCCATGACCCGCCGCCGGAGGATGGGGGAGGAGATCTTCTTCCCCAAGACCTACGAAAACCTTCCGGTCCACCCCCTCGACGGCTGGCTCGGACGCCTCGGGGATTCCTTGAGATCCGCCTCCCCGAAGGGACCCGAGGCGACGCTCGCCGTCGTCTCGAGCGGCCCCGCCGACCAGTTCTACCTGGACCACCACATCTACGCCCACGAGATGGGCGCCGTTCTGGCCGAGACAAAGGAGTTGGAAGTCACCGGGGGCTTCCTCGTCCACCGACCGACCGACCGGCGGATAGACGTGATCTACGAGCGCGTGGACGAGGACACGCTCTACGCCGAGGTCCCCGGCCTCCTAGAGTGCCACCTCGAAGGCAACGTCCACGTCCTGTTCGCCCCGAACTCCGAGGTCATAGACGACAAGGGCGTCGGCGTCTTCGTCCCCGAGATGGTGCGCCGTTACCTCGGCGAAGAACCTCTCATAGAGAACGCCAGGACCTGGTCGCTCGCGGTGGAGGAGGACCGGAGCTACGTCATGGACCACTTCGCCGAGCTCGTCGTAAAGAGTCGGGGCGGCTACGGCGGCAAGGAGGTCATGATAGGTCCCGAGGAGACGCGGGAAGGCGTCGAGAAGTTCCGCCGGATGGTAGAAGAGAACCCCGTCGAGTACGTAGCCCAGGAGACCATAGACTTCTCCACCCACGTCCTCTGCGAGACGGAAGACGAGGACTTCCTCCTGCGCGACTCCTACGCCGACTACCGGGTGCTCGTGCTCGCCCCCGACCCCGAGGCTCCCGAGGTCGTCGAGGCGGTGCCCGGCTCGTTAAGCCGGGTGGCGGCGCCGGGCAAGCACGTGGTCAACATCTCCAGCGGGGGCAAGATGAAGGACACCTGGGTGCTCGAGCGGTGAACTACGGGGACCTCATAAAGGACGCGTTCGCGGTCTCCTGGCGCAACAAGTTTCTTTGGTTCTTCGGCTTCTTCGCCGGCGGCACGGGCACGAACTTCCTGGGCAACGTCCCGTCGGGGGGCGGCAACTTCGACGGCGGCGACTTCGAGCAGTCGGGGGCCGTGGGCCTAGCGGCGCAGGTGGGGCCAGGCATCTTCGAGAACGCGGCCCTTATCGTCGCGCTCGTCGTGGTGGGGGTCGTGATCCTGCTGGCGTTCATAGCGATGTCCCTGATCTCCCAGGGGGCGCTGGCCGAGAACGTGGCCGCCATAGACGGGGGCGAGGGGCGCCGGTTCTCGTCCGGCTGGCGGGCCGGGCTCCGGAACTTCTGGCGCGTGCTCGGCTACTACGTCGTGTTCTTCCTGATAGCGCTCGGGCTGCTGGTCGCCATCGGCGTCCCCATCGCGCTGCTTGTGGCGGGGGCGTTCGCCGTAACGGACTCCATCGGCGGCAGGGTCGCCGTCGCGGTGCTGGCGGGGCTGCTGGGCATCCTACTGCTGATCGTCGTCTTCGTTCCGCTGTCCATCGTCGCGCAGTACGCCTTGAGGGGGATCGTGGTGCGCCGGGAGGGCGTGTTCGCCTCGGTCGGAGGCGGATACGGGGTCTTCCGCCGCAACGTCGGCAGGAGCCTCCTCCTCTGGCTCATAAACTTGGGGCTCGGGATCGGGGTCGGGATAGCGGTTTTGATCGGGCTCCTCCTCGTCGGCCTCGTCCTCTTCCTCCCGACCATACTCCTGGTCTTCGCGGAGTACACCACGGCGGCCGTGGTGGCCGGCATCGCGGCGGGCGTGATCCTGCTCCCCATCCTCCTCGCGGTCTCGGGCGCCACGGGCGCCTTCTTCCACTCCTACTGGACCCTCGCCTACCTCCGCCTGACCGAACACCGCGAGGACCCCGGACCGGCGCAGCAGAGCGCCGCGGCGTAGGCGACAACCGAAGAAAGGTTTACGTATGCCAAAACTGGACGGCAAGGTAGCTGTGGTGACGGGCGCATCGAGCGGCATCGGCGAGGCCACGGTGCGCTCGCTCGCCGGTGAGGGAGCCGCGGTGGTGGCCGGGGCCCGACGCAAGGAGCGCCTCGACGGGCTCGTCGAGGAGGTCACCCGCAACGGCGGAAAGGCAATCGCTGTGGAGTGCGATGTCACCGACGAGGGGCAGGCCCACGGTCTAGTCGGTCGGGCGGTCGAGGAGTTTGGTCGCGTGGACATCCTGGTCAACAACGCGGGCGTTATGCTCCTCTCGGCGGTAGGGAAGGGTCTTTCGGACCAGTGGAGGAACATGTTCGGGGTAAACGTCCTCGGTCTCCTCTACGCCACCGACGCCGCCATAGAGACCATGAAGCGGCAGGGCGGTGGCCACCTCGTCAACATCTCCAGCGTCGCCGGACGCAAGGTAACCCGCGACTCCAGCGGGGTCTACGCGGGGACCAAGCACGCTGTGGGCGCCATCTCCGAGGGTCTCAGGCAGGAGCTCCTCGCGGACAACATCCGCGTCACGATCGTGGAGCCCGGGGCCGTGGCGACCGAACTCCCGGACCATATCACGGACGAGGACGCCAGAGAGGGCCTGAGCGGTCTCTTGCAGTTGGAGATTTTGCAGGCTGAGGACATAGCCAACGCCATCGTCTACGCGGTCACCCAACCGGAGCGGGTAAGCGTCAACGAGATCCTGATCCGCCCCACCCAGCAGCCGGTCTGACCGGCCGAACCCGCTCCGCGTAGCAAGGATTCAGTCCGCTAAAGGTCCCACCCGCCCCATCCGATGTTCGTACTGTCGCAGACGAACGACGGAGAGGGGCGGGGATCGTGGAAGGGACGAACATCCAGGCCAACGGGCGCAGGCTGGTGCTCGGCTTCGACGCCGAGTGCATGACCTGCAGCGACTTAGCGCAGAGGATCGAAGAAGCGGTCGGCGGTAAGCTGGAGATCCGCAGCCTCAGCGACCCTATGATGGAGCACTGGCGCAGGGAGGTTTTCGGGGAGGATGCTCTTCGGGCGCCAACGCTGGTCGAAGTCAATGGTAGCGTGGTAAGGGCCTGGACCGGCGTGCGCATGGGGGCTCATCTCGCCCGTAGGCTCGGACCTACCGCGACCTGGAGGGTGGCGAAGATACTGGGAGAGACAAAGGAACACCCGGATACGGAGAACTCTCCTTATTCCGGGCTCAGTCGCTCGCAGTTCCTCAAAGGAGTGGGTGGAGCGGTCATAGGAATGTCGATGCTCTCGGGCACGGGATTCCTTGCCGCTCCGGCCGCCGCGGAGGAGCATTGGCTCTCTCAGCTCTCGTTTACCTCCTCAAAAGAGCTCTCCAAGAAGGAGGCGACGACCGCCTGGGCACAGATGGCTCGTGGCCGACACCTGCGTGGCCTACTCTCGTCTCGCGCACTTGACCACAACGCCGCGGCGGGTCGCATACGCAGCAGAATGCTCTCGGCCGGTAGGACCGGTGTTGCGAGCCCGCCTACGGCGAACATCAAGGGGGTTAGCCATGAGGTCAAGGAAGGAGGACGACTCCTCGCGCTGGTGTATCAAGAAGACGATGCGCTGATAGCGACCTACCGTTTCGATAAGCAAGGCCAAAAGACACGGCTGATCTCCCGGGTGATCGAAGACGAGAGCGAAGAACTCGTCCGGATCCTGGCGGAAGCGGAAGACGGCGACGTTTTCGAGGCCTCGCAAGGTGCGGCGCGCCAAGGCGAGTCTGCCCTGACCACCCGAGGCCGGACCTGCCGGAACGGCACCAACTGCGGGCCGTGCTACGGCTGTCGTTGTGTCTCGGCCAGCAAGAGATGTTTGTTCAATTGCTGTGCCGCGTGCTCGCTCTCTTGTACGTACCTCTGGACCTGCCTCGCCTGCGTAGCGGTATGGTGTCCGGTGTGCGCGTCGGTCAATCGGTGTTGTTACAGAAAAGAATGCCGGTACATCTCGGGATGCTGATCAAGGCATAATGTCCATCATGTCGAACGAGAGAGAACAGCAAGTCTCCACTAGGTCAAACTCGTTCAAAGCCGTCCTGCGTCCCCTGGTCGCCCTCGCAGCGATCGTTGTCGTGGTCGCCCTGGTGATCGGGACTTGGAACGATACCGTAGCGGCGACGGGCGAGGTTCCCATGCGGATCTTCCTCGTCGGTTGGGCTGTGGCCGCCGTCGTCGTCTTGTCCGGCTTCGCCTTCGCGGGCCCCAGGCACCGCCCCGTACTGCTCCCGGCCGTGCAGCACGTGGCGGTGGGGTTCGTGGTCGGCCTCGCCGTCGGCACGACGGATTGGACGGCCCTGCGTCTCGCCGGGTGGTGGCAGATGTGGTGGACGGTCCCGCTGCTTCTGGCGTACGCGGGCCTTCTCATCACCCTGCGCCGTTCCCCGAGAGCCGGGGTGTAGCCGGCGGGATCCAGCCGCTCCCGGGCAACGGCTGGGGACGGAGGAATGGAGGGGAGCCCTTTGGTGGCGGAGGTTGCGCGAGGCGCGCACGTCCTACGCGACTTCGCAGAGAGGCCCTGCGCCGGTCTCCGGCCGCCCCGGCGCTTAGTACCTCGCCGGAACCCTCACGCGCTTCTCGCCGCCCATCTGGCCCTGCTCGGCTTCTAGCAGCCGGTTCATGGACTCGACGGCCACTTCGAGCTCGGCGCGGCGGGGCTCTGTGGTCGTGAGGTACCTCTGGAAGAAATTTCCGACGGCTATGGAGGGGCGGGTCCGGCCGAAGACGAACCAGGCCTCGGAGATGAGGATGAACTGGAGGAAGGCGTAGGCCCACCAGCTTACGAGCGGGTCGAGGAGGGCGGCGAGGACTATGTACGCGAGTATGTTGGTGCCGCAGCGGGGATGGATGCGGCTGCTGGACTTCGCCCCTAGCATGGTCACCTCGCCGTACTTCTCGTAGGCGGCGACGGCCTTGTGCTCGGCGCCGTGGTAGCGGCCCACCGGGGAGAGCTTCATGCCGGCGAAGAAGAGGATGAGGACCGGCAGTATCGGGAACTCGGCGAAGAAGGAGAAGAGGCCCCCGAAGAGGCCGCCCCCGCCGCCGAACTCCATCAGGCGCACGAAGAGCCAGAGCACGGCCATCGTGGCGGCGAAGAAGACGAGGGTCCACAACGAGCCGACCACCTGTATCAGGAGCCTCGCCCAGAAGAAGACCGAGCGGAGTATCGGCAGCCGGGAGAGGCGCAACGCCAGCGGGTTCTCTATCTTGGGTATGCTCGAGGGCTCGACCCGGACGTGTATCTCGCCCTCTTTGCGGTACGCGACGCTCATGTAGTTCGGGCCGAAGAGGTCGAGTCCGTCCCACCGGGCCATGCCCCCGAACTGCAGGCGCTCTTCCTTCACGGTGTCTCCGGCCACGCGACTCCTTCTTACCTACGCGGAATTCGAGGCACAGAGGTTAACACGCGGGGGCCAAACCTTACGCCTCCCGACGGACGAGGCGCAGGAGCCCCTCCTCGTTCCTAAGCTCCCGGTCGCCGAGAAAACGGGTCGTTACGCCGCCGCGGCGGAACTCCTCATCTTCGAGGATGGCGAGGTGTAGGGGGATGGTCGTGTCGGGCCCCGAGACGGCGAACTCGTCGAGGGCCCGCAGGCCGCGCCTGACGGCCGCGTCGCGGGTCCGGGCGTGGACGATCAGCTTCGCCAGCAGCGAGTCGTAGTTGGGCGGCACCCGGTAGCCGGCGTAGAGATGGGAGTCGACGCGGACCCCGGGGCCTCCCGGCGGGTTGTAGAACTCCACGGGGCCGGCCTGGGGCAGGAAGTTGCGGCGGGGGTCTTCGGCGTTGATCCTGAACTCCATCGCGTGCCCGTCGGCGACGAGCGCCGAGGCCGGGACGTCGAGGCCCTCGCCGGAGGCCACCTTGAGCTGCTCCCCAACCAGGTCGACCCCGCTCACCATCTCCGTGACCGGGTGCTCGACCTGCAGCCGGGTGTTCATCTCTATAAAGAAGAACTCCCCCTCGTGGACGACGAACTCGACCGTTCCGGCCCCCTCGTATCCTATGGAGCCGACGAGGCGTGAGGCGGCGGCCAGGAGACCGCTGCGGACCCCCTCCGGAAGGTCGGGCGCCGGGGACTCCTCTATGAGCTTCTGGTAGCGGCGCTGGACCGAGCAGTCCCTCTCCGGGAAGACCACCGTCTTGCCCGAGGAGTCGGAGAGGACCTGCACCTCGACGTGCCTCAGGCGCTCCAGGAAGCGCTCCACGTAGACCGCCCCGTCGCCGAAGCTGGCCCCCGCCTCCCGGCTCGCGGAGAGGAAGGCGTTATCGACCCCGGCCTCGCTCTCGACGACTCGCATCCCCTTGCCCCCGCCCCCTGAGCTCGCCTTGATTACCAGCGGGTAGCCGACCTCGGCGCCGACCCGCTTCACCTCAGACGCGCTCCCGCAGACGCCGTCGGAGCCGGGCGTGATCGGAACGCCCACATCCCTGGCCGCGTCGCGGGCGGCGGCCTTGTCCCCCATCATCGAGATTATCCTCGAAGAAGGGCCGACGAGCTTCAGGCCCACGCGCTCCAAGATCTCCGCGAAGCGGGCGTTCTCGGCCAGAAAGCCGTAGCCCGGGTGGACCGCCTCGGCGCCGGTGAGCTCGGCGGCCGAGATGATCGCGGGCACGTTCAGGTAGCTCTGGGCCGCGGGCGCGGGTCCTATGCACACCGATTCGTCGGCAAGCTCGTGGTGCAGGGAATCCCTGTCAGCCGTCGAGTAGACGGCCACGCTCCTTATGCCGAGCTCGCGACAGGCGCGGATGATGCGGAGCGCGATCTCCCCCCGGTTCGCCACGAGGACCTTCCCGATCACTTGCCGCTCGCCGGTCCACAGACGGATGAACCCCGACCCGGCCTCGCGCGGGAGCGCCACGAGCAGGCCCCTTCCGGTTCGGCCGGGGTCACCGCCCTAGGCCTCCGGTCGGAGGCGGAAGAGGGGCTGGTCATACTCGACGCCGCCGGAGTTCTCGGCCAGGACCTCGACGACCTCGCCGGAGACGTCGGCGACGATCTCGTTCATCATCTTCATCGCCTCGACGATGCAAAGTACCTGCCCGGCCTCGACGGTGTCCCCCACCTCGACGTACGACTCCTCGCCCGGGGCTGGCGCCCGGTAGAACGTGCCGACGAGCGGCGAGCGGACCGCGTGCAGGCCGTTCGTCTCGGGGATGGCCTCGACGATGGGCTCCTGGACCGCTCCGCTCACGACCGGGTGTTGCGGGGCGGCGGGCAACGCCTCGGGCGCAGCTCTCACCGAGATCTCCGTCTCCCCCCGCCTTACCCGGATCTCCCCTACCCCGCTCTCGCGCAGCAGCTCGACGACCTTCTCCACCTGGTCCAGCGGCAGCGGGTCCTGCCGGTTTTCTTCTTCGTTACGCATAGCCCGGGATTCTACACCCCGCGCCGTGGGAAAACCCGATCGTGGTTGTACAATCCGCGCAGTCCGATGATGGAGCCTTCGTGAGCATCAACGTCCTCGCCCCCAGGGTAGCCCAGCAGGTCGCCGCGGGAGAGGTCGTCGACCGCCCGGCCTCCGTGGTCAAAGAGCTCGTGGAGAACTCCTTAGACGCCGGGGCCTCCCGCGTGGAGATCGAGCTCGGGGACGGCGGCACCTCCCGGATCCTCATTCGGGACGACGGCGCGGGCATGCCCCCCGAGGACGCCCGCCTCTCCGTACTGCGCCACGCCACCAGCAAGATCCATAAAGTGGAGGACATCGAGACCGTCACCACCCTTGGCTTCCGCGGCGAGGCCCTGCCCTCGATAGCTAGCGTCTCCTCGTTCTGCCTGACCACCTCGACGGGCGAGGGCGCCGCGACGAGGGTCCAGGTCGAAGGCGGCGCCCCCGCAGAGGTCACCCCCGCCTCCCACCCGAAGGGCACGACGGTCCTGGTGGACCGCCTCTTCTACAACGTCCCGGCCCGCAGGGCCTTCCTCAAGGGCCCGCGGGCCGAGAGGTCCGCCATAGTCGAGACCGTCACCCACGTCGCGGTCGCCCACCCGGAAGTGGGCTTCCGCCTGACGGAGGCCGGGCGGGACTACCTCTCCCTGCCGGAGGCTGGCGGCCTGCTCGAGCGGCTCGCCCAGATCCACGGCGTCGCCAAGGCCCGCGCGCTGCGCGAGGTGGCTTACGAGTCGGGGGCGTTCAAGATCTCCGGCTACGCCGCGCTTCCGAGCCTCATCGAAGGCGGCCGGTCCTGCCAGACGATCTCGGTCAACGGCCGCTTCGTCCGGGCGGAGAACCTGCACCGGGGCCTGGACAACGCCTACAGGGCAACCGTTCCCTCGGGCCGCTACCCGCCGGTGGCCGTCGAGATCACGGCCGACCCCCGCCGCGTGGACGTGAACGTCCACCCCACGAAGCAGGTGGTCCGCTTCTCCGAGGAACGCGCCGCCCGCGAGGCCCTGACCGCCGCCGTCCGGAACGCGATCGAATGGCGCCCACCGGCCCCGAGCGCCACCCCCCGCGCCAAGGAGCGCGACTTCACCCAGGACCGCTTCTCCGTTCCCCCGGCTCAGGGGCGCTCGTTCTTGGCCGAAGACAGGCCCGCCTACCCGGCCGCCCCGCCCAGGGACCTCCGCGAGGTCCGCGAGCGCCTCGCCGAAGCCTCGCGTCCGATGGCGGAAGAGACCGTGGCCGAGGACCGTCCCCCCTACGGCGAGTTGCCGGAGCGGGGCGCGTTGCCGCCGCTCGAAGACCTGCGGGTCATAGGCCAGCTCGCCGCGGGCTACATCCTCGTCGAGGAGCCGGAGTCGCTGTGGGTGGTGGACCAGCACGTCGCCCACGAGCGGGCCATCCTGGACGGCCTCAACGACTCCGACAGCCCGGCGACCGTGCAGAGCCTGCTCGTCCCCGAGGTCGTGGAGCTCGCCCCCGGCGACGCAGAGCTCGCCGCCGCGAGCCTCGAAGAGCTCTCCGTCTACGGCTTCGAGGTCGAGCCCTTCGGCCCCCGCTCCGTGCGCGTGATGGCCGTCATCTCCACGCTCGCGGACAGGGACGTGGCCGGCGCCTTCAAGGACGCCCTCTCGGCCATCAAGGGCTCGGACCCGGGGCACCGCCGCGAGGACCGCATCCTGGCTACCATCGCCTGCCACTCGGCCGTCAAGATGGGCGACAGAATGTCCCAACCGGAGATGGAGAGGCTAGTCCACGACTGGCTCACCTGCCGCCTCCCGGCGACCTGCCCCCACGGCCGCTCCATCTGCTACCGCATCGGCCTGAACGAGGTGGCCCGCAAGCTCGACCGGCACTAGAAGAGGACCGTCCCGGCCCGCGCCTCGGACGCTCTTGCCGTATAACTACCGCCTGCGGTGCGAGCCCGGGAGGAAATCTGCGCGGAACCAGGGACATACTGCTCGGGGTGCTGGCCGTCGCGGCGGCGGCCTCGACGTGGGGGACGCTCGGGATCTTCTCGAAGATGCTCTACGCCGACGGCGTCTCCTTCGAGGCGCTGGTGGCCTTCAGGGCCGTGGTGGGATGGCTGGCCGTGATGGCCTTCCTGCTGGCGACCGGCGGGGCGCGGAGGCTGAGCGTTCCGCGCCGGGATCTTGTGTTCCTGATCCCGTTGGGGCTGGTCGGGATCGGGCTCTTCTACCTCTTCTACTTCTATACGGTCCAGGAGAGCGCCGTCGGGACGGCCGCGGTCCTCCTGTACAGCTCCCCGGCGTTCGTGGTGCTGCTCGCCTGGCTATTTCTCGGCGAGGGACTCGGCCCGGCCAAGCTCGTCTCGCTCGGGCTCACCCTCGGCGGGGTCCTTCTCGTCGCGGGCGCGTACGACCCGTCGAACCTGGAGGTCACCCCGACGGTGCTGGCGACCGGCCTGCTCGCGGGTCTCACCTACGGCCTGTACTCGATCTTCGGCCGGCCCGTCGCCGGGAGGCTGGGACCCGCCGTGATCCTCTCCTACGCCCTGTTCTTCGGCGCGGTGCTGCTCTCCCTCGCCGCCATCCCCACGATCAACACCCTGGCCGGTCTTCCCCCCACCTCTTACGCCGTGCTCTTTATGCTTGCCGTGGTCCACACGACGCTTGCGTTCGCACTCTACACCTTCGGGCTCGGACGCCTGGGGGCGGGGCGGGCGGCGATCGTGGCGACCGTTGAGCCGGTGGTGGCCGGCGCCCTCGGGACGGTCTTGCTCGGCGAGGAGCTCACCGCTCCGAAGGTGGTGGGGGCCGCGCTGGTGGTCTCCGGGGCGGTGCTGGCCCAGGTGAGGTTCGGGAAAAGGGGCCCAACGGTGAGGGCGTCGTGAAGCGTCAGAAGGCGCGGGGTGACGCGGAGAACCCCTCGTGGCCCCGTACGGCCAAAGCGGGTACTATGTTGCCCCACGCAGATACGTTTACCGCGAAGGATCCGCATGGTTCGCACAACCCCGTCTGGTAGAGGCCGCGGGAGGGACACGGCGGGTCCGGGAGGTTCTCCGGTCCCGACGAAAAGAGGAGGAGCGGCGTGCCGATAGAGTTCAAAGGTGGCGGTTCGGGCTACTCCTTGGGGGTCGAGGAGGAGCTCCACATCGTGGACGCCACGACCGGGGAGCTCGTGCCGAAGATCGAGGACGTCATGGCCCGGCTCCCGAAGGAGCTGGGCGAGTTCGTATCCTACGAGCTCTTCCAGTCCGTGCTGGAGATAAAGACCCCGCCGTGCGCCACCGCCGCCGACGCGGAGAAGCACCTGCGCGAGCTCAGGGGCCGCGTGGGGTCGTGGGCCGCCGCCTGCGGCGCCTCGCTAGCCTCGGCCGGGACCCACCCCTTCAGCCGATACCGCGACCAGAAGGTCACCGAGCAGGACCGCTACACTAAGGTAATAGAGACCCTGCGGTGGGTGGCCGAGAGGGAGGTGATCTTCGGCCAGCACGTCCACGTCGCCGTGCCGGACGAAGAGAAGGTCATAGAGGCCCACAACCGCCTCTCCGAACACGCCCCCCTCCTCCTCGCCCTCTCCGCCAACTCCCCCTTCTGGCAAGACTTCGACACGGGCTTCGAGTCGTGTCGGGTCAAGATCTTCGAGACCTTCCCCCGCGCGGGCCTCCCCCCCGCCTTCCCGGACTGGGAGTCCTTCGAAGGGTATGTGGACCTCATGGTCCGCTCGGGGGCCATGGACGACTACACCTACTGCTGGTGGGACGTCCGCCCACACCCGAACATAGGGACCATAGAGCTCCGCATCCTCGACTCCCAGACGAACCTCAAGTACACCACGGCGCTGACGGCCCTGACCCAGTGCGTCGTCGCCCACGCCCTCGAAGGGACCGAACCCCGGGGCCCCTACAACAGGGACCTCGCCGAAGAGAACAGGTGGCGGGCCTCCCGCCACGGCATGGACGCCGCCTTCTACGACGCCGCCGAAGACACGACCGTCCCCGCAAGGGAAGTAGCCCGCGACCTCGTCGAGAAGCTGAAGCCCCACGCCCAGGACCTCGGCTGCGAGACGGAGTTGGAGGGCATACTCGAGATAGTCGAGGGCGGCACCGGCAGCCAGCGCCAGCGCGAGGTCTACGAGAACAGCGGCGACTTCCTCGATGTGGTCGCGTTCCTGATAGAGGGGACGAGGCCGGCGCTCGCCGAGGAACAGAGCTAGCTGGCTCCTCCCTGCGGTCGTCGCGCACGCTCCGGCTTCGCCTTCGCTCCCAGCCCGCTGCGCCCTTTGGGCTCCGCTCTCAGCACGCTTCGGGCCTTCGGCCCTCGCTCTCAGCGGTCAGCTCTTTGGGCGCGGGTCGTGGCGGCCTATCGCGTACCAGACCACGTCCGCATCCCTCCAGCGGGTCTCCCCGCCCAAGGTGAGCCCGGCCTTCTCCGCGACGCGCCGCGAGGCCGCGTTCTCGGGTTGGATGATGCTGATGATGCGTTCGAGCTCGAGCGTCTCGAACCCGTAAGCTACGCTGGCCCTCGCCGCCTCCGTCGCGAAGCCGCGTCTCCAGAACCCGCGATCCAGCCTCCACCCGACCTCGGTCTTGTGTTCGCCTTCGGCCCAATCCTCCTGGTGGGCGAGGCCGGCGAACCCGACGAAAGCGCCGCTCCTCTTCTCCTCCAGCGCCCACAGCCCGAACCCCCGCTCGTCCCAGTGCCGCGCGAAGCGCGAGATCTACTCCTCGCTCCCTTCCAGCGTAAGGGTCAAGCCGTTACCGATAAACCGCATCACCTCGGGGTCGGCGCACAGTCGGGCGTAGGGCTCGATGTCCTCCTCCCGCCACCCGCGAAGCAGTAGCCTCCCGGTCTCGATTACGACCACCTCAGAACCCGATGACTTACTCCTCGAACCCGATGCTCCACGCTCGGTCCAAATCGTAGTTCGAGTAGGCGCGGAAGGCGACCATGGTCTCGGTGCGGGCGACGCCGGGGACCTGGGCGAGCTTCTCGGGGACGATGTCGGCGAGGCTCTCGAAGTCGGGGATGCGGACCATGACGACGAGGTCGTAGGGGCCGGTAACGGAGTAGGCCTCGGTGACGCCTTCCACGGCGAGCATCGCCTGGGCCGCCTCCTGCACCCGCTCTCCCTCGGTCGTGACGAGCACGATGGCCGTTACCATGGGCCTCCTCCCTACAAACCGAACGTGATCGAGCCGCTGAGGGTGTTGTTGTCCAGGGTCTTCTCGTACTTGACCGGCCCGGCCTCGACGGTGGCCTCTACCTCTTCGTCCAGGGCGCCGGGGATGAAGCCCCCGATCTCGACGGTCGCCGTTCCTTTGGGCTCTATGCGGGCCACGGTCGCGTTCTTTGACTGGCGCTCGGCGTCCGTGTTCAGGACGACCTCGACGTCCACGGCCGACTCGGGCACCTCGCCGCCGTTGGCGACGGTGACGGCGAAGCTGGCCTCGTCGTCGCCCGTGAGCACGACGTTCCCGCCGGGGGGGAGCGGTTGCCCGGCGACGGTGACGCCGTCTATCTCGACGCCGTGCACGGCGCTCGGGTCGCTGCGGGCGGAGCCTGCCGAGGAGGCAGCGTCGAAGCCGATCTCGCTATAGTCCATGAAGGGCTGGGGCTCCTCGAGGTAGCCGCCGTCGCCCGTCTGGCCGGCCTGCTCCAGCGACTCCCGGACGGCGGGTACGTAGTGGTTGGCGATGATCGAGTCGCTCGTCCTGAAGTCCTCGACGGCGGTCGCCAGGGCGTCGCCGAAGCCGTTGCCGCTCCCGCCGACGGCGGCGGCGAGGTTCTCGGTCGCCTCCTTGCGGACGCCTAGAGCCGAGATCAGGTACGGCTGGGCGTCCTCGAACTCTGGAGGTATCTCGTCGTTCTGCAACGCCTGCGTGTAGAGCCTGTCCGAGAGGCTCGCGACCCTCCCCAACGCCTCCTCGTCCACCATGCCGGGGTCTCCACCGGAGCTCTTGAGGACTCCCTGCAGCTGCCCCCTGCCGGCGTTGGAGGAGTCGCTGAGGACGCTGTCCGCGCCCGTGACGTACTTGCGCACCTGGGTGGATTCCTGGGTGGCCACGCAGCCGCGGGCCACGAAGAAGATGAAGCCGAAGGCCAGGGCGAGGAGAAAGAGGGAGCCGAGCAGCGTGATCCAGGCCGGCAGCGTCCGGCCGCCGCGCTTCTTGGGCTGGCTCCTGGGGCGTCCTGAGGGTCTCCCGGTGGGCCTCTTTCGGCGGGACTTCGGGGGGGGCCTGTGGGATCTACGCTCTATACGGACACCTCGTCGAGACTGGGTGGGCGAGGGGGGACTCGAACCCCCACGTCCTTTCGGACACTAGACCCTGAACCTAGCGCGTCTACCAATTCCGCCACTCGCCCGCAGACCCTTTCGGGACACGTCCTGGACCCGGAGGATTGTACCAGGGTTTTAGGCATCAGGTATCAGGTTTCAGCTATCAGCATTGCACGCGTTCGCGGATGGCAGTACGCGGGTCACCCGCCTCCGGTGGCCGGCTCCGCTCCTTTCGCGCGCATGGAGGTATTTCGCCCCGCGGGCCGGGCCACGGAGGGGCGAACCTGACCGCTGATGCCTGACACCTGACACCTGATATACAATGCTCGTGCGTGACCGAGACCCGCTACATCGAGGGACAGGGACGTTACGCGCTGGCGGAGATGATCGGGCGCGGCGGTTTCGCGACCGTCTGGAGGGCCAGGACGCTCACCGGCATGGCCCGCAACCGGGACGTCGCCGTGAAGATCATCCCCGTCTACAACGCCGGCGAACGCTCCCGCGCCCTGCGCGAGGGCCAGATCGCCGAGGGCCTAAAACACAAAAACATCGTCCGCACTTTAGAGGTCATCCCCGGCGACCACGAGGTCTTTCTCGTGACGGAGTACGTGGCTGGCCTCCCGCTAGATGAGGCGGCCCGCCACTATGACTCCAGGGAGCTAGTAGACGCCCTTACCCAGATCTTGGAGGCCCTCGTCTACGCCCACGGCGAGGGCATCATCCACCGCGACATAAAGCCGCAGAACGCCTTGGTCGACGACCGGGGCCGCGTAAAGCTCACGGACTTCGGGGTCGCCTTCAGGGCCGGCGACACGCGGCTCACTAGGGTAGGCTTCGCCGTCGGCACCCCCGGCTACATAGCGCCGGAGATCCTCGACGGCGCGGACCCGACGGCGCTCACGGACATCTACGCCGTGGGTGCGACGGCGAGGACCCTGCTCGCCCACCAGCCCCACGAGCCGCCCCGGCGCCTCAAGGAGTTCGTGGACCGGGCCACCTCCCCGAACCCGGCCCACCGCCCGCAGAGCGCCTGGGCCGCCCTCAAGCTCCTGACCGGCCGGCGCGCTCCCGTCGCCGGCGGCGGCCTCTCCAAGACGGCGAGCAAGACCGTCAAGATCTCCGACGGCGCCAGGGACGGCGCCCTGCGCATCGTCAACGGGCTCACGGCCGGGTGGCTCGGGTACATGCTCGGGGCTCCGTTGGTGGAGGGGGCGCAGGCCCTGGGCATAGCCGCGGGCCTCGGGGTCCTGGCGTACCTGCTGCCGCGCCTTGGCGCCCTGGGCGTGATCGTGGCGCTCGTGGTCGCCCTCCTGCAGAGCAACGCAAGCCTGGGGCTAACGGTCCTCGTGCCGGCGCTCGGCGGCCTCTGGGTCGGGGGAGCCGGTGGAGCCAGCGCCGACGTCAGAAAGCTCCCGCTGGGACCCTTGCTCGCCGTGCTGCTCACCCTATCTGTGGGCCTGGGCGCCGGGTTGCCGCTCCTCTTCGGGGCGCTCATGCGTCCCGTGGGCGCGGCCCTCTCGGCCGCGGCGGGCGCGGTAAGTATGGTCTGCTACGAGTTGACGGTCAGGGATGGGAATTTCGCCGACGGGCCGTCCTCGGAGATACCGTACCTCGGGGTGCGGTTCTACACCGTGCCGACGCGGCTCGGGCTGGAGCAGCTGTGGACCCGGGCCGGCTTGATCCTGGAGGCTTACCCGGCGCTGCCGTTCCTCGTCCTGCTGTGGGCGGGGATGGCGCTCGTGGTCTCGCTGGCGGAGTGGTCCGGGCGGTGGGTCGTGGGGCTCGCGGCGGCCGTCGGGGGCGGCGTGGTCGGGTACGCGCTGCTCGTTTCCCGGAGGTCCCAGGAGGCGTTGCCCGAGGCTCTGACTTCCCTTGCGCTCGCGGCTATAATATACGGGGTGTTAAGGTACCTCGTGTCGAGGGCGAGAGGGTAGGTTCCGTTGGGTTTCCTCAAGGGCATCGAGAAAAGGATGGAATCTCTGGTAGAGGGCGTCTTCGGGCGGGCCTTCAGGCGCCAGATCCACCCCGTCGAGATCGCCAAAGGCCTCACCAAGCAGATGGACGAGGGCAGGATGGTCTCCATCTCCCGCACCTACGCCCCCAACGACTTTACGGTGCATCTCTCGCAGGAGGACGCCGAGTCCATACGGGCCTACCAGGACTCCTTGAAAGACGAGTTGATCCAGTACGCCTCCACCCACGCCGAGAACAAGAGCTACCACCTGATGACCCCGCCGAAGATCCGCTTCGAGACGGAGGAGACCTTGCGCTTCGGCGAGTTCGGCGTCACCGCGAAGCTCACCGGCGGCGACGGGCCCCGCGAGAAGGGCGCCCCGCAGGACACCTCTGGCCAGACCCGCATCTTCAAGACGGAGGATACGGGCGGAGAGGCCGAGGGCACGGCGGCGATCTCCGCGGACGAGGCCCGCCGGCACGGGCTGGCGCGGGAGATCGTTGAGGTAGTCCTCGACGACGGCAGCTACCCGCTCGAGGGGGCGGGTCCCTGGACCGTCGGGCGCTCCCAGGAGAACGACATCACCGTCAACGACCCGAACGTCTCGAGGAGGCACGCCAGGATCTCGCGCGCCGACGACGGCTTCGTGGTGGAGGACCTCGGCTCGACCAACGGCACCCTGCTCGACGGCGCCCCGATAGACCGGGAGCGCATAGATGGCGGGGACGAGCTCACCTTCGGGCAGACGGCCGCCCGGTTTGTGCGGCGCATAGACGTCCCCGGTGGGACCCCGCGGGGCGGGAGGCCCTCACCGAGCAGGAGACGCTAGCCCGTGCTCGAGCTGCAGGTGCCGCTGCTGGCGGCCAAGGCGTTGCTCTTGTTGCTGCTCTTCGCCTTTATCTACGCCGTGATGCGCCGAGGCATAGGTGACCTGCGCAAGGTCCCCGACGACGAGTCCTACGTGCCCGGACGCGGCGCGGAGAAGGCTTCTTCCCCGAAGGCGAACGGGCGGCGCGCCTACGCCCCGCGCCCGACGGGCATCCCCGAGCTGGTCGTCGAGGACTCTGACGTGCTCGCACCCGAGACGAGGTTCGACCTCAGGGACGGCGCTACGAGCGTGGGCCGCTCCTCGACGAGCGACGTGGTGCTCAAGAGCGACGACTACGCCTCCGGGCGCCACGCCCAGCTCACCCGCCACGGCGGCCTCCTGTACGTAGAGGACCTCGGCTCCACCAACGGGACCTTCGTCAACGGCCGCAAGACCGTGGGGGCCACACCCGTCAGGAACGGGGACAACGTCCGCATCGGCTCCACGACCTTCCGGTACGAGGAGTAGGCGTGCCGCTGCTCGAGCTCCAGCCCTTCGGCGCCACCGACCCCGGCAAGGTCCGCCAGAACAACGAGGACGCCCTGCTCGTGGGCGACGGCGGGGACGAGACGCTCTTCGTCGTCGCCGACGGGGTGGGGGGCTTCGAGGCCGGGGAGGTGGCGAGCTCCATAGCCATCGACGTGCTGCGCGGCCTCGGCCCCGACGACTCCTTCGAGGGGGCCATAGCGGAGGCGAACCGCCGCATCCTGGCCGCCGGACGGGGGGACGACAGGCTCTCGGGCATGAGCACGACGGTGGTGGCCGCCCGCTTCGGGGGGACGAGGCGGGAGCCCGTCGTCGAGGTGGCCCACGTCGGGGACTCGAGGGCCTACTTATACAGGGGCGGGGAGCTCAAGCCCGTGACAGAAGACCACTCCCTGGTCGCGGAGCTGGTGCGCAGCGGCGACCTGACGCGGGACCAGGCCTTCGAGCACCCGCAGAAGAACCTCATAACCCGGGCCCTCGGCACCGAGGACGGGGTGGAGGTGGACACGGCCGTCCTACCGGTCGAGGTAGGGGACCGCTTCGTGCTCTGCTCCGACGGCCTCACGGACATGGTGAGGGAAGAAGGGATGGAGGAGATCCTGGCCCGCCACCCCGAGGACCCGGAGGGGGCCGTCCGCGAGCTCCTCTCCGCGGCCCTGGAGGCCGGCGGCAACGACAACATCACCGTCGTCGTCATAGACGTCAAAGAACGTCGGGAGGAGGAGCCGCGGGCGACCGGCGCCGAGGCCCGCT
>DASYWA010000101.1:0-8367 GCA_035936475.1 Rubrobacter sp. | reverse complement strand
GAGCCCCGGGGCTCCCGCAAACCGCTCTAACCCCGGCGCCGCCGGCCGGCCTCCTGCAAGGCCGAGGGCGCCGGCGCCCAACCCCGGGCGGCGAAGTACCGGGCGTAGGTGAGGATGAGATCCCCGTCCACGTCCGGCCGTCGCGGGCCGCCCGCCCCCAGGACCCGCCGGGTGTTCCGGTCGTCGTAGACGTTGGCGTCCGAAAGATCTTCGACGGCGGGGGCGGCCCCGCGCAGGACGACGCCGGGCCCGTCCTCGGGCGGCGCGGCCTCGAGCCGGCCCAGCCACTCCCCGTAGGTGAGGCGCTCCAGGGCGTATCCCCCCTCCTCCAGCCAGCCGAAGACCGTCCCGGCGGGCACGGGGTCAGGGTTGGCGAGGTGGTAAGCCCCGCCGGAGGCGTCCGGGTTTGCGGCGATGCCGAGTATCGCGGCGGCCACGAAGTCCACGGGCGTCATCTCTATCCTCCAGCCCTCGACCTCGGGGGCGGCGCCCAGGCGCAACGACTCCGACAGGACCGCGCCGAGCAGGTCGCGCGGGTTCGACGCGCCGGTCTCCGAGTGGCCTGAGATGAAGCCGGGGCGGTAGACGCAGGCCGGCAGGCCGCGGCTAGCCGCCTCGCGGACGAGCTTCTCGGCGACCCACTTGGACCGGCCGTAGCCGTCCTCCCGGGCGTCCGCGAGGGAGTCTAGGTCGGCGTCCTCCTCGCAGAGGCCCGCGCCCGGGGGGAAGATCCCATCGGTCGAGACGAAGTGGAATGGCTTGGCGTTGTGGCGGCAGGCCAGGCGCAGCGCCTCGCGCGTGCCGCCGACGTTCGGCGCCTCGAGCGCCGGGTACGGGTAGATCAGGTTCACGGCCGCGGCGGCGTGGATCACGAAATCAACCTCGCGCGCCAGCGCGTCGAACCTCCTCTCGGCCATCCCGAGCAAGGGCTCGCCGAGGTCGCCAGCGACCGGCACCACGCGGTCCATCGCGTCGGTGGAGAGCCCGTAGGATTCCAGGTTGGAGGCGATGGTCTCGAGCGGGCCCTCCCCGTCCCGCCCCCGGACGAGGCAGTGGACGCGGGCCCCCGTAGAGGAGAGCAGCCCGTCGAGGAGGAAGGCCCCGAGGAAGCCCGTGGCGCCCGTCAGGAAGACGTTCTCGGCCTCGGGGAGGGTGCCGGCCTCGACCCCGCCTTCCGGTGAGCTCTCCGGCCCCAGGACGGCCTCGGCGCGCAGGTCGAGATCCGGGGGGCGGGCGGCGTCTTCGTCGCGCTGGAGGGCTTCGATCCTGTCGCACAGGCCCCGCACCGTCGGGTCCTCCATGAAGAGCGGCATCGAGACGTGGACGCCGAAGCTCTCCTCGACGCGGGCCGAGAGCCCGGCGGCGGCGAGCGAGTGCCCGCCGAGGTCGAAGAAGTCGTCCCCCGCCTCGACCTCGCCCTCGTCCAGGCGGAGCGCCTCCTCCCAGAGGCCCTTGAGCAGGTTCTCCTTCTCCGCGCGCGGGGCTTCCGGGGGGAGCATCGTGGTCGGCCGGTCCCGGTCGGCGCGGGCCTGTCGGGGCGGGGGCGGCGGGAGCCTCTTGCGGTCCACCTTGCCCGAGGTCGCCTGGATCGGGAGCGCGTCGAGCGCCACGTAGACCGCCGGGACGGCGTAGTGGGGCAAAATCTCCCGAAGGACGCCCCGGATCTCCTTGCTCCTGCCCGTCTTCGGGTCGAGGCTCCAGCCGGCGAAGCGGTGGTCGTCGTACGGCTCGGGGACCACGTAGGCGACGAGGCGCTTGTCCTCGCCCTCCCCCCCCTCCGAGACCACCACGCACGCCCTGACGGCGACGTTCTCCTCGATGGCCGCCTCCACGGCGCCGAGCTCGACGTTGTAGCCCCTGATCCTGACCCGGAAGTCTGCCCGGCCGAGGATCTCCAGTTGCCCGTCCGCCAGGATGCGCCCCCGATCACCGGTCCGGTACATCCGCGCCCCGTCCTCCCCGGCGAACGGGTCGGTCACGAAGCGCTCGGCCGTCTTCTCGGGCAGGTTAACGAAGCCGCGGGCGAGCATCTCCCCCCCGACGCAGACCTCGCCGGCCTCGCCTTCTGGCACCCGCCGGAGCCCGTCGTCCAGGACGTACAGGCGCTCCGGGCGAGCGGGCCGGCCCACCGGGCAGTACGTCGAACCCGGGTGGGCCACCGCCTCGACCAGATCGGTCACGGCGACCTCGTGGGTCTCGGCGATGCTGTAGAGGTTGAAGGAGCGGGCTTGGGGGAGCGTGTCGAGCAGGCGACGGGCCAGCGTCTTGGTGACCACCTCGCCGCAGACCCAGATCGTCTTCAGGTCGGGGAGGCGCTCGGCGAGATCGGGGCCGCTCGCGTCGAGGACCGCCTCCGTTAGCGAGGAGGTCATCTGGATCTCGGTGATGCGGTGCTCTTTGAGGTGCCGGACGAGGGCCGGAGGGTCGTAGATGACGTCGTCCCCGATGACGTACGAGGCCCCGCCCCGCAAGAGTGGCCTCAACACCTCCCACACGAAAAAGACGCTGCACCCGACCCGGTCTCCCGGCCCGTAGCCGCTCACCCCGAAGCGCCACAGGTACGAGAGCACCGGCGCCCGGTGCGGGTTCGCGATCCCCTTGGGCTTGCCCGTGGTCCCCGACGAATACGGTATGAAGGCCAGGTCCTCCCTGTCCACCCGCGGAGGCTCGTGATCCTCGTCTGGCGTCCCCGGCTCGTCCACGTCCATCCGGAAGCTGCTCTGCCACCCGGGGAGGCGTCCGGCGTGGGCGTCTTTGGTGAGGACCACGATGGGTTCGCAGTCAGAGAGGACGTCTTCCAATTGCGAGGCGGGGTAGGCGAGCTCCAGGGGCACGTACGCGCCGCCGGCCTTCATGGCCGCCAGGATCGCCACCACGTACTCCGCGCAGCGCTCCATGTACACGCCGACGGCCGCGTCCCGCCCGACGCCCACGCTCCGCAGGTGCGCCGCGAGCGCGTCGGCCCGCCGGTCCAACTCCGCGTAGGTCAGCGTAGTATTCGCGTCCACCACGGCGGTCGCGTCCGGGGACTTCTGCGCCTGGATCTCGAAAAGCTCGTGAAGGCAGAGGGCTCGCTCGTCCATGGTCTCCCTAACGCCCCCTCGCGTTTTGTTCCTGGCGAGTCCGCAGCGGCACGGGCCGACCCGCCCCGCCAACCGGAATGCCAAAGACGCCCACGTCAACCGTAGAACCCGCCGCTCTTCCCATCCCAAAACGCCCTTTCCTGATCCTCTGTTCACGACAAAGACACTGCTGTGATCTGTTCAGGTTGCGACAGGACGCCGCAGGAGAAGTGCGGGGGCCACGCCCCGGTCGACGACCGTTGCGGGCGAAGAGGCCCGGAGACAACGGTGAACATAGTAACCCCTCGGACGGGGAGTTCCAACGGTTATGCCGAAGATAGCTTTAAAGTTTTGTTAAGTTTCGTGAAACCGGCCGGGGGCCGTGGCCGGGGAAGCACGCAGGGCGGCGGCCACGGGTCGGGCCTCTACCCTCTCAGGGCGCCGATTATCTCCTGCGTTGCGACGTAGACGAAGAGCAGCAGCGCGGCGCCGAGGATAAGGTTCGAGAGGAGCCCGCTACGGTACTCGCGTCCCACGCGGCGGTTCAGGAGCCAGAGGAGGGTCAGGGCCAGGAAGGGCATGAACAGCGCGCCCAGAGAAGCGTAGATGATCACTATGGCCACCGGCTCGTCGAAGGTGAGCAGCAGCAGGGGCGGGAAAGTGATCCAGACCAGAAAACCCCGGAAGAAGACGCCCTTCTCGGAGAGGTACTCCTCGCCCTCTTCCTCGGGTACGCGGCGGATGGTCCTCACCAGGTCGCCGAAGATGTAGGCGCCGCCGTTCCAGGCGCCGGTGATCGAGCTCGTCGCCGCCGCCCAGAAGCCTATGAGGAAGAGCCAGCTGGCCACGGGACCGAAGCGCTCGGAGATCGGGTCGGAGAGGGCGACGAGGCCCTCCTCGCCGCCGATACCCTCGCCGCTGACGAACAGGAGCTCGGCCCCGATCACGAGCATCGAGACCATGAAGATGCCCGTCGCGATGTACCCGACGCCGAGGTCGGTGCGCATCATCGGGATCCAGGACGGCTGCCGCCAGCCGCGCTCGCGCACCCAGTAGGTGTAGGAGACCAGCGTGAACGTCCCGCCCACGCCGCCGATGACCGCGAGCACGAAGGGCAGCGAACCCTCCGGCATCCGCGGCACTATAGTCCCCATGGCCAGCTCGCCGAGGTTCGGGGTCAGGAGGACCGCGAGCCCCACCACCGTAAGGAACATCACGCCGACAAAGACCTCCATGACCCGCTCGAAGAGCCTGTAGCGCCCGAGGATGCAGATCCCGAACCCGAAGACGACGGAGTGCAGCACGGCCCAAACCCAGGACGGCAACAGACCGGGGAACATCGCCGTGGTCGCCAGGGACGCCGCGGAGGGCGCAGCCGCGCCGAAGAAGAACGTGACCAGCGCCAGGTAGACCATGAAGTAGATGCTCGCCCACCAGCCCATGGAGTGCCACCCTTCCAGGATGGTCGTCCTGGTCGCCATGTACCAGCGTCCTAGCCCCTCCGTGAGCGCGAACTTCAGAACCGCGCCCAGGATGATCGTCCAGATCAGGATCGTCCCGAACTGCGTGCCGGCCGCGAGCGAGGTGACCATGTCCCCGGCCCCCACCCCGGTCGCCGCCACGACGAGACCGGGCCCGATGAGCTTGAGCCGGCTCCCCCAGTTGGTCGGGGCCTCGCCCGCCCGCACGGTCCCGTCCGTGCCCCTGGTTACGTCGGCCATGGAATCCCCCTCCTAAAGCCCGCGCCCTTCCCCGAAGACACATTACACACCAGCGACGGCGCGGGCACAAACCGGGGCTCAGGGCTCGGGAATCGCCGCCTGCGGGCGGCGGACCGCCGTGCCCCTAGGGGGCGTGGCGGACGACGGTTCGTATCTTGAGCCCTCCACGCACCCGCTGCGTCAGGTCCACGGTCATCTCGGCCGGCTCGCAGGCGGCGACGAGGTCTTCGAGGAGGGTGGCGGCGAGGTCTTCCGCGAAGGCGCCCTTCTCGCGGAAACCCCAAAGGTAGAGCTTCATGGCCTTCGACTCCAGGAGGCGCCCCTTCGGGCGGTACGTCAGCTTCAGGTCGTAGAAGTCCGGCTGGCCCGTTACCGGGCAGATCGCGGTGAGCTCGTCCGTCGTAAACTCCACTACGGCGTCCTTGTCGCCGTGGGACCAGGGGACCGTGTCGATCTCGCCCGCCCCTATGGGACCACGGACCTCGCGTCCGAGTAACCGCTCTTCTTCTCGCTGCATGGAAACCTCCCCGCGCCGGTCGCGCTTTTCGGGCTATGTTAACCGACGCTCCTCAGGTCGGAGCCCCCTAGAACCTCCGCACGAGCACGGCGTTGCCGAGGAGCAGGAGCACCAGCTCGGAGATGGCGACCGAGCCGAAGGCGACGAGGTAGGGCAGCCCGGCGGCGAAATGGAGCACCGTCGCGACGCCAGCGGCGATGACGAGTGCGAAGAGCGCGCTGGCGACGTACGTTCCGGCCGTGCCCCCGAGGCGGCGGGCGACGGCCCAGCAGAGAACGCCGCCCGCGAGGTTCACGGCGGGCATGAGGACCAGTTCCAGCCCGCCGGCCACGGGGCTAAAGAGGTTGACGAGCCCCACCCCGACCGCGAAGGCGGGGATGGTCGCGGGGTACCTGATGACCAGCGGCTTCAGGACCTCCCCGAGCCGGAACTGCACGGGGCCGAAAGCGAGGGGCGCTACCAGCAGGCTCAGCACGACGTATAGCGCCCCCACCACCCCGGCCACCGCCACCCTCCGGGCGGGACCCCCTTTGGCGGGATCTGTCAGGGACACTACCGTACTTCGCCGTCTGGGCCCTGGGCCAGGGCGCAGCCGTCCTTGCGGGGGTCGCTGCCGCACGCCCGGACGCCGTCTTCGTGGGTCCGAATCACCTGCGCCCCGCCCACGGGGACGATGTAGTCCTCGCCCACCTCCACGTCGTGCCCTTTTTCCCTGAGCCGCCCGACCTCGTGCTCCGGGAGGCGGCCCTCGACGTACAGGGTGCCGTCGAGGTGGAGGTGTCGCGGGTGGTCGACCGCCTCCTGAGGGGTCATCCCGTGGTCTATGAGGTTCGAGAGGACCTGGGTGTGGCCCTGGGGCTGCATCGGGCCACCCATGTTCCCGAAGACGGCCCACAGGGCGCCCTCGCGCGTGGCCAGGCCGGGGATGATCGTGTGCAGCGGGCGCTTGCCGGGGGCGAGCCCGTTCGGGTGGTTCGGATCGAGCCGGAAGGAGAAGCCCCTGTTCTGCAGGCAGACGCCGGTGCCGGGGGCGACCACGCCGCTGCCGAAGCCCATGTAGAGGCTATTAATAAACGAGCAGCCGTTCCCCTCGGCGTCCACCGCACAGAGGTAGGTCGTGTCCTCGCCTAAATGCGGCTCGGCGGAGGGAACGGCCGTGCGGTCAGGCGAGATCCCTTCTCGCAATGAGTCGGCGTACTCCTTGGAGGTCAGGCGCTCCGTGGGTACCGGCGGGTCGTGCCAGAACTCGGGGTCGCCTATCTCGTCGTAGAGGTCCCCGTAGGCGAGCTTCTTGGCCTCGACCTCAAGGTGGACGCGGTCGGCGCCCAGAGGGTCGAGGGCGGCCAGGTCGAAGCCCTCCAGGATGTTGAGCATCTCCAGGGCCGCGATGCCCTGGCCCGGCGGCGGGATCTCGTACACCCGCACGCCCCTGTAGTCCGTCGAGATGGGCTCAACCCACAGCGTCTGGTGGGCGGCGAGGTCCTCCTCGGAGAGGTACCCGCCGGCCGCTTGGGCGGCCTCTGCCATGCTACGCGCTATCCGTCCGTTGTAGAAGGCGTCGGCCCCGCCCTCGGCGACGGCGGCGAGCGTGCCGGCGATGTCCGGCTGGGCGAAGACCTCGCCGGGCCGCGGGGCGCGTCGTTCTACCAGGAGCGCCTGCGCGGCGGCCTCGTTCTTGCGGAGCAGGTCTTCGCCGACCTCCCAGTAGCGGGAGAAGACCTCGGAGACGGGGAAGCCGTTCTCGGCCAACTCGTAGGCCGGTTCGAGGAGGCGGGCGAGCGGCAGGTTGCCGAAAGTGTCCGCCGCGTCCTCCCAGAGCCGGACGGCGCCGGGGACCGTGATCGGGGGCCCGCCCCGCTCGGGCATCGCGTCGAAACCCGCGTCCTTGAGCCCCTCGATGGTGGCGGACTTCGGGGCCACGCCCGAGCCGTTCGCGCCGATGACGCGGCCTGACGCGGCCTCGTAGAAGAGCAGGAAGGCGTCGCCGCCCATCCCGGTCGCCATCGGCCCGACGACGGCCATCGCGGCGGCCATCGCCACGCAGGCGTCGGCGGCGTTACCGCCCTCGTCGAGGACCTTTATCCCCGCGAGCGCGGCCAGGGGATGTTCGCAGGCGACCGCGCCGCGCGTCCCGAAGACCGTCGAGCGGCCCCCGCGGTCCGGGCGACGGGTGTGGCTTCTCTCGGCTCCACGTTCGCTCTTGAACAAAGTTCTTGTCCTCTCGGGATGACCCTATGACTTCTCTTACAGTTTATAGAAGTCGGTGGTCTGTATAGTGGCCCGTACAAACCTAAAGGAGGCAGAAAGCATGGGCGCAGGAAAAGCGGTCTACATAGGGGCCACGCTGATCTCGATCCTCATCTCCATCACCCTCTACCGCAGCGACCGCCAGAACCTGGCGATCTTCGTCGGCCTGTGGGCCCCGACGATCCTCAACCTGGGCCAGACCCTGGTGGACGACGACCCCTCGTAGACGAAGGCCTGGTGCGCGGATCACCCCGCGCGCACGAGAGCATTTGCCGCGGACCGGCCCAAAGGCCGGTCCGTTTTTGTCCCAAACCAGGTTAGCCCGCTAGAGCCTCCCGAACTCCCGGAGCAGGCCGGCCAGGGCCACCCGTTTGACGATGGGCCTCCCGTGCGGGCAGACGTCGACGTGCCCTCGTTTCGGTAAACACCCTCCCCCGATAGCGGCGTCGGTGGTCTTATAGGCATCTCCGCCCAGGCTTCGCCGTCCTCGACGAACACCTTCAGTCCGAGGATGCCGTAGAGCCGGCGCCGTTCCTCCGGCTCGAGGGACTCCAGCACCTCCGGCGCGAGTGCGGCGTAGTGGCTCACAACGGCGTCCCTGTCGCGTTCGAGGCGCTCCAACTCCTCCCCGTGTCCCTTGAGGGCCTCTAGCTCGCTCTCCGCGGTCGCGCGGCGCTGGTCCAAGGCGGCGAGTTTCTCCCGTAGCTTGTCGAGTCCCATGAGGCCCTCGGCCGCCTGGTCGTGGTATCCGTCCCTGATACGATCCAGCTTTGCGAGCTCATCGGTCCAGGTCTTGACTTCCTCATGCGAGTAACCGCGC
>DASYWA010000100.1:0-6842 GCA_035936475.1 Rubrobacter sp. | reverse complement strand
GTTGCGCCGCTGGCGCCTGAGGTGCGCCCGCACGCGGCTGACCAGCTCCCTCGGCCTGAAGGGCTTGGTTACGTAGTCGTCGGCGCCGACCTCGAGGCCCACCACCACGCTCGTCTCGTCGTCGCGGGCCGTCAGCATGATTATCGGCACGTCGACGAGCGCGGGCCCCGCCTGGCCCCCCCGCAGCTCGCGGCAGACGGAGACGCCGTCCATCCCCGGCAGCATCACGTCGAGGATCACGAGGTCGTAAGGCTCGGCCGACCGCAGGTGCTCGAGCGCCGACTCCCCGTCCCCGAACGTCCGCGTCTCCATCCCCTCCCGGACGAGGGCGTGCTCCACCACGTCCCGCACCGCCGGGTCGTCCTCCACCAGCAAAATCCTAGCCACGCTCAACCTCCGGCAACTCGATACTGACCGTCGTTCCGGTCCCTTTTTGGGACGCGATCGAGATCGCGCCCCCCATCCTCTCGACGAGCTCCTTGCAGATCGGCAGGCCCAGGCCGAACCCGCCCGAGCTGTCCTGGCCCTGGTAGAACCTGTCGAAGACGTGGGGGAGGTCGGCCTCGGCGATGCCGTCCCCGTCGTCCTCGGCCGCCACGAAGCCCGGCCCCAGGCGCAACACGACGCGACCGCCGCGGCCCGAGTACTTGATGGCGTTGCTGACGATCACCATCAGCGCCTGCTCCAGCCACTGACCGTCGGCCCGGACGCGCCTCCCCTCGCCCGAGGAGGAGAGCTCCACCCCCGCGCTCTCGGCGAGCGGCGCCATCCGCCAGAGCACCTCGCGCACCGTGGCGTCGAGGTCTACCACCCGGATCTCGGGCTCCCTCAGGTCCCAACCGACCCGGGCCAGCCGCAAGAGGGTCTCCGAGAGCCGCTGCATGCGCTGGGCCTCGGCGAAGATGTGGTTCAGGAAGCGCTGCCGGATCTCGGGGTCGTCTTCCTCCTCCGTGAGCAGGAGGTCCGCTGCGCCGAGGATCGTAGTGATGGGGGTCTTCAACTCGTGCGCGGCGTTGGCCAGAAAGCGCTGCTGGCGCGCCTCCAGGCGCCGGCTCTCCGAGAGATCCCGTACCACGACGAGCGTCCCGCCGCGGTGGTCGCCGAACTCGGGCAGGTGCTCGAGCTTGACCTGCAACAGGCCGCCCCGGCCCTGCACCCTGGCCTCGATGCAGCCGCCCCCCTCCTCCGCGCAATGGGAGATGGCCTCCGCGAGGTCGAAATCCTCCCACGGGTTCGGCAGCTCCCCGAGCCGACCCTGGCCGTCGAGGGCTAGCATCGACCGGGCGGCGGGGTTGGCGAAGACGATACGATCCCGCCCGTCGGCCGCGAGCACCCCCTCGGTGAGGTTGTTCAGTATGGCATCGAGGGTCGCCCGCTCCTGCTCCAGTTGGGACGTGCGCTCCTCGACGCGTTGCTCCAACTCCTCGTTGAGCCGCCGAATGTTCTCTTCGGCCCGCTTGCGCTCGCTTATGTCGCGTATAAAGCCCGTGAAGTAGCTCCTGCCGTCCTTGGAGAACTCGCCGAAGGAGACCTCGAGCGGTAGCTGCTCTCCACCCTTGCGCAGGCCCGGGAGCTCTATGGATTCCCAGTCCAGGTTTCTCTTGCCGGTCTCGGTGTACCTCTTGAGCGAGGCCAGGTGGGCCTCCCGCAGCGGTTCGGGCATCAGCATGGTGAGACTCTCCCCGAGCATCTCCGCCTGGGCGTAGCCGAAGACCTTCTCGGCCGCGCGGTTGACGAACTCTATCCGGCTTTCCTCGTCGATCATTACTATGGCGTCCGAGGCGGTCTGCACGACTACCCTGTAGCGCTCCTCGATCTCCCGCTGCGCCTCCTCGGCCCTCTTCTGCTCCGTAACGTCGTTGAAGATCGCAACAGCCGCGACGATGTGCCCGTCGGTGTCCCGTATCGGGGCGGAGCTGACCTGCATGGTGCCGGCGGTGCCGTCGCCGCGCAGGAAGTCGATCTCCTCTTCTTTCACGACCTCTCCCGTACGGATCGAGCGCGCCAGCGGCCGCTCCTCTGGGCTGTGGGGCCGCCCGTTGCGGCGGATGGTCCGGTACTGTTGGTACTCGTCGATGCTGGCGGCCGGCCGGAAGGGGTGGCGCCAGATCCGCTCCACCTGCTCGTTGCCGAGCACGAGCCTTCCGCTCGGCGCCTCCGCGATGATGACGCCCGAGGGCATCTGCTGCAGCACCGCCTCCAGGCGCGCCCGCTCGGCCTCGAGCTCGGCGGTGCGTTCGGCGACCCGGTTCTCGAGGTTGGCGAACGAGTCCTGGAGCCGGGCGGCCATGGTGTTGAAGGTCTCCGCGAGCTCCCCGATCTCGTCCTTGAAGCCGGGCTGCATACGGTAGGAGAGGTCGCCGCCCTCTATGGAGCGGGCGCCGAGGGTGAGGCGCTCGACCCTGCGGCTGAGAAGGGTGCCGAGCAGGAGCATCAGCCCGCCGCCGAGGATCGACGCGACCCCCGCCGCCTCCAGGCCGCTGCGCAAGAAGAGCTGGTAGGCGGTGACCTCCGATGAGCCGGAGGCGAACACGACGCCCCCCGCGAGCCCGCCCGAGCCCACGACCGGGGCTACCGCCACGTTGAGACGCTCCCGCTTCTCGGACATCCGCTTTCCGGCGGCGGCCTTTCGCAACAGCTCCTGGGAGGCCTCGAAACCTGGGGCGGATCCCGCCCTGGCGACGAGCCTCCCGCCTGAATCGACGACGAGTATCTCCCCGTCGGTCGTCCTGGCATAAAGGTCGAGCCGTTCGCCTAGCTCCACTCCCGTCGCGTCGGGGACGGATTCGGCCACGGCCGCGGCCTGGGAGAAGGTGCGGCTCTCGGCGTAATCCGTCAGGCGCGCGCCGACGACGGGAACCCCGTAGACGAAGATCAGAGCGATGGAGAGCAACACGATGAGCACCGCGACCAGCGGCATCCAGATACGCAACCTGAGGCCCACGAGCAAATTGTACACCTGGATACAATAACTTTCTTTTCCGAACATGCCCTTTCGGCCCGCGCCAGGACCAAGGTTAACAGGGGCACGCCCGCGCGGCGCGCGGAAGCTCGGCGCTTTACGAGACCTTTATGGGACCTTTACCGGGGCTTTACGGCCGATGGATCGTTCCCGCCCGCGAAAGGCACGGGAGTACGCGCCCTTCGCGGGCGGAAGACGGATTCTTAGAGGAGGCAGGTGCATGCAGGCGGGGAAAGGAGCACCGTCCTGGGGCGTCTGGTTGCGGCCGGGGCGGCGTTCCGGGCTCTCCTGGTCGCCCCGGACGGTTCGCCGAACGCGCCGGCCGCGTTACTCGCCTTTGTTGCGGGGATCCTCGCTTACCTGCTCGGCGGGTTTACGGCAGGGAGGTTTTTCTCCTGGGCGTGACCGCCCGCGAACTTCGGCTTCGGCCGGTAGGTCGGCGAGCCAACCCGGCCCGAAGGTCGGCGTTTCGGCCAGCGCGCTACCGGACACCCACGCCCGTTGGAGGCCAGGTGGTCGCCCGTTCGCGGCGGTCCGCCACGGGTCCGCTTAACCTGATCTTTACGGAACGCTAACCGGAGCTTACCGGACGTTAAGCGGCGTCGGAGAGAATGGTCGTTAAGCGGCAGCCATAGAAGAGTAGGCCGAAGGCGACTCCCGGCGGGGCGGTGATCGTGCAAGGTCCAAGAAAGAGCGAGGCATCCGGGTTGCTCCCCAATCATTCGGCGCACATCGGACGGGGGGCAACTCGTGGCGCGTGTCAAGCAGAGGTCTCTCGCTCGGGCACGTCGATGGCTTCGTCGTGGACGGGTCCCGTGTTACGCGACGGGGACCATCGACCACTACGGCCGAAAAAAAGAGCAACCGTTGCCCTGGCCGCCCTCGTGCTGGCCGTGGGCTGATACGGAGGAGCGGAGCCCTCAGCGCAACAAGACGAGCCGATCCTAACGGGCGAGGAGACCACGGGAGGGCTCCCTAAGAGGGAGCCTGCCCGCCAGGAGGACGACGAGACCACGGCGCGGAAGGCCGCGCAGATACCCGAGAGCATCAGGAGGTTTCGAGATGAGAGACGATTTTGCTGTCAGAGCCGTACCACGGCCGCGAGAAAGGTGGGGGGCGATCCTGCCCGTCGCGGGCCTCGTGGCCGTGGGCTGCGAAAGCGCGGCGGCCGACGAGCCTTCGGCCGACGAGGTCTCCCGTAAGATCGAACCCAGCGTCGTGCAGGTCAACGTGTCGTCCATCCGGACTTCGCCCTACGGGCGGCAGGAGGCCGGGGGGCTTGGCAGCGGCATGATCTACCGCGGGGACGGCCACTTAATCACCGACAACCACGTCGTCGAAGGCCCCGTCGCCGTCAACGCAGCGTTCGCGGACGGCTCGGTGGAGAAGAGGGAGGTCGTGGGCGGAGACCCCTACAGCGCCGTCGTCAAGGCGGACCGGGGCGAGTTCACGGTCGAGATCGAGGAGAGGAGGTAGGCGATGGATGCGAACTCGGAAAATAACCCGCAGACCTGGAAGCTGAACGTCGGTCGGCTGCTCTCGATCGTCGCCCTCGTCTTCTGTGTCCCCATCGGCGCCCTGTTCGTCTCCATAGCCACGGGCACCGTAGGGATCTTTATGGGAATCACGGGCTACGCGCTCGGCGCGAGGAGGCTGGGCGTCCTGGCCATCGTGCTGTGCACGGTCGCCATGTTCGTCGGTCTGCTCGTCGGGCCGGGCGTGGTCCCCGGCGACGCCTACGACCGTTTGGTAGACGGCTGGTTCCGGAACATACCCACCGAGCCCTTCACCGAGGACTGAGCGGGTGAAGATTCGGCGCCTGCCCCAGCGTCCGCCGGATCCAACGGCGGACGCTGCTCGTTTCGCCCCTGGAGCCAACACCGGGGATCTTCGCGACCGCGCGCAGATGCCTCTCACCACCGAAGGTAAACGGCCCCGACTCCGCGGAAGGCTACTCCGGGCGAACGCTGGGTCCGCGTCGGGCGGCGGTCGGATGAAGATGACCGCGACGGCCGTGCTCGTGGCCGTGCTCTTGTCGGTGGCGGGCTGCGGCGCCGGCGGAGAAGACGCGACGGAGGGGGCCGAAGGTCCTGCCGGAGCGGACGCACCGGGGGCCACTACGGCCCCTGAGGACGGTAGCGGGAGCGAGGAGGCACCGGAGCCGGATGACGGCTTCGCCGCGTCGGCGGAGAGCAGCGGCGGCGAGGCCGGGGCGGCCGACCGGATAGAAGACGTGCGGTTCCAGATCTTCGACGATTACGAACGCCTCCTCATAGATTTCGATGGCCGGGACGGCGAGGCCGCCGGCGTTCCCCGTTGGTCCGTCGAAAACCCCGCACAAGGGGGCTACGTCCGCGTCCGGTTCCCCGGCGTTACCTCGACGGCTATAACGGACGAAGACTTCGTGGGCTCCGTGCTCGACGAGCTCTACGTGGTCCGCGACCGCGGCGGCGGGCTGTTCGCTGACGTCTTCGCCACGCACGAGTTCCGCTACCGGGTGACGGAGCTGCCCGAGTCCGGGCGGCTCGTCGTGGACGTGCGCGGGGTGCGCGAAGAGATAAGCTTCCCGCCGACCACGGGCGACGAGGCGGTCGTGCTCCAACCCCGCGAGGCCGAAGAGATCGTCAGCCCCATCGCCGTGCGCGGGTACGCCCGGCACCCCGAGGGCCGGGTGAGCATCTCCCTGCTCTCCCGAGAGCGGGAGATCCTCGCCTCGAAGACCGTGCGGGCCAACGACCGGGCGGCGGCCTGGGGCCTCTTCGAGGCCTCGCTTGGTTTCTCGGACTACCAGGGCATCGCGACGCTGCGTGTCGGCAGCCCCAATGACGGCCCATTCGTCGGCACGGAGACGGAGGTCTTTCTCGAGAGCGCCGGCCCGGGATGATCCTCACCGAACGTTTGCCGTTTCTTTACGCGGAGCTTACCGTCGCTAACGGCGAGCACGCGCACGAAGCCTAGTATCCCATTAGGGATGGAACGAGCGTCCCCCGCGAAGGGCGGCGCGGAAAGGAGCGTCATGCAAAAGCGAAATGCGCGGCTCCGGGCGCCCGTTGGAGGGATGAGCAGGAAGGGCTTCTTGAGGGCCGGCGGCTCGGCCCTCGCGGGGGCGGCATTGCTCGGGACCGGGGCGCTCGCCGGGTGCGGCGGCTCTGGTGGGCAGGGCAACTCGGGGGCGACCGAGTTCACCTTCTCCTTCGGGCCCGACAACTCCGGTAGCTTGGAAGAGATCGTGCGCCGGTTCAACGAGAAGTTCCGAGGCCGTTACAGGGCGAAGTACCGCGTGATGGCCGCCGACACCGGCGAGTACTTCAACCAGGTAAAGACGGAGTTCCAGGCCGGAGGCGGGGAGATAGACCTCATCGGGGGCGACGTCGTCTGGCCGGCGCAGTTCGCCGCCAACGGCTGGATCGAGGACCTCTCCGACCGCTTTACCGAGGAGGAGAGGCAGGCCTTCCTCCCGGCCCCGCTGGAGTCGTGCACCTACCAGGACGCGGTGTACGGCGTGCCGTGGTTCACCGACGCGGGCCTGCTCTATTATCGTAAGGATCTTCTCGAGAAGAGCGGCTTCTCGGGACCACCCAAGACCTGGGAAGAGTTGCAGGAGCAGGCGACCAAGGTTACCGAGGAATCCGACGCCGAGGACGGCTTCGTGTTCCAGGCGGCGGAGTACGAGGGGGGCACCGTCAACGGATTGGAGTACATCTGGACCGCGGGCGGAGACGTCCTGGCCGGGGAGGAGCTCGAGGACGTGGTCATAGACGGCCCGCGGGCGGTCGAGGGCCTCTCCATAGAACGGGGCATGGTCGAGAGCGGCGTGGCGCCCCAGGCCGTCTCCACCTACGCCGAGCAGGAGTGCCAGGCCGCCTTCCTGAACGGGCGC
>DASYWA010000099.1:0-18341 GCA_035936475.1 Rubrobacter sp. | reverse complement strand
CCGGTATGCTGGCGGGACTCTAACGTTCACAGGCGGGAGGACTCACCGTGGACGTAACCGGGGTTCTCGGTCGCGAACCGGCGATGTACATTGGTGGCTCTTGGGTAACGGCGGCGGAGAAGCGCCCCGTGATCAATCCGGCGGACGAGTCGACAATCGCCGCCGCGCCGGAGGCGGACGCCTCCCATGCCGAACAGGCGCTCGAGGCGGCCCGAAAGGCCCAGAGGGCGTGGGCCCGCAGGAGCGGGGTGGAGCGTGGGGCGGCCCTGCGGGCGGTGGCGGACGGGATCCGGGCGCGGCAGGAGGACCTCGCCCGGCTCGTCGTGGCGGAGCAGGGCAAGACGATCACCGAGGCGCGCGGCGAGGTCGAGGCCGCGGCCGGCTTTTTCGACTACTTTGCAGGCTTCGACCGCGCCCAGGTCGGCGCGATGTTCGCCCCCGACGAGAGGGGCGAGCACCTCTTCATAAAGGACGTCCCCTACGGCGTGGTCGTCGGCATCATCCCCTGGAACTACCCGGCGGCGAGCTTCGCCCGCAAGGTGGCACCTGCGATCATGGCCGGCAACGCCATCGTCCTCAAGCCGCACGAGGAGACCCCGCTCACCGCCCTGGCGCTCGCCGGGATCATCGACGAGGCCGGGGTGCCTGGCGGCGTCGCCAACGTCGTCACCGGCGGGGGCCGCACCGCCGGCGACGCTCTGGTGCGCAGCCCCCTGACGGAGATGGTCACCGTCACCGGCTCGGTGCGGGCCGGGCGCGAGATCCTCGCCGCCGCCGCCGACAACATCACCCCGGTCTCGCTGGAGCTTGGCGGCAAGGCGCCGTTTATAGTCCTCGACGACGCCGACCTCGAAGTCGCCGTCCAGAACGCGGTGAACGCCCGCTTCTGGAACTGCGGCCAGGTCTGCACCTGCAACGAGCGCACCTACGTACACAGCGGCCTCTACGACGAGTTCGTCGACCGCTTCATCCAGGCGGCCTCCGCCATCAAGATGGGCGATCCGATGCGCGACGACGTGCACATGGGCCCGAAGGCAAACGGGCCCGAGCTGGAGAAGGTGGAGGCGATGGTCGGGGCCGCCGTCCAACAGGGGGCCTCCGTGGCGCTCGGGGGCAGACGGCCCAAAGGAGAAGAGTTCGAGAGGGGCTACTGGTTCGAGCCGACGGTCCTGACCGGGGTGAAAAACGAGATGGATATCGTGCAGGACGAGGTGTTCGGCCCGGTGCTCCCGATACAGCCCTTCGAGGACTTCGAGGAGGCCGTGGGCCTCGCCAACGACTCGCGCTACGGCCTGACCGCCTACGTCTTCACCTCCGACCTGCGCAAGGCGATGCGGGCGATTGACGACATCGACTTCGGCGAGGTCTACGTCAACAAGATAGGCCCCGAGCAGCTCCAGGGCTTCCACCAGGGATACCGGCTCTCCGGTATGGGCGGCGACGACGGGCAGTACGGCTACGAGCGGTACTTCCACCGCAAGACGGTGTACCTCCGCTACGGGGAAGACGCCGTCGACGAGCGGCCGGCGAACCTGTGATACCGAAGACGACGGCGACCGGCCGAGGGTCCCGGTGATGCGCAGACCCCTCCCGAACCTTCTACGGGCGCCCCACCCGAAGACCCTCCGGACTCCCTTCGTAGAAATCCCTTACCCGCCCGCGGGGGATGTTTCGCCGGAGAACGGCGGGGAATGGTTCGGGGCCCTCGCGGTGGGGGCCGGGGAAGGGCTCGCTGCCAGAGTCCTCGGGGGCCGAAGGGAGCGCGGCCCGATCACCCGACGCGCCGGGCGGCCCGGCGGCGCCGTACGCGGCCGCCCGGCTGCGGGCCGAGGAGCGGGAAGACCGTAGGGAGGAAGAGACGCGTGAAAGAGCCGTTGCCGGCCTTGATCTCCCTGAACGCCGACGAGGCGAGGACCGCCGCGGCGGTCTTCGAGCGGCTGTTTCCCGCCGACGAGAGCGGGCCTGGCGCCAACGAGATCGGCGTCCTCGCCTACGTGGACCGGGCGCTGGACGGCGCGTATCACGACAAGGTCGAGGCCTACAGGGTGGGCCTTGCGGCACTCGACCGCGCCGCCAGGACGCGTCACGACGCGCGCTTCGCCGATTGCGCTGCCGGGCAGCAGGACGCCCTGCTGGAGGACCTCGAACGGGGCGCGCTCCCCGACTTCCAGGTCCCGCCCCAGGGCCATTTCTTCGACATGCTCCGCGCCCACCTGCAGGAGGGGCTCTTCGCCGACCCCGCGCACGGCGGCAACCTGGACAAGTCAGGCTGGAGGCTCCTGGGGCACACGGGGGTGTGGTTGGAGAACTCCGCGGAGGAGAACCTCGCCGAGGAGCCCGTCACCAAGGGCGGCGAGATCCTGACACTGGCCGACGTGGGCTACTCCCCCGACGGCGCCCCGCGGGAGCCAACGGAGATCCCCGGCTACGACCCCCAGCGCGGCGGTGCCGCCCCGGAGGGTCCTGTCGACGTGGTGCTGGTCGGGGTCGGGGCCGCCGGCGCCCTTGCGGCCCGCATCCTGGCCCGCGCGGGCCTGCGCGTGGTCGGCCTGGAGGCCGGACCCTGGCGCACCGGGCGAGACTTCGTGCCGGACGAGCTCGGCTCCGCCTACTACTGCCGGGGCGGGATGGGGCCGAAGTTCCTGAGCGAGGTGCCGCGCTGGCGCATCAAGGAGGACGAGTCCACCCGCGAGGCCGGCTTTACGCTCGGGCGCATGATGAACGGCGTCGGCGGGTCGGTAATCCACTGGGGGGGCGCCCTGCGCCGCAACCACCCCCACCACTTCAGGTACCTCACCCACGTGCGCGAGAGCTTCGGGGAAGGCGCTCTGCCGGAGGGGCACACCCTGGTCGATTGGCCCGTCGGCTACGACGACCTGGAGCCGTACTACACGCGGGTAGAGTACGAGATCGGCGTCGCGGGCGACGGCGAGGCAAACCCCTATGTCCCGCGCAGCAAGCCATACCCCATGCGTCCCATGCGGCCCTTCCGCATGGGCGAGGCCTTCCGCAAGGCCACGGAAGCCATGGGTTTGCACCCCTACCCGACGCCGGTGGCCGTCAACAGCGAGCCCTACAACGGGTACCCGGCGACGGGCTACTGCGCCTGGAGCGGCGGCTTCGGCCCCTTCAACGACGAGCGGTGGCACCCAGCCCTCACCTGGGTCCCCGAGGCCCTCTCGACCGGCAACTTCGACCTCCGCACCCACTGCCGGGTCGTCCGCGTCCTCGCCGACCGCGACGGGCGCGCGGGCGGGGTCGAGTACGTCGACGCCAACGGGGAGGCGCGGGTGCAGCACGCGCGCACCGTCATCCTGTGCGGCTACACCTTCGAGAACGTGCGGCTCCTGTTCCTCTCGGGGGACGACCGGCACCCGCAGGGTCTCGGCAACAACACGGGCCAGGTCGGCAAGAACTTCATGACCAAGATGTGGGCGGACGTCCACGGCTTTTTCCCCGACACCATCTTTAACGCCCACACGGGGCCCGCGGCGCAGATGTGGAGCCTCGACGACTTCGAGGCCGCCGACTTCGACTCGGCCTCGCACGGCTTTATCGGCGGGGCGACCCCCAACGTCGAGAACCAGCGGTTGCCCATCCAGATCAGCCGCGAGGCCCTGCCGCCCGACGTTCGCCGTTGGGGCTCGGAGTACAAGGACCACGTCCTCCGGTGGCAGCACCAGGCCGCGGTCCGTCTCCAGCCCGACAACCTCTCCTACCGCGCCAACTTCCTCGACCTCGACCCGCGCTACCGCGACAGGAGCGGGCTCGGCTTGCCCGTCGTGCGTGTCACCTACGACATGCAAGACAACGAGCACCGCGCGGCCGAGTTCATGGAACAGAAGTCCGAGGAGATCCTATGCGAGATGGGGGCCGCGAAGGTGTGGCGGGGCAAACGCTTCGGCGGCGTCCTGAGCAGCCACGACCAGGGCGGTTGCCGCATGGGCGAAGACCCCGCCGGGTCCGTGGTCGACCCCGACCTGCGCGTCCACGACACGCCCGGGCTCTACGTCTACGGCACGTCGGTCTTTCCGACCTGCCACGGCGTCAACCCGACGCACACGATGTTCGCCCTGTGCTACCGGGCCGCCGAGCGTCTCGCCGAGCGCCTGCGCCGGGGGGAAGAGTATAGATGACGAAGAAGAGGATGCGGAGGAGCGTCCCGCAAGGAGGGGGAACCATGACCTACACCGCCGAGCAACGGGCGGGGGAGGAGATCTCGCCCAAGACGCCCCGTCTCGGGCCGCCGACGACCCCGGCGCGTGTACGCCACGGCCGACCATCCACCTAGAAAGGAGATTTGCATGAAGATAGAGGGCGTAGAGACGGCCTACTACCGCCTGCCGCTGGAGCCGATGGGTGATGCGGGCCACGGGTCCATAGACACGGAGGAGCTGATCACGCTGACCCTCCGCGCCGAGGGCCTGACGGGGCACGGCTACACCTACACCATCGGCCGCGGCGGCCGCGCCGTGAAGGCCCTCATCGACCACGACTTGGCACCGCTGATCTTGGGCCAGGACGCCGACGACATCGAGGGCCTGTGGGACCTCATGTGGCGGCGCCTCCTCTACGTCGGACGCGGGGGTCTGGCGTCCTTCTCCATCGCCGCCGTGGACGTCGCCCTGTGGGACCTGCGCGGCGAGCGCGAGGAGAGACCGCTCTACGCCCTGATCGGGGCGGAGCCGCGCGAGATACCGGCCTACGGCTCCGGCGTGGACCTTCCCAAGCCCCTGGACGCGTTGCTCGCGCAGGTGGAGGGCTTCTTGGAGAGGGGCCTGCCCGGCGTGAAGGTGAAGATCGGACGCCCGGACTTCGAGGAGGACGTGCAGAGGGTCGGCGCTGTCCGCGAGCTCGTCGGCGACGGCGTGGACCTCATGCTCGACGCCAACATGGTCTGGGGCGCCGACGAGGCCATGGAGCACGGGCGTCGTCTGGAGCCCTTCGACCCGTTCTGGTACGAGGAGCCGACGATCCCAGAGGACGTCCCCGCCCACGCCAGGATGGTCAGGGAGCTCGGGATGCCGATCGCCGTCGGCGAGAGCCTCCACTCCCCCTACGAGTTCCAGCGCTACGCCGACGAGGGGGCCGTCGAGGTCCTGCAGATAGACCCCATCACCAACGGCGGCATCACCGCGTCGCTCAAGGCGCTAAAGATGGCCGACGAGGCCGGCCTCAAGACGAGCAGCCACTACACCGACGAGCTGAGCGCCCACCTGCTGTGCGCCTCGAACGACCCGGTCTACCTGGAGAAGCACGCCTTCGCCCTCGACCCGTACCTGCAAGAGCCCCAGAGGGTCGAGAACGGTCGCGTCCGCCCGACAGAGACCCCCGGCACGGGGCTGCGCTTCGACGAATCCGCCCTGGAACCCCACCGCGCCGGGTAGTGAGGCGCGGACGGGTGGTCCGCCCTGGCGGCTGATACCTACGACGATCACCTCGACGCCCGCCAGCTTTGTGTAGTCCGGGGGCGCCTTCGCGGACGACAATATCCAAAAATAAAAACCTTCAATCGTGTTTGACTTGTGTTTAATTTTGTGCTCTAGTCTTCCTGATCATCGTCGTCCTCGTGCAGGCCTACCTGACGCGCAAGCAGCGATCTTGACGCGGCGGGCAACCGGCGTGTACCGGACTCGGCCCTCGGCTAGACTGCGGGGTGGACAGAGAACGGGAGGGAATCTTTGCAGGACGAGCCCGCCATGAAAAAGGAACGCGAGACCAAAGACGACGGCCGCTACATCATCTTTTTCTCGTTCGGGGACGAGGAAGAGGAGCAGGCGCCGACCGGGGACGACGAGGGTTGAACCAGCTGCGCTGGGACCCGACGCTTGGGGAGTGGGTCGCCTACGCTTCCCACCGCCAGGACCGCACCTTTCTCCCGCCGGCCGAGTATTGCCCGCTGGACCCGACCGAACCCGGGGGATTCCCGACGGAGGTCCCCAGGCCTTCCTACGACATCGCCGTCTTCGAGAACAGGTTCCCCTCGCTCACCCCGGACGCCCCCGAGCCCGACGGGGAGGGCAACGCGCTCGCGCCGGCGGCACCCGGGCGCGGGGTGTGCGAGGTCGTGCTCTACTCGGAGGACCACTACTCCACGCTCGCGACCATGCCAGAGGGGCGCATCCGCAACCTCGTTGAGGTGTGGGCCGACCGCTACGAGGAGCTCGGCGCCCTGGATTTCGTCCAGTACGTTTTCGTCTTCGAGAACAAGGGCGAGGCCATCGGCGTCACGCTGCACCACCCGCACGGCCAGATCTACGCCTACCCCTTCGTCCCGCCCCGCCCGAAAAAGGAACTCGAAGCGGCCCGAGAGCACAGGGATGAGGTGGGCACCTGCCTCCACTGCGACCTCCTCGCCGGCGAGCTCGACGACGGGCGCCGAGTGGTCGCCGAGGGAGAGCACTTCGTCGCCTTCGTCCCCTTCTACGCCCACTTCCCCTACGAGGCACACGTCTACACCCGCCGCTGCGCCCCCTCGATAGCGGACCTGGACGTCCCGGAGCGCCTGGACCTCGCCCGCGTCCTCAAGAGGCTCCTCGTCGGCTACGATGGCCTCTTCGGCTTCTCCTTGCCCTACATGATGGTCATGCACCAGGCGCCGACGGACGGGGAGGACCACGACGGCGTAGCCCACTTTCACATCGAGTTCTACCCGCCGAACCGCACCGCGGACAAGCTGAAGTACCTCGCCGGCAGCGAGACCGGCGCCGGCGCCTTCGTCATGGACGTGCTCCCCGAGGACACGGCCGAAACGCTTCGGGGGGCGATCGAGGAGGCGGGCCGTTGAGGCTGCTCGTCACGGGCGGGGCCGGGTACGTCGGCAGCGTCGTCGCCTCGCAGCTCGTCGAGGTCGGCCACGAGACGGTGGTCCTCGACGACCTCTCGAGGGGCCACGAGGACGCCGTGCCGGGGGGCGCGCGGCTCGTCCGGGGCTCCTTGCTCGACGAGCCCTTCCTGTCGCAGACGCTCGCCGAGGGCTTCGACGGGGTGCTCCACTTCGCGGCGCTCTCGCTCGTGGCGGAGTCCGTCGAGGAGCCGGAGCGCTACTACCGCAACAACGTCGGCGGGACGCTCAACCTGCTCGACGCGATGGGGGAGGCCGGCGTGGGTCGGCTCGTCTTCTCCTCTACGGCTGCCGTCTACGGGGAGCCCGACGAGGTTCCCATACCCGAGACCGCCCCGGCCGCGCCGACCAACCCCTACGGGAACTCCAAGCTCGCCGTGGACCGCCTGATAGGGGACGTCGCCCGGGCCCGGGGCCTGTCGGCGACGAGCCTGCGGTACTTCAACGTGGCCGGGGCGAGCGGACATTTCGGGGAGGACCACGAGCCGGAGACGCACCTGATCCCGCTAGTCCTCCAGGCCGCCGCAGGAACGCGCGAGTCGGTCAAGATCTTCGGCACCGACTACCCGACCCGTGACGGCACCGCCGTCCGCGACTACATCCACATAGAGGACCTCGGCAGGGCCCACCTGCTCGCGCTCGAGGCGTCGGAGCCAGGCGAGCACCGGATCTACAACCTGGGCAACGGCTCGGGGTTCTCCGTCCTTCAGGTGATCGAGGCCGCCAGGGGCGTCACGGGGGTCGAGATCGCGGCCGAGGAGGCGCCGCGCAGGGCGGGCGACCCGCCGGAGCTCGTGGCTTCTAGCGACGCGATCCGGGCCGACCTCGGGTGGAAGCCGGAGAAGCCGAGCATCGAGGCCATGATCTCCGACGCCTGGGCCTGGATGCGAGAGCACCCAAGGGGGTACGAGTAGCCGATGCGGGAGACCGAGACGAGGGCGCGCGAGGCTTACGTCGAGCAGTTCGGCCGGGAGCCCGAGGTCGTGGCGAGCGCGCCGGGGCGCATCAACCTGATCGGGGAGCACACCGACTACAACGGCGGCTTTGTCCTCCCCTGCGCCATCGACCGGCGCATAGCGGTCGCCGCCGGACGCGACGGCGAGGAGTTGCTCTACTCGACCGACTTCGGGCAAGCCCGTCCTCTGCACCGCGAGGACGACTCCTGGGCGAAGTACCCGCGCGCCGTCCTCTGGGCGCTGCGGGAGACCGGCCACGACGCCGACGGCTTCCAGGCCGCGCTCGCCGGCGACGTGCCCCGCGCCTCCGGGCTCTCCTCCTCGGCGGCCATCGAGGCCGCGACGGCCCTCGCCCTCGACGCGCTCTTCGGGTTCGGCCTGGACAAGAAGTCCCTCGCCCGGATCTGCCAGCGCGCCGAGAACGAGTACGTCGGCGTGCAGAGCGGCATCATGGACCAGTACGCCTCCCTGCTAGGGGAGGCCGGCTCCGCCCTGCTCGTCGACTGCCGCTCGCTCGAGGCCGAGTCCGTCCCCCTGGATCTCGGAGGCGTGGGCCTCTCCCTGGTCGTCTGCGACACCCGCGTCGAGCGCGGCCTCGCCGACACCGGGTACAACGACCGCCGGGCGGCCTGCGAGCGGGCGGCCGAGACTCTAGGCGTCGAGGCACTGCGCGACGCCGCCGAAGAGGACCTCGACCGCCTCTCCGGCGAGGAGCGGCGGCGCGCCCGCCACGTCGTCACCGAGAACGCCCGCGTTCTGCGGGCCGCCGAGGCCCTGCGGGACAAAGACTTCGAGGCTTTCGGGCACCTGATGTACGCCTCCCACGAGTCCATGCGCGACGATTACGAGATCTCCACCCCCGAGCTGGACGCCTTCGTCGAGACAGCGAGGGAGAACGGCGCCCCAGGCGCCAGGCTCACGGGCGCGGGTTTCGGCGGCTGCGCCATCGCCCTGATGCCATCGGGCAACACCGAAGCACTCACCGAGGCCTGCCGCCGGGCGTTCGCAGACCTCGGGTTCGAGAGGCCGGAGTTCTACGAGTTCGTGCCGGCGGCGGGCGCCGAGGTGGCGGGATGAGCCGGGAGGCGCGGCGGGAGGACCTGCGTTCGATCATCGAGCGCCGAGGGCTCGGGGCGCTGCTGCTGAGGAGGCCCGCCAACTTCGCGTGGTACACGGGCGGCGCGGACAACAGGGTGGACCACGACGACCCGCTCGGCGTCGCCGGGATCCTGCTGACCGGCGAGGCCGAGTACGTGCTCACGGACAACATCGAGGCGCCCCGGATGCGCGGCGAGCAGACGCCCCACATGGACATCGCCGAACACCCGTGGCACACCGGCCCTGGGGCGCTGCTGAAGGAACTCGCCGACGGCCCCGTCGGGACCGACCACCCCTCCGAACTCGGGCCCGACGTCACGGCGGAGATACTGCCCTCGCGCCACGTCCTCGACGAGGAGGCCATCGAACGCTACCGGCGTCTCGGCGCGGACGCCGCGGCGGCCGTCTCGGAGGCCGCGTCCGCGCTCTCGTCCGATACCGACGAGCTGGAGGCGGCGGCGGAGCTCGCGTCGGCCTGTCGGCGTCGCGGCATGTACGCCCCGGTCCTGCTGGCCGCCTCGGCGGGCCGGCTCGGGCGCTACCGGCACCCGATACCCAGCGGCGGCCCGCTCGGCGGGCGCGCCATGCTCGTGGTCTGCGCCGAACGCGGCGGCCTCTACGCCAACCTGACGCGCATGGTGCCGTTCGAAGACCCCGACCCGGAGACCCTCCAGCGCCAGGAGGTGTGCGAGGAGATCCTGCGCCGCATGAGGGAAGAGGCAACCCTACCGGGCACCACTCTCGCCGACGCCTTCGAGCTCTGCCGGACCTTCTACGCCGAGGCCGGATTCCCCGACGGCTGGCAGGATCACCACCAGGGCGGCACGACGGGCTACGCCTCCCGCGAAACGGTGGCCTCACCCGAAACGCGGCAGGAGATCCGCCCGGGCCACGCCTTCGCCTGGAACCCTTCCCTCCCGAACGCCAAGGCCGAAGAGACCTTCGTCCTCCTCCCGCAAGGCCCAGAAGTCCTGACGCCCGTCTGACCTCGAACCCCGTGCATCCCTTCCGCGAAACCTCCCCCGACGTACAGGTGAGTAGACCCCGCCGGATCTCTAGGCGGCGGGCGTCGACGCGGCGGTGAGCGCCTCCACGCACGCGAGGGCGGCGCCCAGGACCCGCCCATCCGCGTCGAAGGTGGGATCGTAGGAGGCGATGCCGACCGCGGCAACGTCGAAGCGCCCGCTGACCATGCCGAGCGCCGCGAGCAGCTCCTCGGCGCCCAGGCCCCCCTCCGGGGCGAACTCGTTTGCCCGGCCCACTTCCTCCGCGTCGAGGACGTCGAGGTCGAGATGCACGTAGACCCTGCCCACCCGGGCCTTCAGCCCGTCCAGGGCCTTTGTGAGGGCCCGCGGTCCCTCGCGTCTGACCGGGTCCGCGCCGACTACGGTCACCTTCGAGGCGGCGAGCCGCTCCTCCTCCGCGGGCTGCACGTCCCTGACGCCCGCGAGCACCACGTCCTGCTCGGCCACCGGGGAGAAGCCGGGCACGCCCGCGGCCATACTCTTCCAGCAGCGCCCCACGGCGACGGCGAGGCCCATCCCGTCCGTGAAGCCCGACGTGGTCGTCTCGGGGGTGTTGAAGTCCGCGTGGGCGTTGAACCACACGACACCCAGGCCCTCGGAACCGGCGCCGGCGATCGTGCCCACGGAGGTGTTGCAGTTGCCCGAGAGCACCAGCGGGAACTCGTCTTCGGCGAGGGCCCCGCTCACCTGCCCCGAGACCAGGCCATCCAGCTCGAAAGCGATCGCCACCTCGGCCGGCGGATCTCCTCCGGGGCACACGGTCGCGAAGCTCGGGCTCCGGCCCCTCGTCCGGAGCACTTCGCCGAGTCCGCCGTTCACGAGATGCTCCGGCCCGGCGCCCATGCGTATGCCGCGGTGCCCGGAGTCGTAGGGCACGACGATGACGCGGACGTCCGGGTAGCCTCCCATGCCCGCATTCTACGGCATGAACCCTCCACCAGCGTAGCGCCATTACGACGGCCCGGCCCCGCCAGGATGTCGCGCGATTACCGACAAGGCCTCCCGCGCCCGTATACGCACCGGACCGGTCGTCCCCGCTGCTCCTGCAGAGAACCGGAGACACCCTCGGCCGAAGGCCCGTTACAGATCCAACAGACGGGGTGGACGCTTGGGATGGGCTATGATCGTCGGGATGACGGGGGCGCAGACACCCGGCGGGTCTTGAAGGCCCGGACGCGGCGGGGAAGGTCCGTCCCGCTGCCGGAGCGGCTGCGGCCCCGGGGCCCGGAACCGGAGCGGTACCGGTACGCGATACTGGGCGCCGGTTGCGCGGGGTTGAGCCTCTGCCACTACCTCCTGGAGCGGGGCGTGGACGCGCCCATCCTGATCCTGGACCGCAAGAAGGCCTTCGCCGACGACAGGACGTGGTGCTTCTGGGACGTCGAGGAGACGCCCTTCTCGGGCCGCGCCGTCCGGCGCTGGAACTCCTGGTCCGTCCGCGCCGGGGGGCGGGAGGTCGTCCACACGAGCGCGCGCTACCCGTACCTCTGCCTTACCGGCGCGGACTTCTACGAGGACGCGCTCGGCAAGATCTCCTCCCACGGCGACGTCACGGTCAGGCTCGGCGAAGAGGTGCGCTCCGTCAAGGAGTTGGACGATGGGGTGCTCATCGTTACCTCCGCCGGCTCGTACCTCGCGGGGCGCGTGTTCGACGGGCGCGGCCTGCCCCCGGACTCCGCGGCCCGCAAAGAAGCGCGTGGGGGAGGGGCCTGGATCTCCCAGCAGTTCCTGGGCCTCCGCCTGCGCGCCCGCCGCCCGGTCTTCGACCCGGATACCTGCACCCTCATGGACTTCTCCGTGGACCAGAGCCGAGGGCTGCGCTTCGCCTACGTGCTGCCCTTCGACGAGCACGAGGCGCTCGTCGAGAACGTCTACCTCACGAGGACCGGCGCCCCGCCCGAAGCCCACCGCGCCGAGCTCTCCGGCTACCTCCGGGACCGCTACGGGCTCTCCGGCGAAGACTACGATGTAGACGGCGAGGAGCGGGGGGAGATACCCATGACGGCCCACCGCTTCCCGCGGCGGATAGGGGCCCGCACGCACGCTATCGGGACGCTCGGCGGCGAGACCCGACCCTCGACCGGGTACACGTTCCTGCGCGTCCAGCGCTACTGCCGCGCGCTCGCTCAGAGCCTGACCGACGCCGCAGCGGATCCCGGCAGGGTCCACCCGTGGCGCTACGGGCCGCTGGACCGGGTGTTTCTCCGCCTCTTGCGCGAGCGGCCGGAGGGGTGCCCCGGGATCTACGCCCGCATGTTCGCCGGGACGCCGCCCGACCCGCTCGTCCGCTTCCTGACCGAGGGGAGCTCGCTCGTCGACGACGCCAGGCTCATCGGGGCGCTCCCGAAGCTCCCCTTCCTGCGGCTGGCCGCCGCGGAGGCCATCGACCGTGCACACGAAGGCCCCTGACCGGAGGCCGGAGGCGCCTCCGGCCTTGCGGGATGCGGTGGTGTGGCCCTCCCGGGCCGCCGTGCTGCTCCTGACGGTCGCCTTCGCCGCCGGGCTTCGCGCGCCGGGGTGGGTCCAGTACCTGCCGTTCGCCGCGAGCCTCGTTCTCTTCGGGCTGCCGCACGGCGCTGTGGACCACCTGGTGCCCTCCCGCCTCGCCGGACGGGACGCCGACGGCCGAAGCGTGCTCGCCGTCGTGCTGCTCTACCTCGCGCTCTCCGGCCTCTGCCTCGCCCTGTGGTTAACGGCACCCGCCGCCGCCTTCGTCCTCTTCGTACTCGTCACGCTCTTCCACTGGGGGGCAGGGGACCTGCACGCCCTGCTCTTCTTCGGCCCGGGAGGGCTCGACGGGACGGGGCGGGCGTCGCGCGCCCTCCTGCTCCTTCTCCGGGGCGGCCTTCCCATGCTGACCCCCCTCGTCTTCTTTCCGGACGCCTACCGCGAGATCGCGAGCGCCGCCGCCGGGCTGTTCGGCTCGGACGCGACGGCCCTCTCGGTGGCCTTCTCGCCGGCCTTCCGGCTCGCCGCCGGGGCCTCGCTGGCGGCCGTCGCCGGGCTCTTCCTTTTGCGCGCGGCCGGCGACCTCGCCGGAGAACGCCGGGCCCTGCTTCCCGTCGCGTTTGAGGCGTTGCTGCTGTTCGCGTTCTTTGCCGCCGTGCCGCCGGTCCTCGCCGTCGGCCTGTACTTCACGCTGTGGCACGCTCCCAGGCACGTGGCCCGGCTGGTGCTGCTGGACCCGGCCGGCGCCCGTTACCTGCGAGCCGGACGCCCGGGGCACGCGTTGGCCCGGTTCGCGATGGAGGCGGCACCCCTGACCGGGCTGGCGCTCGCGCTCCTCGTCGGGCTCTTCCTGGCGGTCCCGCGCGCGACGGAAGACCCCCGTTCCCTCCTCGCCCTCTACCTGGTGCTGATCTCCGCGCTCACGCTGCCGCACGCCGCGATCGTCGCCTACATGGACGCGCGGCAGGGCGTCTGGGACCGTCGGTTCTCGGCCCCCGACCCTCGGCGGGGGCGTTGAGGCTCGTTGCCCGGGGCGGCGCAGGGCACCCGGTCCTCCGCCCGGCGCTCGGGCGTTGGTGGGTATGATCCAGGTTTATTCCACGGGAGCGGGGGGAAACATGGCTCTGTTAGAGCGTTACGGAGATTCCCAGCAACGGAGGTCAGCGACGATGCCGCAGCAGATAGAAGGAAGCATAGAGGCACAGGCACCGGTACAGACGGTCTACGAGTACTGGCGCAACCTCGAGAACCTGCCGAACTTCATGAGCAACATCGAGGAGGTGCGCTCCACGGGACCGGACACTACCCACTGGGTCGTCAAGGGACCCCTGGGGGCGAAGTTGGAGTTCGACGCCAGGACTACCCAGGACGAGCCCAACAGCGCCATCGGTTGGAACACGGTGGACGGCGACGTCCAGACCTCCGGCCAGGTCCGCTTCGAGGAGCTCGGCCCGGAGCAGACGCGCATAGAGGTAACGATGAACTACGCTGACCCGCCGGGCGGCAAGATCGGCGAGGTCGCCTCCAAGGCCGTCGCCAACCCCAAGGTCATGATGCAGCAGGACCTCAAGAACTTTAAGGACATTATCGAGGGCACGGCGACGGTCGAAGAGGTCCAGCAGCGCCCCTCCGCGGCCGCCGCCCAGAGCGGCGCCGTAGCGTTCCTGACCTCCGGCACCGGCCTGCTGGTCCTGGGCGGGGGCTTCTTGCTCTGGCTCCTGCTGCGCCGGGGTAGCTCCTCCCGCAGCAAGGGCAAGTCCCGCATCATATTCGAGTTTTAGTAGCTGTCAGCGGTCAGCTAAAGAGGAGAGCCGGCGCCACCAAAGGGCGCTGGCCCTCCTCGCGTTTGCTTCGGGAACGAGGAAGGGCCCCTGACCGGGGCCCTTCCTCGTCTGCGCTATCTTCCGCGCCAGCCAACTCTTGCCGATGGCTGAAAGCTGATGGCTGACCGCTCTAATGACCCAGGGGGATGCTCCCGAAGATGACGACCTTGCGCTCCATGTCGAAGTAGACCTTGTCGGTCATCTTGAAGAGCTCGATCAGGACGTCCGCGTCCTCGGCCTCGGGCCTGATGGCGTACTCTTCGGCGCCGTTGTCCAGGATGAGTTGGTAGGAGAACTTGCCGGGACCCCCGCGTTCCTGCTCGCTCCAGTTTGCGTGCACGTCGGTTACCTGCCGCACCGTGATGTTCTGCTCGACGTTCTCGCTCAACGTTCTCCTCCTCCGTTCGGTGTTCTGTTCGGACCTAGCCGAGTGCTACGTTGCTCGGGATCAAGACCTTACGGTCGAGGTCGAAGTAGACCGCGTCCGCGGTCTCGAAGAGCTCCACCTGCACCTTGGCGTCTTCGGCCGTCGGCTGGAGCACGTACTCCTCTGCGCCGTCGTCCAGGACGAGCTGCACCGTGAAGGCGCCGTGCTCGCCCCGACCTTCCTCGGTCCACGAGAACTGCACGTCCGTTACCTGACGCACCCTTATGTTCCCCTCGGTGCGTTGTTCCGACACGAACCCTCCTTCCCTCTTTCGCGATTGTCTAAGTGGCTGCGGGCTCTATGCCCTCCCTGGCCGGTTCTTAACCGCGCCCGGAGAATCGCTCCTCGTAGAGCTTCATCGCGTGTCGGACGGCCGCTATTGCCTCCTGCGCGCCGGCGAAGTCCTCCACGTTGACCTCCTTGTCCTCGAGCTTCTTGTAGTCCTCGAAAAAGCTCTTCAACTCTTGGAGACGGTGTTAGGGCAGCTCGTCGTAGCTCTCGTAGGTGCGGTACTCGGGGTCTTCGAGGGGGACGCCGACGATCTTCTCGTCGTTCTCGCCGTCGTCGACCATGTGCATCATACCTTGGGCCTCACGGTCAGCAAGCTCAAGGGATGGACGGGCTCCTGCATCAGGACGAGCACGTCGAGCGGATCGCCGTCGGCTCCTAAAGTCCGGGGGATAAAGCCGTAGTTGGCCGGGTAGTGGACCGAGGAGTACAGGACGCGGTCCACCTTCAGGAGGCCCGTGTCCTTGTCCAGCTCGTACTTTACCTTCGAGTTCTTCGGGATCTCGACCAGCGCCTGGAACACCCGGGGGGCTTCGTCCCCTATCTCCACTTCGTGCCAGGGATGCGGCATCTCGACTCCTCTCGAAGGTTCGGGCTGACCCCATCGCCGACCCCGCGGCCATCTTGCTCCGCCGCCCGAACCTCTAAACAGGGCTCCCCGCCCGGCCGATAACCCGCACAACGACACGCAACCACGAAGGGAGAGGCGGCATGATCAAATGGAAGGGCGCCCTCGTCGGATCGGCGGCGCTTCTGGCTGGCCTCCTGCTCGCCACCGCCGCCACCGCGCAGGATACGGAGGACCGGCTGCTCAAGGCCTCCGAAAGCCTCCAGATGCCCGGCTCCGAAGCGGACAGCGCCTGGTGGTTCGTCGCGTACCCTGGCGAGGACGAGCTGCCCTCCGTCGAACGCTTCTCCGAGCTTGCCGGTTGCGATCATCCGGAGGGCGGCGTAACCCGCTCGGACTTCGACGCCACCTTCGAGCACCTCGCAAACGTCCAGCCCTGGATGGACGGGGGACAGGGAAAGAGCGCCCGCGGCTTCGCGAGGCTCCAGAAGCTCTTCCATCGCCGCTACGAAGGGCTCGCCGTCTACCGCTGCGAGACCGGCACCGCCGAAGTCCACATCTACTTCGTCGGGGTAGACGAAGATGGTCTCTCCGGCCTCCTGACCGTCAACATAGAGACCTAGATCCACGCGGGCGAGACGGGGTTACGCGCTTCCTACCCTCGTACCGGCCCCGGGTACGGGCCAGGAGACTCTATCGTGCGGTTTCGACTAGCGCGGCGGTCGGTCGGCGGCGGGGACCCGGGGTCTTCCTTCTCGGCGAAGGCGGCCAGTCCGATCGCGCGGTCATGCGCGGATGCCGCCGGGCCACGCGCACCGCCACCCTCGCCTTGGCGCGCGGTCGCGCCCAAGACGCAGGATGCAAGTTAGACTACAGCCGGATGAGACGGATCACCGACGATGGCGGGGCGAGGTAAGGAAATCATGGGCGGGCCGGCCCGGTCGACCACCCCAAGGGAGCGAAGATGACTTACGAAGGAGCGAGAGAGGCCTGGATCGTGGGCGCCGTCCGCACCCCGATCGGCCGCCACGGCGGCGCCCTGGCCTCCGTCCGCCCGGACGACCTCGGGGCGGTGGCCCTGGAGGCCCTCGTGGAGAGGACGGGCGTCCCCCCGGAGAAGGTAGAGGACGTCTACATGGGCTGCGCCAACCAGGCGGGCGAGGACAATCGGGACGTGGCCAGGATGAGCGTGCTGTTGGCGGGCTTTCCCGAGTCCGTGGCCGGGGTCACGGTGAACCGTCTGTGCGGATCCGGGCTGGACGCCGTGGCCCAGGCCGCGCGGGCCGTCATGCTCGGGGAGGCCGACGCCTACGTGGGGGCCGGGGTCGAGTCGATGAGCCGCGCCCCCTGGGTGCTTCCCAAGAGCGCGCGTCCTTTCCCCACGGGCAACGTCACGGCCCACGACACGACCCTGGGCTGGCGCATGGTCAACCCGAAGATGGAGGAGATGGGCCACACCGACACCCTTGGCATGACCGCCGAGAACCTCGCCCAGGATCGTTTCCTCGTAACCCCCGACGAGGACGACCCCGAGGGGCTCGCCGAAGAGTACGACGTCTCGCGCGAGGCCCAAGACCGCTTCGCCCTGCGCAGCCACGAGAAGGCGGTTGCGGCCCAGGACGAAAAGCGCTTCCGCGAGGAGATCGTGCCCGTGACAGTGAGGGCCAGGAAGTCCGAGACGGTGGTTGAGGCCGACGAGGGCCCCAGGCGCGACACCACGCTCGAGAAGCTCGGCAAGCTCAAGCCGGCCTTCTCGGAGGAGGGCTCGGTCACGGCCGGCAACAGCAGCTCCCTTAACGACGGGGCCGCGGCCGTGATGGTGGTCTCCGCGCAGTACGCGAGGGCCAACGGCCTCGAACCCCTGGCCAGGATCAGGAGTGCGGCGGTGGCCGGCGTGCCGCCGCGGGTAATGGGCATAGGGCCGGTGCCGGCAACGAGCAAGGCGCTCGCGAGGGCCGGGATCTCGATGGACGAGGTCGGCCTGATCGAGCTCAACGAGGCGTTCGCGGCGCAGAGCCTGGCGGTGATCCACGAGTGGGGGATGGACGCCGAAGACGAACGCCTCAACCCCAACGGCGGGGCGATAGCGCTCGGCCATCCGCTCGGCTGTTCCGGCGCGCGCATCCTGACGACGCTCGTCCACGAGATGGAACGCAGGGAGGAGGCCCGGTTCGGGCTGGCCACGATGTGCATCGGCGTCGGGCAGGGCATCGCGATGGTCGTTGAGAGGGTGGAATAAACCCACCGACGGGTCGAACACCGCGGGCATCGACCGAAAGCCCGATGCGCGGCGCCGGGAAGTATGAACGCGGGAGAGAAGGCGCCGCCCTTTCAAACGGTCCCTCGTCGAGCGCCGCCGTCCGCCGGCTCCTACCTTCTCCAGAAGCCCGGGGAGAGCAGCACCAGGGCGGTGAATATCTCGAGCCTCCCTAGCAGCATGCACCCCGTGAGGATCACACGCCCGAAGGCGTTGACCGCCTCGTAGTTCTCCGAGGCCCCCACCTGCCCGAGCCCCGGGCCGATCACGTTGAGCGTGGCGGCCACCGCGGTGGCGGCGGAGAGCAGGGTGAGGTCTTGCTGGAGGGCGACGAGGAACGTGGCCTGGGCGAAGACGGCGATCCAGGCGCAGAAGAGCCCGAGGACGGCGACGCGTACCCCCTCGGGTACCATCCGGTCTCCTATCTTCAGCGGGGTCACGGCCTTGGGGTGGATCATCTTGAAGATCTCCTGGAAGTTGGTGCGGAAGATGACCACGATCCGGATCACCTTTATTCCCCCGGCGGTCGACCCGGCGCAGCCCCCCACGAACATCAGCGCGACCAGGGCGAACTTGGCCGCCGTGTCCCACTCGTCGAAGTCGGCGG
>DASYWA010000098.1:0-3649 GCA_035936475.1 Rubrobacter sp. | reverse complement strand
ATCACCACCGCCAACAGCACTGACACCACTGTAGCCAAGCCGATGAGAAGCGCGGTGAAACCCATCCTAAACGTTGCCCACTGCGCGCCGCTTCTTCTCTAGTGCGAGCCCGGTTCTGTCCCTCGGTTTTGCCCCTTATCCGCCCCAAACGTCGACGGGATGCTCCTCGACCCACCCAAGGGGTCCCTGGTACGACTGCTCGCTCGCCTTGCGCATCCCCTCCATGGCGACCTCTACCGGATGCAGTTCGGTGGTCTTGATAGTCTCAAGGTGGCCCGGAGCTCTAATGGCCAAGAGGAGGGCCTCCACAGTGGCCTGGTCAGGAACCTCGTAGATGGTTAGTCCGTCGTATTCTCCTATGCAATGGTAGAAGGTGAGCACCTTCCCGCCCAGCTTCTCGACCTGCTCGCTAAAGACGGCACCCCGGTCCTCCGGATTCTTGACGAGGGCCGCCGCGGCTTGGTGAGTGTAGGAAAATTGCGTCATGTAGGTGGGCATCTGGGGGCCTCCTTTCCCGCCTTCACCCTATAGGGTTATTTATAACTAGTGTAACAAGAAAGAGGTTAACGGCCGATAAGATTTGGTTAAGGCAGCGTAAAGGCAGAAGCCCCGAAATGAGTACTCCGGCCCGTCGCACTTCCGAGAACTCCTACAGGCGAAGTTCGCAGAACAAGCCTTCCCCGCCCGCGGCGAGGGCAGCCGGGTTGGTCCTGCGGGCGCCTGGTTAGATGTGGAAGCCCCGCCCCTGGCGCGTATCATGCCTAGAGGACGGCGGAGAGGAGGATCATGCGCCGACTGACGACCCGGGTTTTGTTCGTATGCGGGTGCTTGCTCGTCGCGGCACTGATGGCACTTAGCGTAGCTTGCGCCACGGACCAAACGACCGACCCCCAGCGTCAGCCGCCACCCGCCGCGGAACCCGAGACCGTCGGGAAGATGGCCTATGGCGGCGCCGAGCAAACGGACGCGAGGTGGGGAGGCACCGGAGAGGAGACGACCTTCGACAACGGGCTGGAGTGCACCGGCGGCATGGCCGTCAGCGGCATCGGCGACTTTGCTCCGGGGGCCGAGGGTAAGGAGGCAGACCCGGCGCGCCTTCTCGGGGCAGATACGGGAGGGCGACAGGGTGGGCCTGTCCACCACCCCCCAACGCGGCGACCAGCGGACCGTGCGCGTGGTGCGCGAGGGGAGGACCGTGGCCCTCATCGTCTACCGCCGCGCCGGGGGCGGCTGGCTAAGGGACTCGTATGACGCCTGCGCCGGCTTCGCCGGCTTCTAGCCGAACTTCTCGGAGCCACCTACAGCCGAAGTTCGGAGAGCGCCGCTTCTACGAGGTTCAGTGAATAGAGCCCCGGAATACGCGATTTGCGTGAAAACAGGGCCCGCCACAATAGATACGATAAGCACAAGTAATGCGCCGCAGCCGATCGAGAGGGTCGGTTGGGACCTGGCGACGAAGGAGGAGACCATGCCGAACATCGACGGCGGTTGCCTGTGCGGGGGCGTCCGCTACGAGGGCGAGGCCGAACCCGTGCTGCTCGTCGTCCTGCCTAAAGGGGTCCTGCGAACGGAGGGTCTGGAACTGTCGGCCTTCGAGCACCTCGGGGGCAGCGGGCAACCGGTCGTCCGCAGGTTCTGCCCGCGCTGCGGCTCCCCCGTCTTGGCCGACGTCGCGGTGACACCGGAGTGGGACTGGCTGATGGCGGGGACGCTCGACGACACGTCTTGGGTTAGACCGCAGATGAACATCTGGTGCGCCAGCGCCCAACCCTGGGTGAGCACGGACGACGACATCCCGGCGTTCGAGGGGCCCCTCCGCTGGGCGGTTGACGGGACGGGAAACCGAAGTTCCGAGAGCTCTAATCCTCCACGCACTGCGCTGAATAGGGGCAAGCAGAAGGGCCGAGGCTGCTACACCCCGGCCCATGACGCTTTATTGTCGACGCCCTTCCCCTTAGTGCACACTCACCCTCTCGCAATCGTCCCCAACAACATCCTTGCGGTCGACGTCCGCGCTGTCGCGGCCGGCGCCGCAACTGACGATGTCGCGAGCGGCCGGGCGGTTGAAGGTGAGCAAGTTGTCGTTTCCTTTGCCGCCAGAGAGGGTGTCCACGGCGGAGTCGCCGCGCACCGGGCCGTCGATCATCATGTCGCTGCCCGGTCCGCCCGATATGACGTCGGCGCCGGGGCCGCCGTCCAGAATACCGACCAGAGCCGATGCCACGGGGTCGTCGCTGCCCGGCCCGCCGCTTATCACGTCCTTGCCGCCTCGGCCGTCGATCCAGTCGCTGCCCCCCTTGCCGAGCAGCTCGTCTGAGCCCTTGGTGCCCATGAGCGTGTCGCCCTCCGGACCGCCCACCTTGGTGACAGCCAGCGCCACCCCACTTGCTACCACCAGCGCCGCGGACATCGCTGCCAACAGATGGATGAACCGTCGCATCCTGTGCTCCTTTCCTAGAGGCAGAGCAGCACTCGCCTTCCTATGTAGCGACATCATCATGCCCCCTGAGCAGGCCCGGCATATCGCCCGAATGTACTATTTGTTCCGGCTGTGGCGACTTCGAACAAGTTCCTCAGGCCGAAGCCCCGAGAACCCCCTCGGCGCGAAGTTCGGAGAAGGCACCCTCTACGAGGTTGGGGGACTAAGAAAGCCGGGCCGCCTATGGAGGGGGGTGATCGGGGCGCCCGGCTCAACAATGACGGGATAGTAGCGCCGGGGAGGGCCCGACCGCATACTTCAAACGGGCGGTCTTTGCCTAGCCCAAACGGGGGATTCTGACGCGAGGGTCATGTGCTTTGATGCGGGCCCGGAGGGGATCGGGGGCCGCGGCGCACGGTCCCCGGCTTCTACCAGGCGAGGCGGAAACGATGGCGGGCTAAGGGTGTCGGGCCGAGTAGCGCGCGGCCCGTCCCCCGGGGTGGCGGACTTGGCGGAGGAGGAGAGTATCCGGTGGCAGATCACGATCCCATCGACAAGGGGAAGGTGAACGGGGTCGTCTTCGACCTCCTCGACCACCTCGACGAGTGGTACGGGCACGACGCCGAGATCGGGCACGTGCTGGTGGTCGTTCGGGTGACGGACGCGGGCAGCGGCCGGTGCACCGACGTAGTGGCCAGCCCCGGCACGACGAAGGGCGAGGCCCTCGAGATGCTGAGGCGGGCCCACGACATCTACAACCGGCCGGCGGCGCAGACGGGCGCAGAGGACCCGGGGCGACGGAGCTGGTGGCGGAAGGCGTTCGGTGGGCGGTCCGGGACGAGGGACAACAGGCGCTAGCCCACCGACGTGGACGCGAGCACGGGCACGAGCGCCGCTCGACATAGGACCGGGGCCGTGCGGACTTCCGAGAAGCCCTTATCGGCCGCGCGGGAGGGGCGCCGCCGAGGATGGCTCCTATCGCCTTCTCGTAGGCCCGCGCAAGTTGGGGCAGCGCCGACCTTGGCTTCCCGCGCGATGCTAGGGTAGGACGAAGCAGTGGAGAGGAAGGTCACGCTCTAGCCGCGCAAAGGGGAGCCGCCGGTTTGGCACGGGTCGCCCTCAAAGCACGACGCCGCGGGGGCCCATCTCCTTCTCGGTGTCCTCGCGCAATTCCATGAGCCTCTTGGCGTAGTGCTCCAAGGCAACGTCTTGCTCCGATTTCGGCTCCCA
>DASYWA010000097.1:0-3854 GCA_035936475.1 Rubrobacter sp. | reverse complement strand
GTCCTGCCCATCGCCCGGGCGTGGGCCCCGATCAGGCCCTCCACCACGCGCTGCTCGCGCTCCCCCGTCGGCGGGCGACCCTCGCGCACGGCCTCGCCCGCCTCGCGAAACGCCCTGCCCGTGGCATCGTTCCAGTCGGCCGGGTCGAAGCTGCCCTCGGCCTGCTCCCAGAACGGCCCCGCCTGCTCCCGCAGCGTCCGGATGAACTCATCGTCGGAGGCGAGTTCGGAGAGCTCCACCCACGCCGCGAGCTGCTCGTCGGTGAGCGTCTCCGGCAACTCCTCGACCATCATCCGCCTGAACCACTCCCTCACGTCCGGGTCGACGGGGATGCCTTGGAGGCCGCGCTCGAAGTGCTCTTCGAGGAAGGCTTGCCGCTCTTGGGCCGTGAGCATCGCCAGGGCGCGCGCCCGGTCCGGGTAGGAGAGCGCCGCGTCCTCGCCGTCGGCTTTCAGGGCGGCTTCGAGCAACGCCCGTTGTCGCCCGAGCGTCCTCAGCTGGAGGTTTACGGCTTCGAGCTGGAGCCGGACGGCCTCCGTGGGGCGCATCGCGCGCGTGAGCATGCGCTCGATGGCCGGGAGCCCGAAACCGGCGGCCCGGAGGGTCCGGATCGACTCCAGCCGCGACCGGTCCGCCTCGGAGTACAGCCGGTAGCCCGCCTCGCTCTTGGCCGAAGGGGGAAGCACACCCACGTCGGAGTAGTGCCGGATCGTCTTGACCGGCACCCCGCTCCTGCGCGACATCTCGCCTATGGGGTAGAGCTTTTCCTCCAAGAGTCCTTGACCCTCCAGCTACAGGAGACATTACCGTATCCCGGCAGCGGTCTTCGATCAAGGAGGTTGGGATGGGAAGAGGAAGGAAGAGGGAGATCCGCCTGGTCAAGCTCGAGCTCGAGGCCGGAAAGGCGACGCCGGCACCGCCGGTCGGCCGGGACCTCGGCCCACACGGGGTCAACCTCGCGGAGTTCTGCAAGAGGTACAACGACACCACGGCGGGCCAGACGGGCAGGATCTTGCCGGCCCTCGTAAGGATCTTCGACGACCGCTCGTTCTCCGTAGAGATCAAGACTCCCCTCACCTCCGCCCTCCTGCGCGAGGCGGCCGGTATCGAGCGGGGCTCCGGCTCGCCGAACGGCAGGCCCGTCGGCACCGTGACCCGGGACCAGCTCCGTCAGATAGCCGAGACCAAGCTGCCGGACCTGAACGCCGCCTCCGTCGAGAACGCGATGAGGACGGTGGAGGGCACGGCCAGGAGCATGGGGATCAGGGTCGCCGGTTAGAACGCTCTTCGGTGGGCGCACCGCACGCGCAACCGTGCTTCGGTTGTCCGCCTCCGGCATTGGCACCCCGAGTGCGGCGGCGCATCGCGAAGTTCACGGGAGACGCGACGGATAACGTGGGTGGAGGACGCGCGCACCCCAGGCCTCTGAGTGGCAAACAACGAAAGGCCTGGCATCTTACAGGCTATCAGGCGTGCCGAGATAGGATCGGACCCACCGTTGCCGTCACCCGCGGGGCCCGGCTCTCTCGGCACGGGGCGGAGCGCCCCGGTAGACCGCGCTCTGGGGTATGACCGGGGGCGGCAACCGAAGTTGGTCCCATCGCTTCCGGCGGCCCATACCTCTCCCCGCCCCACCTGCTTTGGTATAACGCAAGGGGACAGAGGGCATTGGGCGGCGAAGGAGCATCGAGTTTTATGGCGTACCTCTATGAGATCTCAGCGGGCGATCTGGGGTGGGTTGTGTACGCCGCGTCGCTGCTCGCCGGCGTTCTGCCAGACGCGATCCTGATGATTCAGAGGCGGGGCTTCGGCAGGAGAGGCGTCGGTTTCGGCAGGAGGCGCGGATCTTTCGGGCTGTTCAGGATCCTGTTCGTGCTGCTGTTCACGACGGCGCTCGGGCCGATCGTGCTCGTGGCCCTGATCGCCTTCTTCGCCTACAGGTTCTTCGCCGGCCGCCACAGCCGCTAACCCGCCGGCGTTCTCACTCGGCCACGTGCCGGTGGAAGCCGAGGCCCGTGAGGGCCCTGCGGATGGTCCCGGCCGCCTCGTCCAGCTCTTCCCAGTCCGGCTCCGGCGGGTCCCCCTCGTCCGGGTCTATGGGGAAGGACGTGGGCCCGTGGATGGGCCAGACGTGGGCGTGGGCGTGGGGGATCTCTAGCCCCGCTATCGCCAGCCCGACCTTCTTCGGCCCGAAGCCCTCCTGCACGGCCAGGCCGATGGCCTGCGAGACGGACATGAGGTGGGCTGCCAGCCCGGGACCGAGGTCGATCCAGTGTTCGACCTCTTCTTTAGGGACGACGAGCGTGTGCCCGGGGGCGAGGGGGGTGATGTTCAGGAAGGCCACGCACGATTCGTCCCGCCAGACGAACCGCGCCGGCACCTCCCCCTCGATGATGCGCGTGAACACCGTCGCCAAAATTTACTCCCCTCCTCGGGCCCGCGGTATGGTCCGCACCGGCTCGCCGCGGCCTCCTAGCCCACGACGGTGTAGGTGCCGGTGGCGAGCGCCACGACCTCCTCGTCATCCTCCTGAACCACCTCGGCCTCGACGACCGTCACCCGCTTGCCGCCCTTTCGCACCCTGGCGGTCGAGACGATGACGCCCGGCTTCCCCGGCGCCATGTAGTTGATCTTCATCTCCACGGTGACGGGCCGTTCGGCCTCCTCGTCGAGCGTGGTGTTGAGGGCCTCGGCCATGGCGACGTCCACGAGCGTGGAGATGGCCCCGCCGTGCACGGTACCGCCGGGGTTGAGGTGCCGGTCGCCCGGCCGCATCCTCACGACCGCGCGGCCCTCCTCCGCCTCGGACAGCTCGATCCCGACCAGATTCCTGAAACCGCCGTTTTCGTCCATGCCCGAGTGTTTCCCCCCTCGGGACGGCCGGAAACCGCCGCGGATGTATGATGCGCGGCTCGGGGGACCACCCGTATCCGCCTCGTCGCGTCCCCGTCGCGCACCGGCTTAGTACCGCACCGATCCGGGCACCATCACCCAAAACCCAGAGCCGAAAAGACTGAGGAGGCGCGAGCGATGGCGAACGACGGACCGGGGGCGGGCTCCAGGGGAGAACGCTCCGACGCGGGCGGGGGGCCCCAGACCCTGGCGCAGTTGCAGGGCACCGGGGCCGAGGTGTTCGGCTCCGACGGGGAGAAGGTGGGCGACCTCAAGACCGTGGGCGACGCGGACATCGTGGTGGGGCGTCCGTTGCTCAGATCCGACCTGCACGTCCCGGTCGCGCGCGTCCGCGAGGTGACAGCGGACAACAGGGTAGTGCTGGACGTCAGCGCCGAGGAGGCGAAGGAGGCGCGATGGGGTGGGCCTTCCACCGACACGTCGGGCGGCGCGGAGGGCTTCTCCGAGAGTGCCCCTGTGGGGAAAGGGGCGCTGGAGCTCGTCGAAGAGGACTCGCAAGAGACCAAGTAGCGGGCGGACCAAGGACAGGGCCCCGCCTGTAGTCGCGTTTCGGTCGGGGTCGCCAACCGCTCCGCCGGCTACTCGGGCGAGGGCACCGCGGGATCGTTCTCCCCGCGCATCAGGCGCCTACGGGCCGTCTCGCGGCCCCCGACCGCCCTGACGTGCTCGGTCGCCTTGGCCAGGCCGAAGACCGGCATGTTGGAGTAGATCGCCTCGTAGTTCCCGCGCTCCACGATGAACGTCTCGTGGAAGATGCCGACGCTGCCGTCCTTGCCTACCGTGCGGTTGAAGCGCTGCCAGGCCGGCAGGTGCGGGTCGTCGGGGTTGCGGGCGAAGCGCTCCAGGTCCTCGAACGAGCGCCAGTACTGCACGATCGCGGGCCCCCAGCGGTAGAAGAAGAACTCGCCGCCGAGGAAGCCCTTCTCGGGGTGCCGGTAGAG
>DASYWA010000096.1:0-15628 GCA_035936475.1 Rubrobacter sp. | reverse complement strand
TCGGGAGACTTCGTAAGCGCTTTTGGGTGCCGCCTTTAGTTCTGCGCGCATCGCCCCCAGGCGCTCGGCGTGGTGGCCCGCGAGCTCGCCTATCCTGCCGTCCAGGTCCCCGAAGACGGGGCCGTGGCCCGGCAGCACGAGGTCGGCTTCCAGGCCGCGCATGGACGCCAGGGAGTCCAGGTAGCGGGCGAGCGGATGGGGCTCCGTCTCGGGCCACGTGCCGACGTTCGGCGTGATGCCGAGCATCAGGTGGTCCGCGGCGTAGAGGATGCGGCGTCCCCCGTCGTGCAGCACGAGCTGGTGGTCTGCGTGGCCCGGGGCGTGGACAACCCGCGCCCACCCGTCTCCCATCGGCACCTTCTCCCCGGGGCGCAGCGGCAGGATCTCCTCCGGCAGCGCCAGACCGCTCCTCATGGCACCGGCCGCGGTCTCAGCCATCTCCCGCGGCATCCCGTGCCGGAAGAGCAGTTCCACGAAAGGCTCCGCGTCCGGCGATCCCCACAACCGGCGGGCGAACGGTATCTCCGACACCATCATAAAGACCGGCGCCACCGTGACCTCCTGCAGCCACCGGGCAGCCCCGACGTGGTCCGGATGAAAGTGCGTAACCACGATCCTCGAAACCTCGCGCGAAAGGTCGCAGCCAGCCGCGAGCGCGCCGGCCTTCCACGCCTCGCGGGCCGGCGGGTAGTCGTACCCGGAGTCGATCAGGGTCCACTCGTCTTCGCCCGCGACAAGGTAAACGGAAACGAACTCCAGCGGGAAGGGCACGGGCAGCTTGATCTGCCACACCCCCTCCACGACCTCCGCCGCCTCCCCCACGTCCTGGGTGGCCAGCCCGGCGGCCCTCACGACCTCAACCAAGCGACCCTACCGGACCGGGCACCACGAGCAAGCAGGAGCCGATAGCTGATGGCTGATACCTATCCCTGCAAGTTCTCGAAGATGCCGGCAGCGCCCATACCGCCGCCGATGCACATGGTCACCATCCCGTAGCGAGAGCCGCGGCGCTTCATCTCGTTCAGGATCTGGACGGTAAGCTTCGTGCCGGTGGCGCCCATCGGGTGGCCGAGGGCGATGGCTCCCCCGTTGACGTTCATCTTGTCGGTGTCGAGGCCAAGCTCCCTGACCACGGCCAGGACCTGCGCGGCGAACGCCTCGTTGAACTCGATGAGGTCGATGTCCTCCAGCGAGAGCCCCGTCTGCTCCAGCACCTTCGGGATGGCGACGCTAGGCCCTATCCCCATGACTTCGGGCCTCACCCCCCCTACGGCGAACCCGACGAACCGCGCCATCGGCGCGAGGCCCCGCCGCTCGGCCTCCTCCCGCTTCATCACGACCACGGCCGCCGCCCCGTCGCTCCGCTGCGAGGCGTTCCCGGCCGTCACCGTGCCGCCCTGCTGGAAGGCGGGCTTTAGCTTCGCGAGCTGCTCGGCGGAGGTGTCCCGCGGCCCCTCGTCGCGCCCGAAGGTCGTCTCGAAGTGCTGCGGGGTGCCGTCGTCGTCCACGTAGTCGTAGGCGACGTCCAGCGGTACGATCTGGTCGTCGAACCTGCCCGACTCGACCGCCTCCCTCGCCCGCGTGTGGCTACGCAGGGCGAACTCGTCCTGGTCCTCGCGGCTGACGTCGAACTCTTTTGCGACCTGCTCGGCCGTGAAGCCCATCCCCATGTAGACGGCCGGGTTCGTCTCCACGAGCCCCGGGTCCGGCGCGAAGTTCGGCATCTGGAGCGTCGAGGACATGTGCTCCGTACCGCCAGCGACGATGGTCGTGGCGTGGCCCACCATGATCCTCTCGGCCGCCATCGCGATGGTCTGGAGCCCCGAAGAGCAGAACCTGTTAACCGTCTGGGCCGGCACCGTGTCGGGCATCCCGGCCCGCACCGAGGAGAGACGGGCCATGTTGTACCCCTGCGTCCCCTCGGGCATGGCGCAGCCCATGATCACGTCCTCGACGTCCTGAGGATCGAGCCCCTCCGCCCTACCTACGGCCTCCCGAATGGCGGAGGCCCCGAGGTCCACGGGGTGCACCCCGCGCAAGGTCCCCCGCGGCGCCCGCCCGACGGCGGTACGTGCCCCTGAAACTATGACGGCTTCGTTCATTTTGGTTCTCCCTTCGGTCGAACGCCTTCAGCCCTCAGCTTTCAGCGGTCAGCTTTTTTGGCTAATGGCTGATAGCTGACGGCTGATCGCTAATTTCTCACCGGCTTCCCGGTCTTCAGCATCCCCTCGATCCTCTCGCGGGTCTTCTCGTTTTCGAGCAGCTTTAGGAACGCCTCTCTCTCCAGGCCTAGCAGGTACTCCTCGCTCACCCACTGGGGGAGAGTTAGGTCGCCGCCGGTGAGGATCTTGGCCGTGTGGCCGGCTACTATGCCGTCGTATTCGCTGGCGTAGTGGCCCCACTGGAGGGTCCTTATGCCCATGACGAGGGCGGAGCGGGCCGAGGCGCCGGCGGCGTAGACGTTGCCGTCGCGCTCGGGCGGGGCGTAGCCGTCGGCGAGGTCTAGGACCTCGCGTTTGGCGGCGGAGATGAGGTGGTCTGGGTTCATGACTATGCGGTCGTCCTCGTCCAGGAATCCCGAGCCCCGGGCCTCGACGGCGCTCGCAGAGACCTTCGCCATGGCGATGGTCTCGAAGGCTTTGTTCAGGAAGGGGAGGGCCGGGGTGTCGGGGGCCGTACTCATGGGGCGGGAGACGAGGCGGCGGGCCATCTCCTTGGTGCCCCCGCCGGCCGGGATGAGACCGACGCCAGCCTCGACGAGGCCCATGTAGGTCTCGCCGGCGGCGACGATGCGGTCGGCGTGGAGGCAGACCTCGAGCCCCCCGCCCAAAGTCTGACCGTGCGGCGCGGCGACGACGGGCTTGGGCGCAAACCGGAATCCCATGAGCAGGTTCTGCAGCGCCTCGATGCTCTCGCCGACCTCGTCGAGCTTCCCGTCCTGCGCGGCCTGCGCCACTTCGGCGAGGTTCGCGCCCACGCAGAAGTTGCGGCCCTCGTTGCCTATGACGAGGCCGATCACGTCGTCGCGCCCTAGGGCCTCGAGCGCCTTGTAGCCCATCTCGGTGACACCGGCGTCTATGGAGTTGCCCTTGGAGTGGAACTCGAGGCAGAGCACCCCGTCGCCGAGGTCGAGCAGGCTCGCCGAGTCGTTGCGCTCCAGCTCCTTGCCCTCATCCCGCAGCCCGTCGAGTGAGACGTACATGGGATCCTCGCGGACCGGCTCGTACTCTTTGCTGACGGGGCTGAACTGGAGCTCCCTGCCGTCCTCGGTCTTGTAGAAGCTCTCGTTGTCCCCTTCGAGCATCTCCCGGACCCAGGGTCCGACCTCGATGCCCAAAGAGTTCATCCTCTCGACGGTCTCCCGGACTCCCAGGAGGTCCCATGTTCTAAACGGTCCGGTCTCGTGGGCGAAGCCCCACTCCATCGCGTGGTCGGCGTCTTCCAACGTGTCGCTGATCTCGGGCAGCCGGCGCGAGGCGTAGGCCATGTAAGGGTAGAGGGTGTCCCTGATGTACCTCGCGTGGCGGTCCTCGTCGGCCTTCTCGACGAGGAAGCGAAGCCGTGCCCCGAGGTCGCCCTGCTCGTGCGCTTCGGCGACGATGGGTACCTCAGGTTCTTCCGCCGGCCCGTGCTCGAAGGTCTCCAAGTTCAGCACGTCGAAGACGGTCTTGCCGTCGCGCTTGTCGCGCTTGTAGAAGCCGGCGCCGGTCTTGTTGCCGAGCAGGTTTCTCTCCTGCATCTCCTTGAGCTTCGGGTGGGGCTTGAGGTCCTCGCGCGACTCGTCTTCCGGGACGGCCTCGTACAGGTTCTCGGCGACGCCGACGGCTATGTCCAGGCCGACGGTGTCGTTGAGGCGGAAGGTGGCGGTCTTCGGGTGGCCGATCAGGGGCCCGGTGATCGCGTCCACCTCCTCTATGGAGTAGCCGTTCTCGAAGGCGTAGGTGACGGCCTGCATCCCGGCGAAGGAGCCGAGCCTGTTGCCTATGAAGTTCGGGGTGTCCTTGGCGATGACGCCGCCCTTGCCGAGCACCCTCTCGCCGAAGTTCCTGACCCTATCGACGATTTCCTCGTCGGTCTCCTCGGTCGGGATGATCTCGAGCAGCTTCAGGTAGCGGGGCGGGTTGAAGAAGTGCGTCCCGAGAAAACGCCGCCTGAACGACTCGGAGCGACCCTCCGCTATCTGGTGCAGCGGGATGCCGCTCGTGTTCGACGAGATGATGGCGTCGTCCTTGGCGAGCGCCTCGACCCTCTCTGCGAGATCTCTTTTGGGCTCGAGTCTCTCCAGGATGGCTTCAAGCACCCAGTCGGCCTCGGCGACGCGTTCGAGGTCGTCGTCGAAGTTGCCGGTGTGGATGCGTTTGGCGACGTCCTTGGCCATGAGCGCCGGCGGGCGGGCCTTGACCATCCTCTCGTAGCCGGCGTCGACGACGGCGTTCTTGTCGTCGCCGTCTTGCGCGGCGATGTCGAGCAGGTCCACCCGAAGCCCCGCGTTGGCGCAGTGGGCGGCTATGGCGGCCCCCATCGTGCCGGCGCCGAGGACGGCCACCCTCCTGATGCTATGCGTCATCCTCTCCCCCTTTAACCGTAGATCTCCTCGTGCAGGGATTCTATAGCCCTCTTTACCCTGAGGAGGTGCTCCTCCATGTTCGCCTTTATCTCGGCGTACTTCTCCTCGCCGCTCGGCGTGATCCTGTAGAAGCGCCGGCTCCTCGTGTCCGGCCGCTCCCACTCGCCGACGACGTACCCCTTCTCCTCCAGACGCCTGAGCAGCGGGTAGACCGTGTTCGGGGAGACGCTCATGACGCCGGCCGAGAGTTCCTTTATCTGGCCGATGAGGCCGTTGCCGTACTGCGGCTTCTCGCGCACGAGGTGCAGGATCAGGAGCGGAAACACCGTCCTCGACTTGACCTCCCCGAGAAAGACGTCGTGCGGCGTCGCCGACGGCGAAGCCGAAGGACCCCCGACACTCCTCTCCCCGGCCCGCTGCATCTCGACCCTTCCCGCAAGAACTTGTCAATTTTGATAATAGCACGGATAATGGGTCGGCAGGGAGCGTGGAGGGCCTCCCCGCGTCTTTGGGGAACCGAGAAGGAGGAGCTGGCAGTGATCGCCGACGTTACCCGGTCTTTGGGGACCGACTACTACGTTCTTGACGACCTTTTCACGGACGAGGAGCGCGAGGTAAGGGACAGGGTTCGGGCGTTCGCTGATGCCGAGGTCATCCCGATCATCAACGAGTACTGGGAGAAGGCCGAGTTCCCGTTCGAGCTGGTCCCGAAGGTCGCGGAGTTGAACATCGCGGGCGGGTCCATACAGGGGCACGGCTGCCCCGGGATGAGCCATGTAGCGGCCGGGCTCGTCGCGATAGAGATGTCGCGGGGGGACGGGAGCCTCAACACCTTCTTCGGGGTCCACTCGGGGCTCGCGATGGGGACCATAGCCATCTGCGGGAGCGAGGAGCAGAAGGAGCGGTGGCTGCCGGCGATGGCGCGGATGGAGAAGATCGGGGCCTGGGGCCTCACCGAGCCCGACCACGGCTCGGACTCCGTCATGCTGGAGACGACGGCGAGGCGGGACGGCGAGGAGTGGGTGCTCAACGGCAAGAAGCGTTGGATCGGCAACGCCACCTTCGCCGACATCGTCATCATCTGGGCCCGCGACGTCGAGGACGGCCAGGTAAAGGGCTTCGTGCTGGAGAAGGACGAGAACGGCGAGCACCACCCCGGCTACTCGACCGAGCTCATAAAGGGCAAGATGGGCAAGCGCGCCGTGTGGCAGCCGGACATCTTTCTCGAAGATGTCCGGGTGCCGGCGGCCAACAAGCTCGAGTTCGCCAACTCCTTCAAGGACACCAACAAGGTGCTCACGGCCACGAGGGGCGGGGTCGCGTGGGAGGCCATCGGGCACGCGATAGCGTCATACGAGGCGGCGCTCCAGTACGCCAAGGAGCGGGTGCAGTTCGGCAAGCCCATAGCGAGCTTCCAGCTCATCCAGAGCAAGCTCGCGAACATGCTCGCTGAGATCACCAACATGCAGCTCATGGTCTACCGCCTCTCCCAGCTCCAGGAGCAGGGCAAGATGACCGGCCCCATGGCCTCCCTCGCCAAGATGAACAACGCCAAAAAGGCCAAGCAGGTCTGCTCCGAGGCCCGCGACATCATGGGCGGCAACGGCGTCCTGCTCGAGTACCACGTCGCCAGGCACCTCTCGGACATGGAGATCGTCTACACCTACGAAGGCACCGACACCATACAGTCGCTCATAGTGGGGCGCGACGTGACGGGGATCAGCGCGTTCGTATAAGGCTTCGAGGTTCTAGATTTTCGGGCATTCGGTGGGTGCGATTGGGGCGACCTGCCGCGCCCGGCGACGAATCGGGGCGGCGGTCCGTAAAGTCAAGATGGGTAGACCTGTCGATAATCCGGGGGCGACGGAAGGGGAGAGCTTTTGGATCCAGCGGGCCGGGGCTTCGATACTTCCAGGCCTGGGAGGAGCTTCTTGGAGGTGGCGCGTGGGGTGCTCGTCGAGCCGGCCGCCTTCTTCGCCGGCTTGGGTGGGCCGAGGCCGGGCCGGGTCAAGGGTCCGCTCGTCTTCGCCATAATCTGCGGCGTGGTCTCATCTCCGCTCGCCCTGCTCCTGGAGCCCTTCAACCCCTTGGCGCGCGGGCAGCCGGGCGTAGGGTCGAGCTTCTCCTCGCTCTACGGGAACAACCCGGGTGCGGCCATCGCCCTCGCCGTCCTGATCGTCGTCCTGCTGCCGCTGTTCATCGCGCTTGGCGTCTACATCGGGGCCGCGATACAGCACCTCTTCGTGTTGCTGTTCGTCAGGGAGAGACGCGGGTTTTGGGGCACCTTCTCGGTGGTCGCGTACGGCGGCGCCGCGATCAGCCTGTTCTCCTGGATGCCGATCCTCGGGTACCTGGCGAGCATCTACGGCATCTACGTGACCACGATGGGCTTGAGGGAGATGCACGGGACGAGTACCATCCGGGCCTTGCTGGCCGCGCTCTTCCCGAGCTTGCTCAGCCTCCTCTTCCTCGTCCCCGCGCTCTTTCTAACCCCACCCGGAGCCTGACCCTCGCTCGGCGCTAGAGCGCCGGGCAAGTATCCGTACTAAGCTGGTAGCTGAAACCTGACGCCTGAGCGACCAGAGGGAGCGACGACCATGAAAGCCATCAGACTGCACGAGCTTGGCGGGCCAGAGAACCTAGTCTACGAGGACGTGCCGGACCCGGAGCCGGGCTCCGGCGAGGTCGTCGTCAAGGTGCATGCTGCGGCGCTGAACCGGCGGGACGTTTTCGTGACGCGCGGGATGTACCCCGGGGCGAAGCAGGACGCGCTGCCCGTGACGCTCGGGTCGGACGGCTCGGGGGAGGTGGTTGCCCGGGGCGAGGGCGCCGAGGGACCGGGCGAGGGGACGGAGGTCGTCATAAACCCGGCGCTCTACTGGGGGGACGACCCGGCCGTGCCGGGCAAGGAGTACCGCATCCTGGGGCTGCCGGACGAGGGGACGTTCGCGCAGTTCGTGAAGGTGCCCGGGGACCACGTGTTTCCGAAGCCTTCCCACCTCTCCCAAGAGGAGGCTGCGGCGTTGCCGCTGGCGGCGCTCACAGCATATCGGGCGCTCGTAACGCGCGGGCAGGTGCAGGGGGGTGAGACCGTCCTGATCCCCGGAGCCGGTGGCGGTGTGGCGACGTTCCTCGTTCAGATCGCGTCCGCGCTCGGGGCGAAGGTCTTCGTGACGAGCGGCAGCGACGAGAAGATCGAGAAGGCGAAAGAGTTGGGCGCCGAGGGCGGCATCAACTACAACGCCGAGAACTGGTCCAAGGAGCTGAGGAGCCTGACCGGCGGCGTGGACGTCTCGGTGGACACCGTCGGTGGGGAGGTCTTCGACGTCCTGCTCTCCCTTGCCAAGCCCGGCAGCCGCATCGTCTCTATCGGGGCGACGGCGGGACCGGCAGAGAAATTGATTCTGCCCAAGATCTTCGTCAGGCCCGGGCATCTGAACATCCTGGGCACCGCGATGGGTACCGCAGAAGAGTTCGGCGCGATGCTCGACCTCTACGCCGAAAACGGGCTGCGTCCGGTCATCAACGAGACGTTCCCACTCGAAGAGGCGACGGCGGCGATGGGGCTGATGGAAGAAGGCTCGGGCGTCGGCAAGATCGTCCTCGACGTGCCGGCGTAGCCGCGGCCATGACGGGCTACAGGCTAGAGTTCGGCTGGTCCGGAGACGGCGGGTTGGGTGAGCGCCTGATCCGGGAGGTCATAGACGGCGAGAAGACCGCCACCTGCGCCCCCCGCTCGGACTACACCAAGGAAGAGCTCGCCGAGGTCGTGGCGAGCCGGGGGCAGGTCGTGGACGTCGTGGACGAGGACGACAACCCCCGCTGCCGCGTGAGGATGCTCGCCGTCTACGAGACCACCTTCGGCCTCCCGGCGCCCGGCGTCGTCCGGGGCGAGGGCTTCGGGGAAGACGACGAGGCCTTCAGGCGGGACCACCGCGAGGCGTGGGCCGAGGAGATGGAGGAGGAGGGCAACCCGCTCGACGACCAGACGATCCTCGTCGTCGAGGAGTTCGAGCTGGTAGAGGTGGTAGACGCGTAACCGCGCACGAGGAGGTCGGCGTAGAGAACATCAGGACCGTCTCGGATCCGCGCGAGGACTCCACTGACGCCGCCTTCGTTCGCGACGGCCTCGCGGCGCTCTTCAACGTGGCGACCACGGGAGGCTCGTACTACAGCCCCCTCGCCATTCTTCTCAACGACGAGAGGGGAGCGGTGCTCGGCGAGGCCCTCGGCCACGTCCGGGGAGGGTGTCTCGACCTCGCCTCCCTCGGGGTCACCGGGCCCCTCTCCGGACAGGGCCACGGCGAGAAGCTCTTCGAAGCCGCCGAAGAGGAGGCCGGCGCGCAGGGATGCCGGGGCGTCCGTAGCCCAGGTGGACGTGGTCCCCGGCGTGCAGAGAGTTCGGGTCGGTCAGAATCGTGAAACCGGCGTACCGGATGATGACGGTCGCCGTGCCCACGGAGAAGATGGAGCCGCGTCCGAAGTCCGCGTCCTCGTTCCTGCGTGGTAGGACGAGCGCCTGGCCCCCGTCACCGCGCTAGGACGAGGTCGGCGAGGCTTCGAGTTCGGCGACGACGTCGTCCGCGCTGTCGAAGTTCGGCCGCCCGAGCGTCCCGATCCTCTCCACCAGCTCCTCGGGCGCGCCGTTCCCCTCGGCGGCCGAGATGAGGTCCTCCTTGCTCGCCGGGTACTCTACGCCCTCCAGATACCGGGGCGCGTCGTTAGGATCGAAGTCCACGTCTACCTCCAAACACCGTCTCCTCACCAACAGAGACGATTGTTCCCCCGCACCCGAACCTCAATCACCCCGGAGCCCTCACATCCCCCGGTACACCTCCAGAACCCTCCGCCGCACAACCTCAGGTAAGTCCTTGAAGACGACCTCGCGCCGGATAAGCTCAGCCGGCGGCCTCCCACGACGCACCTCACCTCCCCGCCCAGACCGCTCCACGACCAGGTACGGGTACTCCCCGGGCTTCTTCAGATCGAAGAGCCCCGTAAACACCGCCGTGTAACCCGCGCCGGACCCGCCGTCGCCCTCGTACAGTCAGACGTACCGCGGCCTGCCGCCCGGCAGCAACCTCCTTTCCCTGCTCTTCAAACCCATGCCCCGCATTATGCACGTCGGGCAAGCGGGCACCGGACCTGACCGGCCGGAGCGGCTACTCCCCGTCTGGAGGCTTGATGAAGAAGGCTGGATCCTCGGTCCCCGAAGAGGTCCAATCGTCCTCCACCTTTCTCTTGGCGTCGTCGAAACCCATCCCGATGCCCTCGTCTTCGGGCACCCGTGGTAGATCTCGCGGTTTGTCGTCCCTGCCGTTCACCCGAGTCATCGCGTACCCCTTCCCGTTGCGGAGAGGGGGCCGGAGAACCCGACCCCCTCCTGAACTCTGATCGCTGACAGCTGAAGCCTACTTAACGAACTGCTCCTCCTCGGTCGAGCCGGTGAGGGCTGTGGTGGAGGCGGCGCCGCCGGCGACGACCTGGGCGACCTCGTCGAAGTAGCCGGCCCCGACCTCGCGCTGGTGCTTGGTGGCGGTGTAGCCGTACTTCTCGGCGTCGAACTCCTTCTGCTGGAGCTCGGAGTAGGCGGCCATGCCGCGCTCCTTGTAGTCGCGGGCGAGCTCGAACATGGAGAAGTTCAGCGCGTGGAAGCCGGCGAGCGTGATGAACTGGAACTTGTAGCCCAGCTCCCCGAGCTGCCGCTGGAAGGTCGCGATCTCCTCGTCGGAGAGCTTGGCCTTCCAGTTGAACGAGGGCGAGCAGTTGTAGGCGAGCATCTTGCCCGGGAACTCGGCGTGGATGGCCTCGGCGAAATGGCGGGCCTGGTCGAGGTCGGGCGTCGAAGTCTCGCACCACACGACGTCGGCGTACGGCGCGTAGGCAAGACCGCGGGCTATGGCCTGGTCGATGCCGGCGTTGACCCTGTAGAAGCCCTCCATCGTCCGCTCGCCGGTCAGGAACCTCTGGTCCGCAGGATCTATGTCCGAGGTGACGAGGTTGGCCGCGTCAGCATCCGTCCTGGCGACGATTATCGTCGGCACACCCATGACGTCGGCGGCGAGCCTGGCGGAGATGAGGTTTCGGACGGCCTGCCCGGTCGGGATGAGCACCTTGCCGCCCATGTGGCCGCACTTCTTCTCGGAGGCGAGCTGGTCCTCGAAGTGGACGCCGGCAGCACCTGCCTCGATCATGCCCTTCATCAACTCGAAGACGTTGAGCGCGCCCCCGAACCCGGCCTCCGCGTCGGCGACGATGGGCGCGAACCAGTTGACGCCGTTCTTGCCCTCGGCGTGGTGGATCTGATCCGCGCGCTGCAACGCCTGGTTGATCCTCTTCACGACGTGCGGCACGCTGTTCGCCGGATACAGGCTCTGGTCGGGGTACATCTGCCCCGCCAGGTTCGCGTCAGCGGCGACCTGCCACCCGGAGAGATAGATGGCCTTGAGCCCCGCCTTGACCTGCTGCACGGCCTGGTTGCCGGTGAGCGCCCCGAGCGCGTTGACGTAATCCTCGGTGTGCATGAGGTCCCACAACCGCTCGGCACCCATCCGCGCCAGCGTGTGCTCGATGACCACAGACCCCCGCAGCCGCGCCACGTCGTCGGCCGTGTACGGCCGCTCGACCCCGGCCCAGCGCTCCCCTTCCCACTCCTGCGCTATCTTCTGCGTCGTCCCGTTCTTCCCGTTCTCCACCTTGTCCTCCTAAGCTCTATGGTCTAGATCTCCGCATGATACAGCATGCACTTATGTGCGCATATATGTGCACCGCAGGCGCGGTAGTCGTCCGCCGCCCGCGGGCCCGGGTACGTGCCCGACGCACCGGGGGAGCAGGGGTGGGGGCGGGCGGAAGGTAGTGCCCTCCGCCCGGCGCCCGTTGATGTCGTCTCTGGTGATCTCCGCTCCCCTCTAGTCCAGGTACTCGTAGCCGGGGAGGGTCAGGAACTCGACGAAGTCGTCCTGGGTGGAGATGCGGTCGAAGAGCTCGGCGGCGGTGCCGAACTCGTCCTTCTCCCACCGCTCGGGGCCGACGATGTCGTTCTTTATCTTGTCGAGCTCCTCGTCGAGCACTTCGCGGAAGAGCTCCACCGTCACCTCGGTGCCGTCTTCGAGGATGCCCTGGTCGTGGTGGATCCACTGCCACACCTGGGCGCGGCTTATCTCCGCGGTCGCGGCGTCCTCCATGAGGTTGAAGACGGGGACGGCGCCGCGGCCGGCGAGCCAGGCCGCGAGGTACTGCACGCCCACGGAGATGTTGCTGCGGAAACCGTCCATCGTGATGGGGCCCTCGGGCTTCTCCAGCAGGTCGGCGGCGCTCGGGTTCACGTCCGGGCGTTGCTTGTCTATCTGGTTGGGTTGGGGCATGTGCTGGTCGAAGGCCTGCTTGGCGAGCCCGACCATCCCGGGGTGGGCGACCCAGGTCCCGTCGTGGCCGTCCTTGGCCTCGCGCTCCTTGTCCTCGAGCACCTTGTTGTTGGCGAACTCGGTCCACTCCGGGTCATCGGAGCGCGGGATCTGGGCCGCCATTCCCCCCATCGCGTGCGCGCCGCGCTCGTGGCACGTCTTGATGGTCAGCAGGGAGTAGGCCCGCATGAACGGGACGGTCATGGTGATCAGGTTCCGGTCCGGAAGGAGCATGTCGTGCTCGCGGAACTTCTTGATGTAGCTGAAGATGTAGTCCCACCGCCCGCAGTTCAGACCCGAGGAGTGCTCGCGCAGCTCGTAGAGGATCTCGTGCATCTCGAAGGTCGCCATTATGGTCTCTATGAGGACCGTGGCCTTGATGGTGCCCTGCGGAATACCCAGCTCGTCCTGGGCCATGACGAAGATGTCGTTCCACAGCCTCGCCTCGAGGTGGCTCTCCATCTTCGGCAGGTAGAAGAACGGGCCGTGCCCGAGGTCCAAGAGCCTCTGGACGTTGTGGAAGAAATACAGGCCGAAGTCGAAGATGCCGGCCGGGACCTGCTTGCCGTCCACCAGCATGTGCTTCTCCCAGAGGTGCCAGCCGCGGGGGCGGGCTATGAGCACTGCGACCTCGTCGTTGAGCGTGTAGTGCTTGCCGGTCTTCGGGTCGTCGAAGGTGATAGTGCGCTGGATCGCGTCGCGCAGGTTGAGCTGGCTGTCGAGCATGTTGTGCCAGGTCGGGCAGTTGGCGTCCTCGAAGTCGGTCATGTACGTCGGCGCACCGCAGTTGAGCGCGTTAATGAGCATCTTCCGGTCAGGGGGGCCGGTAATCTCCACCCGCCTGTCCTGCAGCGCGTCCGGGATCGGGGCGATCTTCCAGTCCCCTTCCCTGACGTCCTTCGTCTCCGGCAAAAAGTCCGGCATCTCGCCGGCGTTGATCCGCTCCTGTCGGTCCTGCCTGGCCTGCAGACGCTCCTCGACCTTCGGGGTGAACTCTCTAGCCAGCTTCGCCACGAAGGCGACCGCCTCGGGGCTCAGTATCTCCCGATACTCGTCGGGGACCTCTTTGGTGATCTCTATGCCTTCTCCGTACGCGCTCTTCTCGACCATTTGCGGTCCGGGCTCCTCCCTAACGTTTGCCAGAATGGAGAAACTCTAGCAAGCGCGATGACCCCTCGCTTGAAGCCCGCCGAACGCCCTAAGCGGCAACCCGCTCCCGCCGCGGGGCCGCGGCCCGCCGCACGTAGACGATGCACGACGTCGGCACGCACCGCCACCGGTACAGAACCTCGAACTCGCCGAACCCGATCTTCACCCGCGACCCGATCCCCGGCGCCCCGTCCTCGTAACGACGCTCCAGGATCTCCTCCGTCTCAGGGTCCCTGTACTGCACCGGTATCATCGCCGCTCCTCTCTCCGACTCCTCAACGTGGGAACCAAATTAACCGAGCCCGACCTATAAGTCCAATCGTTTGCATGTATCGTAGATATAGGAGAAACTTATATCAAAGCCGTCAGCTGTCAGCTATCAGCCGTCAGCGACCTGTGCGGAGGCGACCATGAACGTTGAGTGGATCGCGGCGAGTTGTGGCTCCTATTCACGGTCGGACGAGGCGGGGAATGGCTGATAGCTGATAGCGGGGGCCGAAGGCCGCAGCGGGCTGAAAGCCGAGAGCGCGACCGAAGGGAGCAGCGTGCTTTTTCGACAACTCGAGTGTTTTCTGGCGGTGGCGCGGCTCGGGAATTTGAGCCGGGCGGCCGAAGAGATGTTTCTTACGCAGCCTACTTTGACGGCGCGGTTGAAGGCGCTGGAGGAGGAGGTCGGGGACGAGTTGTTCGTGCGTACTAGCCGGGGGATGCGGCTGACGGACGCGGGAAAGGAGTTCGCCCCGTACGCGGAGAGGGTGCTCGGCTCCTTCGAGGAGGGGCGGAGGAGGTTGCAGGAGCTGCGGGGGGCGACGGGCGGGCGGCTCTTGATCGGGGCCTCGCCCGGGGTAGGGACCTACGCGTTGCCGGGGCTTCTGGAGAGGTTCGTGGCGGCCTACCCGAGGGTCTCCATCTCGGTCAGGACGGGGCACTCCGAGGAGATCCTTGAGATGACCCTCAAGGAGGAGGTGCAGCTGGGTTTGACACGCGAGATGCGCCACCCGGAGGTAGAGAGCCTGCATCTCTACGAGGACGAGCTCGTGCTCGTGGTCGACCCGGAGCACAGGTTCACGAAGCGGGGCAGGGCGGACCTGGCGGAGATCGGCGAAGAGCAACTCATCTTCTTCGACCAGTCTTCCAGCTACTTCGAGCAGACCCACGCTCTGCTTAGGAACGCGGGCATCCGGGACCTGAGGACGATGGAGGTGGACAACATCGAGGCGGCCAAAAGGATGGTCGAGCACCGCCTCGGCGTCGCGTTCCTGCCGAGGACGGCCGTCGTGAGGAGCGTCTCGTCGGGGAACCTCTCCCTCATAGCCGTGGAGGAGAACCCCGAGATGAACCGCTCCATCGTCGCCCTCAGGCGCCGCGACGCCCCGGCGACCGGGCCCGTGGCGGCCTTTCTGGAGGTCGCGGCTACGCTCGGCGAGAGGGGGGATCAGGCCGAGCTCTCCCCCACCCTCGCCGCCGACTTCGAGAACCTCCAGCTTATAGACCTGTTTACTTAGGAGCGGTCAGCACGCCGCCTTCGGCGGCTCTCAGCACGCTCCGGCTTCGCCTCCGCTCTCGGCTGTCAGCTTTTCGGGCTTGCTGGTGGCTGACCGTTCTATGAAGGGGTCTCGCCTCTGGCGTGCCGCGCGAAGATCTCCGTCACCGCCTCCAGGTAACGGCCAACGACCGCCCGCTCCTCGTCGGTCAGTTCCGCGCTCTCTTCTAAAAGGTCCGCGGCGACGGGCAGCAGGTGCTCCCTGGCCGCCGTCAGGCCAGAGGGCAGGGTCCTCACCACGGAGCTCCTCCGGTCGCTCGGGTTCGGCCGCCGCTCGACCTGACCGGCCCGCTCCATACGGTCCACCAGCGCCGTTACGGCCCCCGAGCTGAGGCTCAGACGTCGACCCAGCTGCGTCGGCGTCAGGCCCCCCTCCCCCGCGTGCTGTAGGTGCTCCAACGCCGCCATCTCCGAGAGGCCAAGCCCCGTACGCCGCGCCATCGCCGCCGCGAAGGCCGACACCTCCCGGATCTCGCCCTGAACCAACCCCACCAACTCTTCCGCAGAGCGTCCTGGCAATCGCTTATCTTCGTTATTAAGATAATTACCCATAAAACATACTAGCACGGTTGGAACGGGGCAGGTTGGGGTCGGTGCTGTTGGAGAAGGGTCGAGGGCGCCTCGGGCCACTTGGGCGGTCGGCCCGGTCCGCATGGGGACAAGAGCAGCGGCTCGAGGATGGCCCACTCAGCATCAGAGAAGTCGGACGGGTGCGGACGTCGGGCACGGCGGCCTCCGGTGGCGAACGTTCGCTGCCCCCAAGCTACCACCGGTGACCCCCACGAGGGACCCGTCGGGCCGTCGGCGAGCGGTTCCTTAACGGAGGAAGCTGAAGCGCGAGAAGCGGGCGGCCTCGGGCCCGTCGAGGAGCGCCTTCACGAGCGGAACCTCGAGGAGGGTGTCGGAGATTATGCGGAAGCGGAAGAGGGCGAGGATCGCCCGGATCTCGGCCGCCTGTTCCTCGCT
>DASYWA010000095.1:0-37694 GCA_035936475.1 Rubrobacter sp. | reverse complement strand
GAATGGTACCGTTACGCGCTGTCGCGCTCTCGATACGGGGGGATGACGGTAGAGCCTATTCACCGGAGTGCGTGGAAGGGGTGTTCCCCGAAGTCCGGATCCGGGATCCTGCATAAGCCCGACGCCTGACGCTGCGAGGATACAGCGCTCGCGCGATAGGACCCCCTGGCCATCACAAGATGTTGCGGTGTTGAATGGAAATACGAATTCCTGAATGCACCTTCCGAGCACCGTTTTCGGCCACCACGGCGCTAAAGGCCAACTCAAGAAGTTTAGTAGTTGGGGATTCGTACCTCCTAACCAGGCGGACCCGGCTCGAAGCTCGTTTGCCACATGTCGGCGTCTAGCAGCGCGCGGAAGCGAAACCCAAAACGGTTGGTAGAATCAGCACCGTATGAGCGTGCCGCGCTACTTCACCATCGGCGCCGTCTCCCCAGACCTCGCGGCCCTGAAGGCCCTGGACGAGAGGCTGGAAGGCTTCGGCGTCCCCGGCCGGTCGCACCTGGTGCTCGTCCGCCGGCGCGACGAGGCGCTCGTCGGCGTGACCCTGACGGGCGCGCAGACGGGTCGGGTCGAGTCCGGGCTCTCCCGGGCTCAGTGGTTCGAGCTCTTCAGCACCTACCTCGGCGTGACGGCCGTGAGCGTCCTCATGGGCGCCGTCCACCTCCTCACCGGCCTCGCCGTGCAGGCGGTCATGACCCTGGCATTCGTCGTGGGCCTCGTCCTCTACCACCGCCGCCCGCAACTGGAGAAAAAGATCCTGCGCATGGGCCTCCCCGAGAGGCTGGCCGAGGAGTGGCAGGGCGCCTTCCCCGGCGGCTTCGCCCTCTCCCTCGTCACCGTCCCCGCCGAACTCTTCGACGCCGCCCAGGAAGCCTTCCTCGAGGACCCCAGGCTGCTCGCCACCCAGGCCGTGGACCGCAGGCCGGTCGGATAGAGCCGTCAGCCCGCCGCCTTCGGCGGCTCTCAGCCCGCTCCGGCTTCGCCTACGCTCTCAGCCATCAGCTTTCGTCCTGTGGGGACCGGCTACGGATCAGGAACCGCCGCTCCCGGCGGCATCGTCGTGAGCAGAGTTCTGGGCGACTACCACAGTGGACCGGCTGACCGCTGAAAGCCGCCGTCAGGCGGCGTACTGAGAGCTGCCAAGCTGCTAAGCTTGGCCCGTGATCGTTCGGGAGCGGGCCGACTCTTTTGTCCTCGTCGAGCAGCACGAGCACGCGCTGGTCTCGGGGGAGTTCGCGCGGCGCTGGGCCGAGGAGCCGATGCCGGTCGGTCCCACGCTGTACGCCGTCGAGAACCACGACGTCGGGTGGCGGGAAACCGACGAGGAGGTGCTCTGGAACGAGGCGACGGGGCGTCCGCACTCTTTCGTGGACTACCCGCTGGGGCCGAAGCTGGAGGCCTGGCGGCGGGGGATAGAGTTCGTCGAGGCCCACGATGCCTACGCGGGCTACCTCTGCAGCATGCACTACGCCCGGTTCTTGCTCGGGTCCGAGAATCCACCGGAGGTGGAGTTCCGGGAGCGGGAGGCGGCGCGTCAGGAGCGTCTCCGGCTGGGTATGTCCCCGGCGGAGCTGGAGAATCTGGAGCGTAACTTCCGCTTCCTGCGGCTGTGCGACGGGCTGTCGTTGTTCCTGTTCCTCTACGGGCCGGGTGAGGCGGGCTATCCTCCGCCCACGCCCGACGGGTTCGAGCTCGACGGGACGAGGTACGCGCTCACGTGGCAGAACGAGCGCGCGGTCCGTCTCGACCCCTTCCCGCTCACGGGGCCTTTCGACGTCTCCGTGCCCTACCGGGAGGTCGGCAAGGACCGCAGGCCCGTCGGGGGGGGAGTTCTGGAGTTCCGGGTCTCGGGTTAGTGCGGGGACGCACCCCGGCGCCGGTACCTGACTGATAGAGTATCCGGCGTTGCCGACACTACCAGAATACGTTCCGGAGGGGACACCATGAGAGACGCATCCTACGAGTTCTTCAAGAGGCTGCTTTCCACGCCGGGGCCGAGCGGCTACGAGGCCGCCGCCGCAGAGGTCTGGCGGGAGGAGGCGCGGGGGTTCGCCGAGGTGAGGGGGGACCGGATGGGCAACTCGCTGGCGACCATCGGGGCCGGTGGGGGGCCGCGGGTCATGCTCGCCGGTCACATAGACGAGATCGGGGTGATCGTCACCCACATCGACGACGGGGGGCGGCTCCGGTTCACCGGCATCGGGGGCTGGGACCCTCAGGTGCTCGTCGGCCAGCGGGTGCGGCTGCGGACGAGGGAAGGCGAGGTCGTCGGCGTTGTCGGGAAGAAGGCCATCCACCTGATGGAGCCGGAGGAGCGCAAGAAGGCCTCCCAGATAAAGGGGCTCTGGATCGACATCGGCGCCAAAGACGCCGAGGAGGCCAAGGGCCTGGTCCGCGTCGGCGACGCCGGCGTCCTCGACCAGAACGTCGTAGAGCTCCCGAACGGCCGCGTCGTCTCCCGCTCGGTGGACAACCGCATGGGCGCCTTCGTCGTGCTCGAGGCCCTGCGCCTGCTCTCCGAGGAGGAGAACCTCGCCGCCGAGGTCGTCGCCGTGGCGTGCGTGCAGGAGGAGATAGGCCTCTACGGCGCGCGCGGCGCCGCCTTCGGCCTCGACCCGCACGCCGCCATCGCCGTGGACGTCACCCACGCCACCGACACCCCAGGCATCTCCAAGGACCAGAACGGCGACCACGCTCTAGGCTCCGGCCCCGTCATAGCCAGGGCCTCGAACCTTAGCCCCATCGTCTCCGAAGGCCTCATAGCGGCGGCCGAGGCGGCCGACATCCCGTACACCCTGCAGGCCGACTCCCGCTCGACGGGCACAGACGCCGACGCCATCCAGTTCCAGCGCGCCGGCATCGCCACGGGCCTCGTCTCGTGCCCGAACCGCTACATGCACTCCCCGAACGAGATGGTCGACGTGGAGGACGTGGAGAACTGCGCCCGCGTGATCGCCGCCTACGTCAAGGGGCTGGGCTCCGACGCGGACTTCGTCCGCTAGCCGCCGATGACCGCGGCGAAGAGCCAGGAGGGACGCCGGAGCCCCGCGCTCGTCGAGGCGTCCCTGCTGCTCACGGTCTTCTTTTTCGGGACCAACTTCACGGCCGTAAAGCTCGTCGTCGCCGACGTGCCGCCCGTGCTCTTCGCGGCGTCCCGCTTCACCTTGGCCGGGCTGCTGTTGTTCGCGATCTCCCGCTTCGCGGAGCCGGGGACCAGGCTAAGGCGGGGCGACGTCCTGCCCGTGCTGGGCCTCGGGGTCGTCGGCATAACCCTCACCCAGACCGTCTTCACCGTCGGCGTGGGCCTCACGACCGCCGCAAACACCGCCCTCGTCTACTCGACGAGCCCCGTGTGGGGGATGCTCCTCGGCTTCGCTTTGGGCCTGGAGCGTCCGCGCCTGGCCGGCATCCTCGGCATCGGGCTCTCCTTGTTGGGGGTCGGCTTCATCGTCTACGGCGGCCTCGAGTTCGCGGGCACGAGCCTCGTCGGGGACGTCCTGATCCTGGCCGCCGCCGTCTTCTGGGGCTCATACACGGTGCTCTCGTTGGGCCTGCTCGAGCGCTACCCGCCGATCTCGCTCGCCGCCTACTCCATGATCTTAGGCGGCCTCGTCGCCTTCCCGATCTCGCTCCTCGACCCGCACACCCTCGACCTCGCGGCCATCGACGCGGCGACGTGGACCGCCGCCGCGTACTCCATGCTCTTCTCGTCGGCCTTCGGCTTCGCCGCCTGGGGCTGGGGCGTCTCGCGGGCGGGCGCCAACCGCGTCCTGATCTACCAGTACCTCGTCACCCTTATAGGCGTCAGCGCCGGCATAGTGCTGCTGGGCGAGAGCTTCGGGCCGGGGCAGCTGATCGGGGCCGCGGTGATCGTGGCCGGCGTGTACCTGGCCAAGAGGTAGGCGGCTCAGTCTCTTAACCGTGCCTCCCGTCTTTCTTGCCCTGCCCGATCGCGCCCGCGAGTACCGCGCTACCCGCCCCAGGTCCGCCCCAGCACCCTTAGCCAGTTCTCGTGCGCGAGCTTGCGCAGCTCCGCCTCGCCGTACCCGTGTTCCCTCAAGGCGGCGAGCAGCCTCGGCAGCCCCGAGACGTCGCCGATGGCCTCTGGCACCTTCGCCCCGTCGAAGTCCGAGCCGAAGCCCACGCGGTCGATGCCCAGCCTTTCGACGAGGTAGTCCACGTGGCGCGCGACGGTCTCAAGCGGCGTGTCCGCGTCTTCCCTGCCGTCCTCGCGCAGGAAAGCGATGGCGAAGTTGATGCCGACCATGCCGTCCGAGTCCCTTATGGCGTCGAGCTGGCGGTCGGCGAGGTTGCGGGAGGAGGGGCAGAGGGCGTGGGCGTTGGAGTGGGTCGCGACGAGCGGGGCGTCCGAGAGGCCCGCCACGTCCCAGAAGCCCCGCTCGTTTAGGTGGGAGAGGTCGATCAGGACGCCCAGCCTGTTGCACTCCCTGACGAGATCCCTCCCCGCTTCCGTCAGCCCCGGTCCCGTATCCGGCGACGAGGGGAACCGGAACGGGACGCCGTGCGCGTAGGCGTTCGGCCTGCTCCACACGAGCCCGAGCGAGCGCAGGCCGAGGCCGTAGACCTCCTCGAGCGCCCCGGGTTCGAGGCCGAGGTTCTCCGCGCCCTCGAAGTGGAGGACGGCGGCGAGCGTGCCGTCCTCCAGGCAGCCCTCGATCTCCTCCACCGTCCTGACGACCCGTAGCCGCCCCTCGGACTCCTCTTCCAGCCGGAACAGGAGCTTCGTCATCCCGTCCGCGAACCCGCGGGCGTACTCCGGGTCGAGCGGCGGGGCGCCGGCGACCTCGTAGCCGTCATCCGTCAGCCTGAGCGCCTCCTCTTCCGTCCAGCCGGCCTTCGGGTTCGGGGGGGAGAAGCAGGCGAAGAAACCGCCCGCGAGGCCGCCTTCGAGGGCGCGCGGCAGGTCCACGTGGCCAACGGTGCTCCTCTCGAAAAAATCGCGGCCCCGGCTCCGTTTGCGGAGCAGCAGGTTCAGCAGGGTGTCGTTGTGGCCGTCGAAGACCGGGGGATCTCCCATCCGCCCGATGATACAGGCCGCGGCACGAAAAAGCGGGGCCGCCCGAAGCGGCCCCGCCCAAAAGACCTATTTACCTGAAGATTCCCTAGTACTTCGGGACGCTGGGGTCGATCTCCTCGCTCCAGGCGGTGATGCCGCCCTTGACGTTGTAGACGTTCCCGAAGCCGGCGTCCTGCAGGAGCTTGACGGCCTTGGCGCTGCGGCCGCCGGTCTTGCAGTGGATGGCGAAGTTCTCGTTCTGGTCGAACTCCGCGAGGCGCCGCGGCAACTCGCCCAGGGGCACGAGCTTCACGCCGATGTTCGCGACCTCGTACTCGTGCGGCTCGCGCACGTCGAGGACGTTGATGTCCTCGCCGTTGTCGAGCTTGCCCTTGAGCTCCTGCACGGTGATCTCCGGGACACCGTTCTCCTGCTGGGCGGCGTTGGCCTGGGGGATGCCGCAGAACTCCTCGTAGTCGATGAGCTCGGTGACGGTCGGGTTCTCGCCGCAGATGGGGCAGTTCGGGTCCTTGCGCAGCTTCATCTCGCGGAAGCTCATCCCGAGGGCGTCGTAGAGCATCAGGCGCCCGATCAAGGGCTCGCCGATGCCGAGGATCAGCTTGACCGTCTCCGTCGCCTGGGTCACCCCGATGGCGCCGGGAAGGATGCCGAGCACGCCGCCCTCGGCGCAAGATGGGACCAGGCCCGGCGGCGGGGGCTCGGGGTAGAGGCAGCGGTAGCAGGGACCTTCCTCGGCCCAGAACACGCTCGCCTGGCCCTCGAAGCGGAAGATCGAGCCGTAGACGTTCGGCTTGCCGAGAAGGACGCAGGCGTCGTTGACGAGGTAGCGGGTCGGGAAGTTGTCCGTGCCGTCCACTATCACGTCGTAGTCGGCGAAGACCTCCAAGGCGTTCTCGCTGGTCAGCGCCTCCTCGTGGACCCTGACCTCGACGTTGGGGTTGATGTCCAGGATCTTGTCGCGGGCGCTCTCGACCTTGGGCCTGCCGACATCCGAGGTGCCGTGGATGATCTGGCGCTGCAGGTTCGACTCGTCTACGACATCGAAGTCCACGATGCCGATGGTCCCGATTCCTGCCGCCGCCAGGTACAGGGCTAGCGGGCTCCCGAGCCCGCCCGTGCCGACGGTGAGGACCTTGGCGGCCTTGAGCTTCTTCTGCCCGTCGAGGGCGACCTCGGGCATGATGAGGTGGCGGCTGTAGCGGGCTATCTCGTCGTTGGAGAGCTCGACAGCCCCGTTGGGCGACTGCACTAACGGTTCGCGCGTCTGCATGTTCTTAGAACCTCTTTGTAGAGAATTGTGGTCTTTGGAGCCTGGTCCTGGAGAGAACCTAGAGACATCGCCTTTCGGCGACGTAGCCGGAGCTCCCGCCGGCGATGGAGGGGATTATGGAGAGCTCGTCCCCGTCTTGGACCTCGGTGTCGGGGCCGTCGAGGTAGCGGATGTCCTCGTCGCCCTTGTACACGTTGACGAACGAGCGCAGCTTGCCGTCGCCGGTGTAGAGGTGCTGCTTGAGGTCGGGGTACTCGGTGGCGAGGTTCCCGAGGGCGTCGCCCGCCGTACCGCCGCCCACCTCTACCTGCGACTCTCCGCCGGTGTACTGCCTCAAGGGCGTCGGGATCTTTACCTTCGGCATAAAACTCTCCTTCTCTGTTCTTAGCCTACGATGGGCTCTTCGTCGTAACCGGAGCGGTCGTCTTTTAGGAGCCACGAGCGCACGTCCTGCACGCTCTCTTTGCCGACGGAGGCTATCATGTAGGAGTAGCCGGGCCAGGCGTGGTCCCGGTCGTACTCCGACGGCTCTGCCGGGTGGTCGGGGTGGGAGTGATAGAAGCCGAGCAGGCCCATCTCCCTCTCCTCGGCCCGCTCCTCGAACTCCTTGATCTTCAAGGGCTCGATCAAAAACCGCCTGGAGCGCTCCTCCTCGTGGGTGTTCTCGGCCCGCCAGACGTCCACGACGACCTTCGTCCCGCCTGCGTCTATGCCGACGAGGGCACCCGCGCACTCCTCGGGGTAAGCCTCCAGCGCGTGCTCATGGATGCGCCGGGCGTCCCCCGCGCCTATCTTGAGGGCCAAGCTACTCCTCCCAGAAGCTCTCTGAGAGGTACTTGTCGGCCCCGTCGCACAGGATGGTGACGACCGTGCCGGTCTCGCCCGCGGCCTCGATCTCGCGCGCCACCTCGAGCGCCGTCGCCACGGCCGCACCGGCGGAGATGCCGATGAGGATGCCCTCCTCGCGCGCCACGCGCTTGACCATCGCGTAGGCGTCCTCGGTGGGGGTCGCGCGGTTCTCGTCGGCGACCATGGGGTCGTAGATGGGGGGCACGATAGCGCTCCCCATGTGCTTCATCCCCTCGAGGCCGTGGAACGGCGAGTCCGGCTCGAACGAGACGACCCGTATCTCGGGGTTGAGCTCCTTGAGGCGCGTCGAGGTGCCGACGAAGGTTCCGCTGGTGCCGAGGGCGGCGACAAAGTGGGTGACCTCGCCCTCCGTCTGCGACCAGATCTCGGGCGCCGTGCTCTCGTAGTGGGACCTGGGGTTGGCGGGGTTGGAGTACTGGTCGGGGTAGAAGTAGCGCCCCGCATCCTCCTCGTAGAGCCTTCTCGCCTCCCTGATCGCCCCGTCCGAGCCCTCGCCCGGGTCGGTCAGGATGAAGTCCACGCCGTAAGCGCGGAGGATCTTCTTTCGCTCCTCGCTGGCGTTCTTGGGCATGCAGAGCTTCACCTTGTAGCCCAGAGCCGCCCCGATCCAGGCGTAGGCTATCCCCGTGTTCCCGCTCGTGGCATCCAGGATGGTCTTCTCCGGCGTCAGAGCGCCGCTCCTCTCGCCGTCCCGGATCATCCACATCGCGGGCCTGTCCTTGACGGAACCGCCCGGGTTGCGCCACTCCGCCTTGCCCAAGATCCGCACGCCAGGCGTCTCCGCCGCGATGGCCGGCAACTCCAGAAGCGGCGTGTTGCCCACGAGCTCCGTCACGTTTTTCCCGACCCGCTTGTTAATCCGAGTAATCATGTCGGGATTGATTATACAGGGAGATGAGGGGGCGTCCAGAGAGGTCGGGACCTCTGGAAGAAAAGCAGCCGGGCGGCCAAAATAACGGCCTCCCGGCTGTGGTTGGTGCGTTGCCCGGCATTGTACTGAGGCGCGCGCTGCAAATCTACAGCGAAACCGCCAATTATCCCGAAGCGTCGAGAATTTCCGTTAAGGTTCGGCGGCGGCAGGTGAAGATGGGGGTGTCCAGCTCGGTGTAGGAGGAGGCCTCGCTCTCTCGTAGCTCCATCATCAGGTCCTGGAACTTCTCCGGGGACTCGGCCTCGAAGGAGAGGATGAACTCGTAGTCGTCGATGCCGAAGCAGTAGGCCGTGTTGTTCTTCACGGGGTAGTGCTTGCGGCCTATGTGCATGTGCTCGTTCATCATCCGCTGGCGCTCGTCGATGGGCAGTCGGTACCACTCGCGGGTCTTGACGAACGGGTAGACGAAGATGAATTCACCCTCGCCCGGCACGATGTAGCGGCGGTTCTCCCAGCCGGGCGTGTGCTCCCCGACGTAGATGGAGCGGCGGGAGAGGCCGAAGTAGGAGTAGGCGACCGTCAGGTACTTGCCGAGCCCGCTGCGCATCAGGGCCGCCTGCAGGCCCTCGAAGGCGTCGAGGTCGTACCCGATCTTCCACAGCATAAAGTCCGCGTCCGCCCTGAGGCCCATCAGGGAGAACGACCGCAGGAGCATCTCCCCGCCGTGCTCCTCGGCGGCCGCAAGGAACTCCCTCTTGCCCGTCTCGCGCTCTTCTTTCGAGAGCCGCCGCCAGAGCGGGTCGAGCTTGAAGAAGACGTAGTTGACGTACTGGGCGGGAAGCTTCTCTTCCTGCGCCTCCTGCTGGCGGGTCGTGGTCTCGGTCATCGGTCCTCCCTTCGGTCGGACGCTGTCAGCTATTAGCGGTCAGCTTTTTCGGTTGGGCGAGAGTGCCTCGAAGCTACGTCCTCCGCGCGTGCGTCTCCGATCAACCACGGGCTGACGGCTGACGGCTGACGGCTGATAGCTCCAACCCGAAGTTGTTCTCGTAGAGCTCCGTCACCCGGCGCAATTCCTCCGGGGAGAGGTCCGGCGTCTCCGACGTCGCGGCGAACTCTTCAATCTGCTCCTCGTCGTAGATGTTGGGGAGAGTGGAGACGACCTCGGGGGAGGCGAGGACGAACTTGAGGGCGGCCTGGCCCAGAGTGCGTTCGCCCGACTCCGTGAGGAACGAGAGGCTCTCGACCTTTTGGAGGCCCGTGGTAAGCCACTCCTTCGGGCGGTGGCGGCGGTGGTCGTTCGGGCCGAAGGTCGTGTTCTCGTCGTACTTGCCCTCGAGCATCCCGGAGGAGTGGGGGACGCGGACGACGAGGGAGGTGCCCGTCTCGCGGGCGGCCTCTATGAGGTCGCGGCCGGGGTCCTGTTCGAGGAGGTTGTAGATCATCTGCAGAGCGGCCAGGTCGCGCTCGCGCATCATCTTTATGCCCTCGTCGCGCCAGCCGATCTTGGGCCCGAGGGCGGCGCCGTAGGCGCGGATCTTGCCCTCCTCCTTGAAGGACTCCATGAGCGCGAAGACCTCGTCGTTCTCCGCGGCGTCCATCTTGGTGTTGTGCAGTTGGAGAAAGTCTATGTAGTCGGTATCGAGCCTCTTCAGGCTCTGCTCCAGGGCGAAGCGCAGGAAGTCCTCGGACCAGTCCTGGGGGCGCTCCTGCTGGCCGCGGCGGGCGGTGTGGTTGTAGAAGTCGTAGCCTATTTTGGTCGAGATCACGATGCTCTCGCGCATGTGGCCGAAGGCGTCGGCGAGCAGCGTCTCGCCCTTGCCCGAGCCGTAGGTGTCGGCGGTGTCGAAGTAGTTGATGCCCTTCTCGTGGGCCTGCCGGAGCAGCCGGACGGAGCGGTCGTCCACGACCTCGCCCCACCACCCCGTAGAGACCGTCCACACCCCGAACCCGACCTCCGAGACCGCGATGTCCGTGTTGCCGAGGTTCCTGTACTTCATCTCCGCCCCCAGTCTGTCTTTACGAGCCGCAGGCCAACGCCCTAGGAGTACTACATTCTACCGCCGCGCGTTGTTGACTTTCTCTCAATCGGCCGGTCCTTCGAGGGGGGCGGGAGGGGGGCCGAAATCTCTGGCCGGGCGGCCGAGAGGAAAAGCGAAAAATCTTCTTGACACGGAACTGGTGCGCCTTTACCCTGCAAGTAGCCAGGGCGGATCAAACGTTACAAACGCCGTCCAACCCGCTGACGGGAGGAGGTGAAAAAATTGACGATGATGATCCAGCACGAGAAGACCCGCGAGGTCACCCGCGAGGACGTGGACCGGGCCATCGACGTGATCGAGCGTCACCTCGAGAAGGAGGCCAGGACCCGCAACCTGCTCGACGAGCAGGCCATCATGCGCCCGAAGGACCTGTGCAAGCAGCAGGGCCTCGACATGGTCGCTGAGCTCCGCGGCATGATGTAAGAAGCGCCGCTTCAAGCTTATGAACGGGAATGCACAGTAAGGTCCCGGGTCGAGAGACATCTAGGGGCTGTCCATCCCCCTTCACGAGGCTGAGAGAGGGTCGGGTTTTCCCGGCCCTCTTTTCTCGTGCCCGAAGACGGCCCGGCTTCTCTCACCTGCCACACCCCCACGACGCGAACAGAACCAAAAGGCTGCTTACGGGGCATGGGTACCTACTGGTCCGCGCGGGTACACCCGGTACGACGTACCCCAGAATTGCGGGAGGCTACAAGACGTGGAACGCGGACCGATCGTGAGCCGAGAGGTGGACCGGGAATGGGAGACTTGGGACGAGGAGGATATCCCCCAGAAGGGCCTCGTCTACTGGAAAACGCTCATCAGTAAGGGCGTCACCCGTAGTGAGAACCTCATGCTGGGCGTCGCGAGGCTCCCTCCCGGCGGGGCGCTGAACGAGCACCGGCATAAACAAGACGAGATCTATCTGGTGCTCGAAGGGAGCGGACTGGTCCGGGTCGGGGGGGGCGAGACGACCGTCGAGGCCGGGTCCGCGGTCTTTATACCGGGCGACGCCCTCCACTCCTGCGAGAACACGGGCACCTCGGACCTGCGGTTCGCCTACGTCTTTCCGGCGGACTCCTTCGAGGAGGTCGAGTACGTCTTCGGGGGCTGAGAACGCGCATCCGCTATGCTTCCGCCAGGTCGTGAGAGCAGAGCCGGAGGAGAGACGATGGCGATCTCTGGTACCGCCCGAACGCTACTCGTTCTGGGGCGCATGGCTGGCGTGGTTGCGGGTTCGATCACGCTCGTCGTCGTAGTCTGGTTGAGCCGGTACGCGGTCTCCCACGGGGGACCGTGGTGGAGCGTTGGTGCCGGCTTGCTTCCGCTCACGTTCCTCTTGCGTCTCGCCGTCGCGGGATGGGTCGGGTGGGCCGTCGTCAGGTTCGACGAGCACGCCCTGCTGCGGGTCTTGCTCGCGGCCTTCGTGGTCTCGTTCCTGCTCCTATACGGCTGGTACTTCCTGTTGCTGGGTTTCGACGATGGGATCTTCTACCTGGCCGTGTCCGCCGACTTTCTCTACCTGGCCGGCGCGCTCGTGATCGGTTGCGCCTCGCTCCTTGCCAACGTCACCCGGGCCGGGAACGGCCACGCCTGAGCGCCGATTCGGCGCCGACGGTTGTCTTGACCCGCTGGTGGCTGAGAGCTGAACGCCCAGAAGCGGAGGAGGAGGGATTCGAACCCTCGATACCCCGTTAGAGAGGTATAACACCTTAGCAGGGTGCCGCCTTCAACCACTCGGCCACTCCTCCGAACGGCGCCAGTATACCAAAGACGTTGGCCCCTTTCGACGGCTACGTCTCGGCGTCGTGCGCCTCTTCGACGGCCCCTTCGTCGATGATGTCGGGCTTCTCGTTGGCGGGCCTGGCGTCCAGGATCTGCTCGCCGGAGATCTCCTCTTTCATCCTGACGAGCGTGGCGTTCAGGGTCGCTCCGAAGAGGATGGTGAGGGAGGAGATGTAGAGGTAGAGCAGCAGGACGATGACCGTGCCGATGGAGCCGTAGGTCCTGTCGTAGGTGTTGAAATCGCTGCCCAGGTAGAGGTTGAAGGCCAGGCTCGCGAGCACCCAGAGGGCGATGCCGACGAAGCCGCCAGGCGTGATCCAGCGAAACGGTTGTTCGACGTCGGGGGCGAAGTAGAAGAGCAGGGCGACCGTCGCGACCATGAAGAGTAGCGCCGCCGGCCACCGCACCACGTTCCACACGACCACGAACTCGTCGTCGAGGGTAAAGACCTCGGCCATCGTCTCGCCAATGGAAGGCCCGGCGATCAGGAGCAGGGCGCCGCCGAGGACCAGGACCGAGAGCCCGAGCGTCATCAATATGGCGATGCCCTTTGCCTTCCAGTACGGCCGCGTCTCCTGCACGTCGTAGGCGCGGTTGAGGGCGTTTATGAGGGCGGAGAAGGCCCCCGAGGCGGCCCAGATCGTGCCGAGGATGCCCACGGAGAGCAGGCCCGGCGCCGTGTCCTCGTCGCGCAAGGTCCGCTCGGTGTAGGCCTCTATGAGGTCGAAGACCTGCGCCGGCATGACCCGCTGCAGGTACTCGAAGAGCTCGTCGACGAACTGCGGGCTTGAGCTCCCGAAGGCGTCCAGGACGGCGACCAGGAACAGGATGAAGGGGAAGATCGCCAGGATCAGGTAAAACGCGAGTTGGGCGGCCAGCCCGAGCGCGTCGTCCCGCTGGAACTTCTGGAAGGTCGCCTTGAGCGTCCCGAAGCGCACCAGGGCCCGCAGGTCGCCGAAAAAGTTCTTGAGCGAGCCCTTCGCGGGACGCCGCGCCACGGCCCGCAGCTCCTCCCGCGGCATGTCCGGTTCCATCGGGGCCCCACCACCCTTCCTCTCAACCGCCCTATTTTACCCATTCCGCGAACCGGCCGGTGTCACGGCCCGCGGATCGAGCCTCAGTGCTAATCCGGCGGGATGGGCCGGTCGTATAAACCTTTGGATGGAGAAGAGAAGACACGAGAGCGGTCGCCTCTGCCCGGCCGGAGCCCGGTGCGTCGGTTTTCGACGGGCTATCATTCGCACGGGGTTTGGGGCCTGGCTGCCCCACCCCGCCCGTGGACGGAGGGTTCCGGATGGCCGGAGTGGAAGACGAGATCCTGGTGCGGCGCGTGGCGGCGGGCGACGAGCGCGCCCTCGGCGGCCTCTACGACCGCTACGCGGGTCTCGTCTACGGCGCCGGGACCCGCTACCTCGGGGACCGTGGGCAGGCGGAGGACCTGGTGCAAGACGTCTTCCTGTCGGTGTGGAGGAACGCGGGGCGCTTCGACCCTTCGCGGGCCAGCTTCTCGACCTGGATCTACCGCATAACCCGCAACCGGGCGACCGACCTGATCCGACGCCGCAAGGCCCGCGTGCGGACGGTGGACGGGGACCTGCCGCCGGAGCCGCGGGACCCGGACCCCTCCGGCGCCCTCTCCCGCGGCTTCGACGTCGCCGCGGCGCTCGCGCGACTCTCCCCGAACCACCGCGAGGTGCTCGTCCTCGCGTACTTCGAGGGCCTCTCGCAGCGGGAGATCTCCGCCCGCACCAACACGCCGCTCGGCACGGTCAAGAGCCGCACGACGGCTGCCCTCCGCGCCCTGCGCGAGATATTGGCCCACCCGGACGGGAGGGCCGCCGATGAGTGATCACCAGCAGACGCGCGACCTCCTGGGCCCGTTCGTCATGGGCGATCTCCCCGCCGACGAAGAGCGGACGGTCGAGGAGCATCTGAGGGATTGCCCCTCCTGCAGACGCGAGGCGGACTCTTTGCGACTCGCCCACGAGCGCCTGGTCGAGTTCGCGGCCGTGGCGGAGGTGCCCCCTTCGCACCTCAAGGACAGGGCGGTGGACGGGATGGGGCCTCGCGCCTCTCGGTGGCGTGCCTCCCGGTGGCGCGTCCCGACCTGGGCGGTGGCGGCCGCCGTCTGCGTGTTCGCCGTTCTCGGGTTGGCGCTCGTCAACGGGCTGTCCGACCTGTTCGCCCCCGAGACGGCCACCACGCTGCGGTCCACGCAGCTCGCGCCGGGGGCCGGCGGCGAGCTGCGGGTAGAGACCTCCGCCACCAACGTGCAGGCCGAACTGGAGGCGTGGGACCTGCCGCGGCTAGAAGAGGACGAATACTACGAGCTCTGGTTCGGCAAGGGGGAAGGCCGCGTCAGCGCCGGCACCTTCACCGTGGACGATCGGGGCCGGGCTACGTGCCGGATGAGCGTGCCGCATGAGACCGTCGGCGGCTACCAGCGGGTGGGGATCACCCGCGAAAAGTTCCCCATCGAACCGCGCATGGACTCTGCCAAAGCGGTCCTGGTCGGCGAGTTGAAGGACGTCTGACCCGCAAGGGCAGAAAGGAGCTTCCGTGCCGAAGGTGATCGTGTTCAGTACGCCCACGTGTTCTTGGTGTCGCAGGGCAAAGCGTTACTTCAAAGAACAGGGAGTTCCGTTCAAGGAGATCAATATCGAACGTGATCAGCAGGCAGCCCGCGACATCGTGCGCAAGACGGGGCAGACGGGCGTACCCGTGATCAAGATCGGGAGCAACTGGATCGTGGGCTTCGACAAGGAGCGCATAGACAGGGAACTCGCCCGTAGGGCCTCGTGACAGTCTCCGGCTGATGTATCTTAGGATCTCTTCCGTATACTCCATTCCATGAGGCTCATAGTCGCGGAGAAGCCGTCGGTCGGGCGGGACATAGCGGGCGCTTTGGGCGGGGGGCGCAAGGGTAAGGGCTCCGTCGCCGGCGACGGGTGGACGGTGACGTGGGCGCTCGGGCACCTCGCGGAGCTCGCACCGCCCGACGCCTACGGCGAGGTGTACAAGAGGTGGCGGCTCGAGACGCTGCCCATCCTGCCCGAAGAGTTCAAGGTCAGGGTGACGCCGAAGACGCGCGAGCAGTTCAACGTCGTGAAGACGCTCATGCGGGGCCCCTCCGTCACCGAGGTCGTCAACGCCTGCGACGCCGGACGGGAGGGGGAGCTCATCTTCGCCTACCTCTACGGCCTCTCCGGGTGCCGGAAGCCGGTCCTGCGGCTCTGGATCTCCTCCCTCACCCACGAGGCGATAAGGTCTGGCTTTGACTCTTTACGCGACGGGAGCCGCATGAAGCCCCTCGAAGACGCCGCCCGCAGCCGCGGCGAGGCGGACTGGGTGGTCGGCATGAACGCGACCCGCGCCTACTCCGTCCGCTTCGGCCGCCCCGGCAACGTCCTCTCCGTCGGCCGCGTCCAGACCCCGACCCTCAAGCTCCTCGTCGAGCGCGAGCAGCAGATAGAGGACTTCAGGCCCGAGAAGTTCTGGACCGTCCACGCCCGCTTCCGCCGCGAGGAGAGTTCTTACGACGGCGTCTGGTTCAGGGGCAAGCAGAACCGCCTGGACAACCGGGAGGCCGCCGAGGAGATCGCCGAGAGGGTCAGGGGCGGAACCGGCCTCGTGAAGAAGGCGGAGAAGAGGACCGCCACGGAGAAGCCGCCGCTCCTCTACGACCTGACCGAGCTCCAGCGCCACGCCAACTCCCGGTTCGGCTTCACCGCCGAGCGGACGCTGCGGGCGGCCCAGTCGCTCTACGAGGGCAAAAAGCTCATCACCTACCCGCGCACCTCCAGCCGCTACCTCTCGGGGGACATGATCGGGGGCCTGAAGAGGCGGATCGAGGCCGCGGGGGGCCTGCCGGAGCTCTCGTCCTTCGCCGGGGAACTGCTCGACCTCCCGAAATTGCCGATCACACGCCGCATCGTCGACGACTCGAAGGTGACGGACCACCACGCCATCGTCCCCACGAACAAGAGATCTTCGGGAAACCTCACTTCGGACGAGGCGAAGGTCTACGACCTGGTGGCGCGGCGCTTTCTGGCCGTGTTCTTTGCGGCGGCCCGCTTCGAGAACACGACCGTCGTCACCGAGGTCCGCAAGGAGACGTTCCTGAGCAAGGGCAGGGTCGTGCTGGAGGCCGGGTGGCGCGCGCTCTACCCCGACGGCGCCGGCGGCAAGAAGGAGCAGGAACCGCCCGTCCTGCCCCCGATAGAGGCCGGGCAGGAGTGGCCCGTCGCCAAGACCGGCGTAAAGGAGGGCGAGACGAAGCCGCCGCCGCGCTACTCCGAGTCCGCCCTGCTGGGTGCTATGGAGACGGCCGGCAAGCTCGTAGAGGACGAGGAGCTCAGGCAGCAGATGAAGGACTCAGGCCTCGGGACGCCCGCCACGCGGGCCTCGACCATCGAGCGGCTCATAAAGGTGGGCTACGTCGAGCGCGAGAAGAAGTCCCTCGTGCCTACGCAGAAGGGAAAGTCCCTTATAGCCCTCCTCGGCGACAGTCCCCTCGGCTCCCCGGAGCTCACCGCCCGGTGGGAGGAGCGGCTCGCGAAGATGGAGAAGGGCGCCGAGAAGCGCCCCGACTTTATGGCCGACATAACCCGCTTCACGACCTCGCTCGTGGACGAGGTGCGCGGGATGCGGGGCGAGAAGGTCGCGGCGCCCTCCCGCGGCGATCGCGAGCCGCTCGGCGCGTGCCCGAAGTGCGGCTCGCCCGTGGTCGAGACGAAGAAATCCTACGGCTGTTCGGCCTGGAAAAAGAACCGCTGTGACTTCGCGATCTGGAAGCAGGTCTCCGGCAAGCGCCTGAGCGCCTCCCAGGCCAAGCAGCTCCTGACCAACCGCCGCACCCCCCAGCTAAAGGGCTTCAGGAGCAGGGCCGGCAAGCCGTATTCGGCGGCGCTCAAGCTCGACGAGGATCACAAGGTCAAGCTCGACTTCGAGAACGGGCGCTGACCCCGGCGCCTGCAATCTTCTAGAGGCGTGCCTGTCCCAGATGGGCCGGATAAAAGGGCACCGATGATCCAACGAGCGTGCCCGAACCGGAGGGCTTCTCGGACGGTATCCGAGCTTGTAACAGGGAACGCGAGACGGACGGTCTAGCGGTAGCAGTAACCGTTGCGCTTGATGGGGTACTCGGGTAAGCACGAACCATCGGGCAACGTCAACACCGGCCCATGAGTAGGACCGCCCGACTTCATCAAGTCGCGGTTCCGTCGTGGCCTGTCCGTGCTGCCGTCGTCGGTATCGTACTGGTCCTGAGATGCGCCAGCATCGTCGCCTTTGTCGGTGCTGCTCGGTGCTGGGCTGCTCGTGGTGGTAGGTGCCGGGCTGCTGTTGGTACCGCCTGTAGCGCCGTAGGAGTAGTCCTCGCAGGCCTGTCCGTCGCCGTTGGGGTCGAGGTTGTTGGGGTCGCTGGGGTCGCGCTCTAGCTCGGCTTGTGCCGACTCCTGAGAACCGAAGCTGGCGCAATCGAACTGGTCTTCTTGCGCGAGGGCCGGTGTACTTGGGTTGGCTACTTGCTCCCAGGTTATGCGACCCACGACGCCGACCACGAGCACCAACACGGCGGCGACGATAAACAATCGGCTTCCCATCCTTCAACCATTGTACGGGAGTGGGGAACGGGGCGATACTGTCAAACAAACGAGTGCAGGATACGGTGCCTCGCGTGGGCGATGAAGTCTCGTTAAGCGGTGTAAAGCCTGCTTAAAGAAGGGTTGCACGTCGCACTCACGCTGGTAGCGTTGTGGTGGAAGAACCGGTGCCCTCTGGGGTGAAAGGGAAAGGGAAGAAGGAGTAGGGTACCAGGGACTGTATTCGTAACGTAGATAACCGTGCTAGTAAAGCCTCTCGACGTTATTCGGGACGAAAAGACTAGAGGGATGTAGGACAAACCGAGCATGCGTGGTGCGAACACCGTTCCTATCCTAGGGTACGAACAACGCCGTATCATGGGAGGAAGTACGTTGGACTCGATGTTGGGGGCGCATACCGAGACAGCAACTCTAGCGTGGTTGGAAGAGGCCTTGGAACACGCCTACTCCCACGGTCAGCGTTTCGCTCTGGCCTACCTGGAAGCTGTCATGGAGGATGTGGTGTTCGAAGAGGAGATGGCCGCTCGGAGGTAGCTCCTCGGCAAATCGTGCGAACCTTTGTCCTGCTTGTGCCTGTGGGTATATTTTTTGCTACAGAACGGTACCGTCCGAGCAGACTATGCTAACTCCTGTAACATACGCTGTAAATGATTCGGATGGGCTTATCTATCAGGAGTGCCGTCTGTGTACCCTGCACCAAAACGCAATCTCTCATGATTCTATTAAGGGTGCCGGCGTCTGTTACCGCCTAGGTATGCCCCACCCTAATTTTTCCCCGGCATAGGGTAGGTTCCGTCCGTAGAGGGACCAAGTTCTATGAACTATAGACCATTAATTTTCTGGTGGGTGTCCTAATACCAAAGGGACCATCGCGGGCTCTTAAAATCGAACGTCGCTCGTCTGAGTAGGGATATACCCCTCGGGTATAAGACCGGGGCTGATAGTGCTCTATGATGACACATCCAAACTAGTAGAGTAGTATGATTTTATGCCTACTATCTGCAACGAGTGTGGTCGCTTTTTCTCTGCAGACCAATTCTTCCATCTGCCAGGGATAATTGACTTTAACGAAGTTGAAGTCGGCCCTTGTCCTTACTGTGGTGGAATGGGGCACATTCCAGATGGGACGTACAACTTTGTCGGAGATGTGACTCAAGTCTTGCAGGCACCCCAACGTACCTATGACGAGTTACGCAAACTCGCCTACGTGCTTAGTGAGGCTCAGGAACGTGGCGCGGATGCCGAAGAGATAATAGCCGATATCGAACGAGAAACGCCCGAGCTTGCCTCAATAACGGACCTCCTCCCACGTAACCGTGCCGAGTGGTACGCCTTCATTGCGCTTATTCTCACCGTCATACAATTACTGATGTCTGCCCCTAGCAGAGTCCAAGACGTTAACGTTGATGCGGATGTAGTCATTAACAAGACCGTAGAACAAACCCACCAGACGGAGCCTCAGTGTACTCCTGTGGTGTACGGAAGGGGAGAAATAGACCGTCGGCGTTAGAGAACCCGCATGGGAATACCTTTACGGTAGTTTCGGATTCGTGCGCTACACTCTTGCGGTTATGAGGATTATCATTGTCGGGGCCGGTCTCGCCGGCCTCACGTGCGCAAAGGTGTTGAAGGGTCGTGGCGCCGAGGTCGACGTCTTCGAGGCGTCCGACGGCATCGGCGGCCGCGTGCGCACGGACGAGAAGGAGGGGTTCCTGCTCGACCGGGGCTTCCAGGTGTACTTCACGTCCTACCCAGTTTCGAAGCGACACCTGGACCACGCGGCGCTCGACTTCCGCGTCTTCGACCCCGGCGCCCTGGTGCATAGGGGGCCCGAGCGAAGCGTGCTCTCCGACCCGGTCAGGGACCCGAAGGCGTTCCTGCCGACCCTGCTCTCCAGAGACGCCACCCTCGCGGACAAGCTCCGCACCGTGGGCCTCGGTGCGAGGACCCTGCCGGGGAGCGCGACGAGCGCGGGCCGGGAGGACGGCGGGGCCGACGTCTCGATACTAGATTACCTCAGGTCTTCGGGGCTCTCCGAGCGGTACATAGACTCGTTCTACAGGCCTTTTTATGGTGGGATCACGCTGAACCGGGCGCTGACGACGAGCTCGCGGGTCCTCAGGTTCACGTTCAGGATGCTCGCCACGGGCCGGACGGTGGTGCCGGCTTTGGGGATGGGCGAGATCTCGAAACAGCTCGCCTCCCACCTGCCGGAGAACGACGTCCACCTGAACACCCCCGTCGAGACGCTCTTGCGCGAGGACGGCCGGGTGCGCGGCGTGGCGGCCGGCGGACGGGAGCACGAGGCCGACGCGGTGGTCGTCGCCACCGACGCCCCGACCGCGGGCGATCTCACCGGGGAGGAGACCCCGGAGGGGTCCGTGGGGGAGGTCTGCCTGTACTACGAGACCAGCGGGCTCGACGACGGGAGGAAGATCCTGCTAAACGCCGACGAGGCCCCCTTCGTGAACAACGCCTCCGAGATGAGCAACGTCTCGGAGAAGTACGCTCCAGAAGGCCGCCACCTCCTCTACGCCGTGGCCCTCTCGGGGCTCGAGCTGCCGGACGACGAGCTCCTGCGCCGCGGTGTCGAAGACGTGAGCCGGTGGTACCCGCAAGCCGAGTTCCGCCCGCTCGGCCTGTGCCGCATCCCCTACGGCCAGTTCGCCCAGCCGCCCGGCATCCACGAGGGCCTGCCGGACAACAGAACGGGGACGCCGGGCCTCTTCCTGGCGGGCGAGTACACGGAGGACTCCTCCATCAACGGCTCGATGCTCTCCGGCGAGAAGGCCGCGCAGGAGGTGCTCGGATGAGCGGCGCCTCTCGCAACGGCGCGCCGGCGCTGAAGATAGAGGACCTCAAGAAGACCTACAAGAACGGCTTCCAGGCGCTCGGCGGGGTCTCCCTGGAGGTCGAGGGCGGGAAGTTCTTCGGGCTGCTGGGTCCCAACGGGGCGGGCAAGACGACGCTCATCAACAGCGTCGTCAGCCTCGCGCGGCCCGATTCCGGCACCGTCGAGGTCTACGGCCTGGACGCCTTCAAGGACTTTCGGGAGGCGCGGCGCCTGATCGGGGTCTCCCCGCAGGAGATAAACCTCGACAAGTTCCTGACCGTCGAGGAGGTCCTCACCTTCCACGCCGGCTACTACGGCGTCCCTAAGAAGAAGGCCAAGGACAAGGCCGCGGAGCTTCTCGAGCGGTTCGGCCTCGTCGAGAAGCGGGACCAGCGGACGAACACGCTCTCGGGCGGCATGAAGCGGCGCGTGATGTTCGCCCGCGCGCTCATGCACGACCCGGAGGTGCTCTTCCTCGACGAGCCTACCGCGGGCGTGGATGTGGAGCTGCGCTACAGCCTGTGGGGCTATATCAGGGAGCTCAACCGCGGCGGGATGACCATACTGCTCACCACGCACTACCTCGAGGAGGCCGAGGCTTTGTGCGAGGAGATAGCCCTCATAGACGGCGGCAGGATCTCCGCCCGGGGGACGAGCGCCGATCTCAAGCAGCGTTACGACGCCGCCAACGTCGAGGAGGTCTACATGAAGGTCATAGGCGATGCTTCTAACTGACCGGACCTTCAGGACGCTGCTCTCGCGCGAGGTCCTGCGCTTCACGCGGGTCTGGATGCAGACGATACTGCCCCAGATCCTGACCTCCCTCCTCTACCTCGTCGTCTTCGGCATAGCCCTCGGCACGAGGATCCGGGAGATAGAGGGCGTCCCCTACCTCGAGTACATCCTGCCCGGCATAGCGCTCATGAGCCTGGTCACCAACTCGCAGATGAACTCCTCGTGGTCCGTCTTCGACGCCAAGCGCGAGCGCTACATAGACGAGGTCCTCATAAGCCCCATGAGCGACCTCCAGATAGCCCTCGCCTACTCCTTGGGCGGCACGCTCAGGGGCGTCGTGATGGGCGCGTGCACCTTCCTCGTCGGCGTCCCGTTCGTGGGTATCACCATCCAGCACCCGCTCTTGCTCGCCCTGATCGGGGTGCTCGCGGCCTTCGCCTTCTCCGCCATAGGCACGATGGTGGGGGCGCTGGCGACGAGGATAGAGCACATCTCTTTTCTGACGAGCATCGTGATCCAGCCGCTCACGTTCCTGGGCGGGGTCTTCTACTCCGTCGGGATGCTGCCCGACGCCTTGAAGGTCGCGACGTTCTTCAACCCGATCTTCTACACCGTCGACGCCGCCCGCTTCGCCACTTTAGGCATCTCGGACCTAAACCCCTACCCGACGCTCGGGATGGTCTTCCTGATCTCCGTCCTCGCCTTCTGCGGCGCCTGGTGGGCCATTAGCCGTGGGCCGAACCTCCGTTACTAGAGCTTTTGGCCGTCGGCTTTCGGCCGTCAGCTTCTTGTTGCCGCCGGTGAGGGGGGGCTGACCGGCGATGGGGGCCGGCGCGGCGTCTGTGCTCTCCGGGGGACCCGCCAAAGCCGCATCGGCCCGCTCCGCGTGGACCTTCGTCTTCGTGGTGTTCGTGTTTTCGAGGCTGCTGTTCTTGGGGGCCGGTGCCCTGGCCGCGGCCCTTCTCCCGCAGGCCGACCCGGCCGGGGATCCTCTCGGGCCGATCGGCTTTCTGGGCTACTGGGCGCGCTGGGACGGGGCGTGGTACGCGGAGATAGCGACGGAGGGCTACGGGCAGCGCGCGCCGGCCTCCACGGCGTTCTTCCCGCTGTACCCGATGCTCGTGAAGGTGGGGAGCCTCTTCGGAGTCGGTCCGGCGCTCTGGGGGGTCCTGGTTTCGCTTGTGGCCGCCCTCCTGGCGCTCTTCTTCGTGTACCGGATAGGCGAGAAGCTCCACGGCGCCCGCGCCGCCCGCGCCGCCACGCTCTGCCTGGCGTTCTTCCCGACGGCCTTCTTCCTGAACGCGGTCTACACCGAGGCGCTCTTCCTCGCGCTGACGGCGGGAACTATCTGGGCGGCGCTCGTGCGGCGGGACTTCCTGGTCGCCGGCCTCCTCGGGGCGCTGGCGGCGGCGACGCGCAACGTGGGCGTGCTGCTCCTGGTGCCGCTCTTCTTCGAGTGGGCGCGGCACAGGCGCGAGTTTGGCCTGCGCGGGATCGGCGGCATGGCCCTCGTTCCGGCGGGGCTCGCGGCCTACGCGGCGTACCTGTGGGCGCGGTTCGGGGAGCCGCTCCTCTTCGCGCGGCAGCAGGGGGATTACTGGAACCGCGAGGTGTCCGGGCCGCTGGCGACGCTCGGCGACGCCTGGCGGGCCGCCGGGGTCGGGATGGAGTACGTCCTCGATCCGGCGACGCTCTTTCTCGGGGCCGACGCCACACCGGCGCTGGAGGCCTCGAACGTGCTCAACCTGGGGTTCCTCATCTTCTTTCTCGTGGTGGCGCTCGCGGGGCTCTTCGTGCTGCCGCCGGGGCTCTCCGTCTACGCCGCCCTGCTCGTGCTGCTGCCCGTGCTGACGCCCTCGCCCCGCTTTCCCCTGATGAGCCTGCCGCGCTTCGTTCTCGCGGCGTTCCCGGTCTTTCTCGTCCTCGGATATCTTCTGGCACGGTCCAGAGGGACGCTCGCGGCCTGGATCGTGATCTCGGGTGGCATCGGGATGATGCTGACGGCGCTGTTCGTCACTTGGCGGTGGGTGGCTTAAGAGCTTTCAGCGGTCAGCCTTCATTAAAGGGTTCCTACCTGCTGGCGCGGGATTCCGCGACGAGCAGGACGATGAGGAGCAGTTCGACCACCTTGTCTATGTATCCCGTGGCGTTGCTGGCCCCGCCGGTTATGACGAGCCAGAGGACCATCGTGAGGGCCGTGTAACCGACGAGGACCCACCGTACGGCGTTCCTGTACGGGATGAGCTGGGGGATGGGCAGGTAGAGGGCCGCCAGGAGCGTGAGGTAGCCGAGGCCGTTGAGGACGAAGAGCGGGAGGCCCTGGAAGCCCAGGTACAGGTGGACCGTGGCCGTCGCCAAAGTCAGCGCGATGATGCCGAGCCTCAGTCTCCGGGCCGGAGGGGTCGTGGTGGTCACGAAGATCTCCTTTCGGTCTCTGGTCCGATCGGGAATACTTGGGGTTCGGGCGCCGCGCCGCCCGAACCCGGACCTGGCGCGACGGGTTCCTCGTGGCCCGACAGCGCCACGGCCAGCAGGGCAAGTGCCGAGAGGATCGCCCCGATAAAGTACGGCGCCGGGACGCCGAGCTCGTCGAACGCGGCCCCGGCCACGAGCGGGCCGGAGATCAGGGCGAGGCTGAGCACGGCCTGCACGCCGCCCATGAGACCGCCCTGCCCATCCGCCGGGGCCCGCCGCGAGAGGAGCGCCGTGAGGGCCGGTATGGCGAGCCCCGCCCCGACCGCGAGCGCCCCCACCACCGGATAGAGCATCCACCCCGAGGTCGAGCCGCCGACGACCGCGAGGCAGAGCGCCGTCAGGGCCAGCCCGCCCAAGGCCAGCCTCCTCTCGCCGAAGACCTTCTGCAGCCGCCCGACGAGCAGGCCCTGCGTCAGCACGGCGCATGCGCCCACGAAGGCGAAGAAGAAGGCGTTCTCGGGCGCCCCCCAGCCGAACCGGGCGCCCGAGAACAGCGGGAAGTTGGTAAGGAGGCCGGCGAAGGCAAGGTTGAGGAGCAGGACGGCGAGGAGGAGGGGACCCGTGCCCCCCATCCGGATCGTCCGCACGAGCCCGGAGAAGGGGTCCAGCCGGACGAGCGGCGTGCGAGAGCGGCGATCTTCCGGCAGGGACTCCGGCAGGACGAAGAACCCGAAGGCCGCGTTCGCGAGCGCCAGGCCGGAGGCCGCGAGGGCCGGAGCGGAGAGGGAGTGGAGGCTGAGGAGGCCGCCTAGCAGCGGCCCGGCCATCAGCCCGAGCCCGAAGGCCGCGCCGATGATGCCGAGGCCCCCAGCCCGGTCCTCCGGCGGGGTGCTGTCCGCGATAAAAGCCTGGGCCGTGGCCTGGGTGCCGCCCGCCGCCCCCGCGAGCGCCACGGCCGCGACGACGAGGGCGAGGGTCTCGGCGAGGCCGAGGAGGGCGTAGGCGAGCGACGCGCCGAGCAGGCAGGCCACGAGCACCGGGCGGCGCCCCGTGCGGTCGGAGAGGCCGGCGAGGAAGGGACCGCCGAAGAACTGCATGGCGGCGTAGAGCGAGCCCAAGGTGCCGACGAGGAGCGCCCCGCTGGCGAGGCCGCCAGCGTAGAACGGGAGGAGGGGGACCACGAGGCCGTAGCCGAGCATGTCCACGAAGACCGTCACGAAGAGGAAGGCCGTCGCGGACGGGCGGGTCATCCCTAGCGTTGCCTGGCGTGTTCGATCAGGCGCCGCGCCTCCTCGACCGTCCTGCGGCTGATCTTCTCCCCCGCGTCGGCCCGGAGGGGTTCCCCGAACCCGACGCGGGTCGTCACGTCCCTCAGGGATGGCACGAGCATCTGGAGGGTGGCAGAGAGCCACCGGCGGTCGCGGGGGGCGCGGCGCACGAGGGCGATGGGGTTGCGGAGGGCGGCGGCCGAGATCACGCCGCTCACTACCGCGGGTACGACGTACAGCCCAGGGACGAGCCTGGCGAAGAGGTCCACGCTCCCCGACCAATTGGCGAGCGCCTCCACGGCGCCCGGCAGCACCGCCGGGTCGGGCTCTATCCCGCCGCCGGGGAACGTGATGACCGCGCCGCCGGCGCGGAGGTGGCGGGCCGCGGCCCTTACCGCCTTGGACCGTCCGTTGGGATCGTCTGGGACCGGGATCAGGGCCTTCGAGGTGTTCGGGAGCGCCGAGAGGAAGGGGCGCTCCGCGGCAAGTACGCGCAGGTCCTCCCGCGGCATGGCGGCGAAGAGGGCGACGGCGTCGGCGAGCCCCGGGTGGTTAGAGACGACGAGCAACGGGCCCTCGCGCGGCACCCCCTTCCTGCCTTCCACCACGACCTCGCGGGCCATCTGTGCCAGCGCCCAGGAGCCACCCGCGGGGAGCCCTGCCTCGCCCGCGACGGCGTCGTAGGTAGCTATCTGTCGCGCGAGACGCCGGGCCGGAACGGACGAGAGGATCTCGAGGAGGAACCGCGTCGCGCCCGGCCCCAGGTCGCCGAGGCCGAACGCGGAGATCAGGTCCTCCGCGCAGGCCCGCGCGAGAACCTCGACCCGCTCCTCCTTTCGGGCATCAGGGGTGCGAACGGGAGCGGCGACCGGAAGCGTGGGCGTGTTCTCCAGTACGGTTCTCCTCTTGGTGCTCGCCGGCAACAGAAGTACGCACACCCCCGGGGCCCGGGATCATCACACAAACGGGCTATCTTTGCCGCGGCGTTCCTAAAGGGTAAGTACGCAAGAACGGTCCCGAGGGTTCGGAGTTCGGACGAATTCGACCCGCTCCCCGGACGAGCCGTCGACCATGGTTCTTCCCGACGCCCTTAGCCCGGCCTGTGGCGGAGGATCTCGACGGCCGAGCCGTCGAGCACGGTGTCGCCGAGCCTGACGTTGGGCTTCTTCACCTTTACGCGCACGATCTCGACGAGGGGATGCTCTTCGAGGGTCGCGTTGGCTATGCGCTCTGCCACGGTCTCCGTGAGGCCGGCCGGTTCCCCCTCCACGACCTGCCTGGCGAGGCGGTGGACCTCGCCGTAGTCCACGGTCTTCGACAGGTCGTCCGAGAGACCGGCGGGCCTGAGGTCCAGGCGCAGCTCCACGTCCACGACGAAGGGCTGCCCGAGCTCGCGCTCGGCCGGCAGGACGCCGTGGCGGCCGTGGAAGACCATGCCTTCCAGGAGGATGCGGTCGTGCACGTCGCCTTCCATGCAATCTAGTATAGGACCCGGCGGGGGCCCGTGCTAACCTTCGGGATGGTGGAGTGAGAGGAGGAACGCATCGTGCGGCCGACGGTCACCGTAAGCTACGCCCAGACGCTCGACGGGCGCCTGGCGACGCTGGACGGGGGTTCGCAGTGGATCAGCGCCCCTGACTCCCTCTGCTTCTCCCACGAGCTCCGCGCCACCCACGACGCCGTGATGGTCGGCGCCGGGACGGTCGTCCGCGACGACCCGCGCCTCACCGTCCGCCTCGCGCCGGGCGAGAGCCCCCTACGGGTGGTCGTGGACAGCTCCCTGCGCACCCCCATGGACGCGGCCGTCCTGGCCCGCGGCGCGGCCCGCGGCACCTTGCTCGCCGTCAACGGCCGCGCCCCCGAAGACCGCTGCCGGGAGGCCGAATCGCTCGGCGCCACGGTCCTGCGGCTGCCCTCGGGACCGGGAGGGGTCGTCGACCTCCGCGCGCTGCTCCTGGGCCTGGGCGGCCTCGGCGTGGGCTCCGTGATGGTCGAGGGCGGGGCCACCCTCATAACCGCCCTCCTGCGCGAGAAGCTCGTGGACCGCCTGGCGGTCTGCATAGCGCCCAAGATCCTCGGCGCCGGCATCGAGGCCGTGGGCGACCTCGGCATCCGCGACCTCGCGGAGACCATAGCCCTTTCGGAGGCCGTCTTCACGCCGCGCGGCGGCGACCTGCTCCTGACCGCGCGGGTCGAGTACCCGAAGGGACGCGATGCCGTCAGCCGCGCCGGGTAGCCCACAAGCCCTCTGGTTCGCCGGGAGGCGCCGCGCCGAGCTTTGGCCCGAGGAGGCGCCGGATCCCGGACCCGGCGAGGTGCGCGTCCGGGCCGTCCTCTCCGCCGTCAGCCACGGCACGGAGATGCTCGTCTACAGGGGCGAGGCGCCGGAAGACCTGCCGCTCGACCTCCCGACCTTCGCCGGGGGCTTCCCTTTTCCGATCAAGCACGGCTACGCCTGCGCCGGACGCGTCCTGGACACGGGGCCCGACGTCGAAGGCCTCTCGCCCGGCGACCCCGTCTTCGCCCACCACCCGCACCAGGACTTCTTTACGGTCCCGGCGGACTTTCCCGTCCGCCTGCCGCGCGACCTCGACCCTATCCGCGCCGTCTTTTTCGCCAACATGGAGACGGCCCTGAACGTCGTCCACGACGCCCACGCCCGCCTCGGGGAGACGGCCCTGGTCTTCGGGCAGGGCGTGGTGGGGCTCCTGGTCACGCGCCTCCTCGGGATGTCCGGCATCCGCGTCCTCGCCGTCGAGCCCGTCCCCAGACGCAGGGAGCTCGCCTTGAAGATGGGCGCCGACGCCGCTTTCGGACCGGAAGAGGGCCTGGGGGAACGCGTCACCGGGGCGACGGACGGGCGCGGGGCGGACGTCGCCGTGGAGGTGAGCGGGTCTGGAGCCGCGCTGGCCGCGGCCGTGGAGTGCGTGGCGGCAGAAGGGACGGTCGTCGCGGCGTCCTGGTACGGGACGAAGCCCGTCGGGCTTCCCCTGGGCGGCAGCTTCCACCGGGGGCGGGTAGGGATAAAGTCGTCGCAGGTGGGGCGGATGGCGCCGGAGCTATCGGCGCGGTGGAATGCAGAGAGGAGGAGTGAAGCCGTGATCTCGCACCTGCGAGACCCCCGCATCCCGCTCGAACCCCTCGTCTCCCACCGGGTACCGTTCCGGGAGGCGCCGGCGGCGTACCGGATGCTCGACGAGGGCTCGGACAAGGCCGTGCAGGTAGTCTTCGATTACGGGGAGGATTGATGTACGAGGTATACGTGGCGGCGGCCTTCGAGGCGGCCCACCGCCTCAAGGGGAATTTCGGCCCGGCCTCCAGGACCCACGGCCACACGTACAGGCTGGAGGCTATCGTGCGCGGCCGGGGCCTGGCCGAAGACGGGACCCTGCTGGACGTGGGCGGGCTGCGCGAGACGGTCGACGGGGTCGCCGCCGCCCTGAACTACCGCGACCTCGACGAGGTCCCAGGCCTCGCGGGCAAGAACACCACGGCCGAGGTCGTGGCGGGGTTCTGTTGGGATGGGATCTCACCCTCCCTGCAAGGGCGCGGCCTGGACTCGCTCACGGTGCGGGTCTGGGAGTCGCCGCAGGTCTACGCCGCCCGCGAGGGAGCCCTCGACTAGCCTTGCGCGTTGCCTTCGTTACGGTCGGGGACACGCGCCGTCTCACCGGCGGCTACCTGTACAACCGGCGTCTCCTGGATGGCCTCGAGGAGAACGGGGTGCGGGTGGAGGAGGTCGTGCCTTGCGGCGCTGATCCGGCGGAGCAGGCCGGGGCCGCGCCCGGCTTCGGCCTCGCCTTTGAGTCGGACCGCTTCGACGTCGTGCTCGTGGACGCGCTCGCCCGCGTCGTCGTCGCCCCGCACCTGGACCGTTGGAGGTCCACCCGTCCGGTGGTCGCCCTCGTGCACGAGCTCCCGGGCGTCGCCGACCCCGCCGCCGACCGGGAAGGCCCTTTTGAGGGGCCGCTGCTCCGGTCGGACCGGATCGTCGCCGTGAGCCGGCACGGGGGGGAACTCTTGTTGGGTAAGGGCGTTCCCGCCGACCGGATGGCCGTGATTCCGCCCGGGTTCGACGGGCTTCGGCGGGGCCGGGAGGGGGCTCGCGCGGGGGGGGCGCTGCGCGTTCTGTGCGTCGCGCAGTGGATACCGCGCAAGGGCGTACTCGACCTCGTCCGGGCCTGGAGGAGGGAGGACAGATCCGGGGCCGTCCTGGATCTCGTCGGCGAGACGGACGCCGATGAGGGGTACGCGTCCCTGGTCCGGGAGGCCGCGTCTGGCGACCCTTCCGTTCTCGTCCATGGTCCGGTCGAGGAGGCCACCCTGACCGGCCTCTACGCCTCCGCCGACCTCTTCGCGCTCCCCTCTCGCTACGAGGGCTACGGCATCGTATACGCCGAGGCCCTCTCTTTCGGGCTGCCCGTCGTCGCCTGCCGCGTTGGTCCGGTCCCCGAGGTCGTCGGGGATGAGGCCGCCGTGCTGGTCCCGACGGGGGAGACGGAAGCGCTCTCCGGGGCGCTGGGCCGGCTCCTCCGGGATGCCGGGCTCAGGGAAACGATGTCCGCCGCCGCGCGGCGGCGGGCCTCGGGCCTTCCGCGGTGGGGAGGGGCGGTGGAGGGGTTCCTGGGCGTGCTGCGGGACGTCGGCGGAGGGCGGGAGGTATGAGCGGGCCCGACCCGGACGGGCTTCGCGCCCAGAACCGCCGGTCGTGGAACGCCGTCGTGGGGGCCCACGACAGCCACCGCGGGGACCTGGCCGGCTTCCTGAAGGCCGGCGGCTCCACGCTCTTTCCAGAAGAAGAGCGACTGCTCGGAGACCTGTCCGGCGCGTTGGTGGCGCACCTGCAGTGCAATTCGGGGGGCGACTCGTTGAGCCTCGCCGGCCTCGGAGCAAAGGTGACGGGCGTGGACCTCAGCGATAGGGCGGTGCTTTCGGCCCGCAGTCTCTCCGAAGCGAGCGGGTTACCGGCCCGCTTCGTCCGAGCCGACGTGTACGACTGGCTCGCAGAGACTGCGGAGACCGGCCGGCGCTTCGAGGTCGTCTTCGCCTCCTACGGCGTCGTCTGCTGGCTGCCGGATCTCACCTCCTGGGCCGGCGGTATAGAGGCCGTCTTGGCACCCGGGGGACGCTTCGTGCTCGTGGACTTCCACCCGGCCGCCGATGTCTTCGACGAGGGCTGGAACCTCGCGCGCGACTACCCTTCAGGCGGGGATCCGCTGCTGCTCGAAGAGGGCGTCGGCGACTACGTGGCGGGTTCGGCAGGGGCGCTCACGCCGGCGGGGTTCGCGGAGGGCGTCGGCGGGTTCCGGAACCCCGAACCGTGCCACCTGTTCCGGTGGGGCCTGGGTGAGGTCGTCACCGCGCTGGCCGGCGCGGGGCTGGAGATAACGGCCCTCGAGGAGTACCCGTACTCCAACGGCGAGCGCCACTTCTCCCGCATGCGCGAGGGACCTGGGCGCAGGATGGTCCCGCCCGATAACGTGCCCGCCTTGCCGCTCATGTACGGGTTGCGGGCACAGAAAAACGAAGGCCCGCGCCAGGCAACGCCCCCCACGGACCCCTAGGGGCGGGTTCCAAACCCGCCCGCGTCACCGGGCGACGGGTGCCAGGCCCCCTTGCGTAAGCCGCCTCCAGCGCGGCTCATCTCGCCCGGCGCCCGAGGCCCCCTTCACGGCGCGTAGAAGAACGCGATGGCGGAGATGATGTAGACGCCGAGGAGCATCGCGCCTTCGAGCCAGTTCGACTTACCGTCAAGGGCGATAAAGCCGGTGATAATGACCGCCGCGGCCAGGGACCCGAGCTCGAGCGGCGTGAAGGTGAGCCGGAGGGGATGGCCGAGGAGGGGCCCCAGGAAGACCAGGATCGGGGTGACCAGCAGGGCCACCTGGATGGAGGAGCCGAGCGAGATGGCCATAGAGAAGTCCATCTGGTTTTTGTAAGCGATCTGGACGCCGACTATGTGCTCGGCGATGTTGCCCACCACCGGCACGATGATGATGCCGACGAACAACTCCGAGAGCCCGACCTCCTCCGTCAGCGGCTCCAGGGCGCCCACGAACGCCTCGGAGACGTAGGCGACGGCAGCCGTCGCCACGAGCAGCACCACGAACGACGCCGTCCTCCCGAACTGGGGCTCGTGGTGCTCGGCGCCCGCCTGGCCCTCGGGGGAGCGAAAGACGAAGATCAGGTACAGGATGTAGATGATGAACATCACCACCGCCACCTCTATGCTGAGGAAGGTCGGGGGCGTGCCGGGGAGGGACGCCGCGAAGATCGTGGGCAGGGCGAGGGCGGCGGCGACGATGGCGAGCATGGAGGCGTTGACGCCGGCGATGGTGGCCGAGAAGCTCTGGGTGCCGTTCTTCAAGCCCCCGAGGAGCAGGCTCGCGCCGAGCACGAAGAGCACGTTGCCGATGATAGAGCCTATGATGGATGCCTTGACGACGGTCGTCAGGCCCGCCGAGAGGGCGAAGATGGTGATGATGAGCTCGGCGGCGTTGCCGAAGGTGGCGTTCAGGATGCCGCCGATGCGGGGTCCGGCGTGGGCGCCGAGGCTCTCGGTGGCCTGGCCGAGGACCCAGGCGAGCCCGATCAGGGCTAGCGCCGTGATCGCGAAGATCATGAGCACCGGAGCGTGCAGCAACTCCACCACCACGACCGCCACCGCCAGCGCCGCCGTCACCCCGTAAGCGATCCTTCTCATTGCCAGCCCCTCTCCCCGCCGCCCGTTTAAACGCCCCGTCCATCAGATAAGATAGGGCCGAACGGCCTTATACCCCAATACCCCTGGAGTGAGACCTCTTGATCGACTACCACCTGCACGTCGTGGCCCACGACGACCGCCCGATGACGGTCGAGAACATCTCGAGCTACTGCGAGGTGGCGAGATCCAGGGGCATACGCCAGATGGGCATAACGGAGCACGACCGCTACCTGGACAAGATCGACGTCGCCGCCTTCCAGGAGGCGAGGGAGATGAGCGAGGACGTGGTGCTCCGTCTCGGCATAGAGATAGATTTCGTCCCCGGCCAGGAGGAGCGGATGGAGTCGGACGCGACGGCGCTCCCCTACGACTACGTCATAGGCTCCGTCCACCGCGTCGACGGCGACGAGGTGGACCGGGCCACCGACCAGGGCATATACGAGCGCTACGATACGTACGAGCTCTACGCGGCCTACTACCGCAACGTCCGCGAGGCCGCCCTCTCGGGCCGCTTCGAGGTCATAGGCCACCCGGACCTCATCAAGATCTTCCGCCACTACCCGGACCGGGACATCACCCCGCTGCTCGAAGAGACCGCCGACGCCGTCGCCGAGTCGGGCGTGGTGGTTGACGTGAACGCGGCGGGCCTGCGCAAGCCGGTAGGGGAGATCTACCCCTCCCGGAAGTTCCTCGAGATGTTCCACCGCCGCAGCGTTCCCATCGTCCTCTCCTCGGACGCCCACGCCCCGGGCGAGGTCGCCGCCGGCTACGACGAGAGCCTCAAGCTCGTCCACGACGTTGGCTACCGCGAGGTCGCCACCTTCGAGAACCGCGAACGCGGCTCCCTCCCGCTGTGACCGAAGAGCTCTTCCTCCACGACGCCTACCTGCGGGAGTTCCGCTCCGCCGTAAAGAAGATCGACGGGCGGGAGGTCGTCCTTGACGCGACCGCCTTCTACCCCGGCGGTGGAGGCCAGCCGGCCGACAAGGGCTCTTTAGGCATAGGCCCCGTGAACGCGGCCGTCGTCGACGCCCGCCGGGAGGGGCACGGAATCGTCCACGTCCTCGACCGGGCCATCCCGGACACGGTAAGGGAGCTGAAGGGGGCGCTGGACTGGGAGCGACGGTACGCCCACATGCGCCACCACACGGCGCTGCACGTCCTCTCCGGTGTGATCTGGAAGGCGTTCGACGCCAAAGTAACCGGCGGCCAGATGCGCGCCGACCGGGCCAGGATGGACTTCTCCTTCCCCGGCGAGTGGACGGCCGAGGTCGTCGGCGAGATAGAGCGCCTGGCCAACGGGGCGCTCGCCGAGAACCGACCGGTAAGGGTCTACGAGTTGCCCCGCGAGGAGGCGCTGGCGAACCCGGACCTGATCCGGACCCAGATCAACCTCGTACCCGAACGCGTAAAGACCGTCCGCATAGTCGAGATAGAAGGCCTGGACACCCAGGCCGACGGCGGCACCCACGTCGCCAACACGAGAGAGGTGGGGGAGATCGAGATAACCGCCCACAAGAGCAAGGGCCGCCAGAACAAGCGCGTAGAGTTTGTTCTGGCATGAAACGGACGATTGTCCTACTAGTGATTGTCTTCATGATCGCCGGTTGCGGTGCCCCGGACGAGAGCGCCGACGGGTCCCCCGAAGGCGACGGGGGCACGAGAAACGCTGAAAGCCAACAGACCACGGCGACAGAACCGACGTCTGGCGCTTCCTCCCTGGCCGCGGGCACGGTGCGGATAGTGGCCTCCGGAGGGCGAATCGTCGAGGTCGAGGTCGAGGTTGCCGACGACATAGACGAGATGCAAAGGGGGCTCATGGGGCGCACGGCGCTTGCCGAGGATTCGGGGATGCTATTCGTGTACCCCGAGGAGCGGGAGCTGTCGTTCTGGATGAAGAACACCTTGATCCCGCTCTCCATAGCCTTTATGGACTCCGAGGGGCGCATCGTTGACATCCAGGACATGAAGGTGCTGGACGACACGCCGCCCCACTACACGTCCGCCAAGCCCGCGCTTTACGCCCTTGAGGTCAACAAGGGCTTCTTCGAGGAGCACGGCGTCGAGGTGGGGGACAAAGCCCGGCTGCCGGTCTAGGCGCTCCGGACGACGGCTTGCGCCCTACCCGAGACGGTGGACGTCACCGGGATCTCGGCGCCTGAGGAGATCTCCCGGTTCGTCAGCCCTCTTGCGCGGGTGGTGGAGGCGGTATCTCGATGCCGTACCTCTCGGCGGTCTCCAGCAACCCCTCTACCTCCGCCGGTCCGAAGGGCGGGGGGGAGGAGACGTCGTTGCCCGGCACGCCCAGCTCCTCGAAGAAGCTGTCCAGGCCGGCCGGGACGACGAGCGTGAGGAGCCGGCCGACCTCCGCGCCCGCGTTCTTGAGCGTGTGCAGGGCGCCTTTGGGGACGTGGACGAAGGAGCCCGGGGCGGCCCTGATCCAGCGGTCGCCCGCCAGGAACTCGAACTCGCCGTCCAGCACGTAGAAGCTCTCGCTCTCCCGGGTGTGGACGTGGGGTGGCGGCCCGCCGCCCGGTATCACCAGCGAGTCGAAGAGGGCGAAGGCGCCGCCCGTCTCCTCCCCCGTCGCCTTGAAGGTGACCAGGTCCGTGCCGACCATCCAGACGGTCTTGCCCGCGCCATCTGGCGAGTGGATCACCTCTGCCGGCGTCTTCTCGGTCTCCACGTCAGCGCTCCCTTCGCGAGGATTTGTCCGTCGGATCGGAACTGTAGACGGCGTGGGACGGCGACGGTATGACAGAAACCTGTCAGTTTTGTGGTGAAGATCCCCCCTTTGGGGGATGCGGCGCCACCGGGCGTACGGGAACATGGGCGCAGGGTGATGAGAGGAGACGGCAGAAGATGAACGCGGCACTTCAGGAAGAGCGTACCTTCTCCGAGGTAAAGCGGCTCTGCTGCGCCGGTCTGGACGGGCCAGAGTTGCTCGAACGGGTCGTCCGGCGGCTGCGTCCGGCTGTGGGATTCGAGGCCTATTGCGCCTCCACGGCGGACCCGGCGAGCGGCCTGATCACGCACTCCCTCGCCGACGACTCCTTCGGCGCGAAGGAGGCCGCGGTCTTTTTCGAGCGCCTGTACTTCGAGCACGACCTCGACCTGCTCAGGGGCATGACCCGGGCCCAAGACTCGGTCCTGCTGCTCTCCGAGACGGTCGAGAGGCCCGAGGACTCCTTGCGCTACCGGGAGCTGCTCGGCCCGCTCGGCCTCGCCCACGAGGCGCGCGGCGTCTTTGTCGCCGGCGGACGCATGTGGGGGTCGATGGACCTGATCCGGGCCAAGGGCAGCCAGGACTACGGGCCCCGCGAGGTCGCCTTCTTGAAGCGGACGGCCCCGCACCTCGCCGCGGGACTGAAGGCCGCCGCCCTGCGCGCGCGGGCCCCGGCCTCAGATACCGCCTCCGCCGTCCCAGGAGTCCTGACCCTCGACCCCTCAGGCCACGTCGCACAGCACACGCCCGCCGCCGAACGGTGGCTACGGGAGCTGGGCGAGTTGCGCGCGGGCTGGCGCGAATGGGAGAGATTGCCCCAGGCGGTCCGCTCGGTCGCCATCTGCCTCAAGAGGGCCCTCAGCCCCCATTCAGAGAGAGACCGCGAGGCCGTGCCGCAACTGCGCGTGCGTGGGCGCTCGGGGCGCTGGCTCACGCTCTACGGCTCCCTCACCGAGCCTTCCGACGGCCGCGCGGGCGAGACCGTGATCGTCATAGAGCCATCCAAACCCGAGGAGATCGCCTGGCTAAACGTCGCCGCCTACGCGCTCACGCCTCGCGAGGAGGAGATAGCCGGGCTCGTGGCCCGCGGGCTCTCGACCCGCCAGATCTCGGCCCGCCTCTTCGTCTCCGAGCACACCGTCCAGAACCACCTGCGGGGCGTCTTCGAGAAGGTCGGCGTCCGCAGCCGCCGCGAGCTGGTCAAAAGGCTCTTCTTCGACGGCCTCTACCCCTCGCTCTTCGGGTAGAGGCGGGGCCGGGTCGGTCAAAAAGTAGCCTACGGACACCAGCAGACCGCGTCCCGCCGGAGGTCGGGCCGCACTTCAGGGCCGGCCGAGGAGATCCAGCGCCCGGACCAGGGCTTCGGTGCGGCTGCCGACCCCGAGCTTCCGGTAGACGTGTTGCAGGTGCGTCTTGACGGTGAGGGGGCTGACGTAGAGGCCACCGGCTATCTCTTCGTTGGTCTCTCCCCGGGCCACGCCCGCGAAGACTTCCGCCTCCCGGCCGGTGAGCCCGAGGCGCACGAACGAATCCCTCGAAAGGTGTCGATCCTTCGTCACGACCTGGTGCTCCGGGTCCTCCCGTATCCGCGCGAGCGCCACGGCGTTGTCATGGGCCTGCGCCAAGTGGGGACGGAGGAGGTCGAGCAGGAGGCGGTCCCGCTCGGAGAAATCCCTGCCGCCGCGGCCGAGGGCGAGCGCGATCACGGAGTGCGGGGGCTTCGGTATGACGACGGACATCCTGTGTTCCAGCCCCACCCTCCGCAGGTACTCGTCGTAGTACCCGAGACCGCGCAGCTCTCTCTGGGTGAGAAAGTCCGAGATCTTCGTCGCCCGTCCGTCGCCCGTCCGCCGGAAGTAGGCGACGCAGGGGTTCTCGTCCATGTAGAGGGTGAAGGCTTTGGTCAGCCCGGCGATATCGGAGGGTACAGGCTCCCACTCCCAGACGTTGTCCGAGGTACGGAGGTCCAGCTCGTTGTAGGTGGTCAGCTCGGACGGGACGAGGCCCGTGATCGTCCCGAGGACGTGGCGTTTGAAGTCCTCAGGATCTCGCCGGGCGTACAACCCGCGCAGGTAATCGAGGGAGGCCTCGAGGTCCCGCTGTCTCAGCCGCTCCATCGCTGAACTCCCCCCGCCCGGTGCGCCGGTCAAGTCGCATGCTCAACGAGCGAAATATACTCCGTTCGGAGTACGCGCTCCAGTGCCAACCCGCCTAAGCTGACACCGAAACGCGACGAAACCGAAGCAGAAGGAGAGGAGCGAAGCCGTGTCGGCAGAAGAGAACAGGGCCGTCATCCGGCGTGCCTACGACGAGCTCTGGAACGAGAGGGATGTCTCCGTAGTGGACGAGCTGGTCGCCGAGGACTTCCTCAACCACGCCGCGCCGCCCGGCAGACGGCGGGGGCGCCAGGGACTAAAGGACGTCGTCCGCATGTTCGAGGACGCCTTCCCGGACTTCCGCTACGAGGTGGAGGACGTGATCTCCGAGGGCGAGAAGGTGGCGGTGCGCGACGTCTTTACGGGCACCCACTGGGGCGAGTTCATGGGTATCCCCGCTACCGGCAACCGGGTCGCGATGGAGGCGATCCACATCTACCGCTTTGGCGGGGGCAAACTGGCCGAGCACTGGGTGGCGCGGGACGACCTCGGCATGATGCGCCAGCTCGGCGCCGTGCCCGCGCTCGGAAGAGGAAAAGAAACCGACACCGCCTGACCCGATGACGCCGCGCGTCGCCCGATGTTCGCCCGCCCGGACAACCAGTTGCGGTACGCCTTTACTCTTCGACGGGAAAGGCTAGCCCGTGCTCTTCGCAGAGGCGCGGGACGCTGTCGTAGTCGACCTCTATCCCGTAGCGGGCGTCGAGCGTTGCTGCTGCTTCGCCGGTCATCGCCTCGGGGTCTTCGGCCATCTCCCTGAACAGGTGCTCGAAGCCCCCGGGGGAGATGATCTCGAGTATCCGGCACGGCCCGTCGCCGGCGTTCCAGAACGTGTGCCACTGGTTGCGCGGCTTGAAGACGAGCGTCCCGGCGTCCGCGTAGACGACCTCCTCGCCGAGCAGCGCCCCCATGCGCCCCTCCAGGACGTAGCTGTACTCGTCCTCGTTGGCGTGGCGGTGCAGCGGGGCGACGAGCGTCCGCGGGGGGATGGGGTGCTCGACGAGCGAGAACCCTCCCTCGGATTCCTCGCCCCAGACCATGAACCGGACGCCGAAGGATCCGAAATCCACGGCCCTGCCATCCGCCGGCCCAACGATGCGCGGCCCTCCCAAAGTCGTCCTCCTCTGTCCTCCGGCCTGCCGTCTTCCCCATTCTCTCACGGCCACCGCCGGTGCTTGGATCTCCACGGGGACCGCGGCCCCGCGGTCCCCGCCGTCAGCCGGTCTTCTCGCCGAGCGTCGGACGCCTGTCCCGTCCGAACGTCTCTTCCAGTGCGTCCACCGCCGCGGCCGGACCCCCCGCTCTGGCGAACGCCGCCGCGATGCGTTCCGCCCCGGCCCTCTTGCCCATCGCCGCCCGGACCGCGGTCCGCAGCCGGTCTGGGCTCAGTCGGGCTGCGGG
>DASYWA010000094.1:0-2603 GCA_035936475.1 Rubrobacter sp. | reverse complement strand
GAGCGGCGCCTGGTCAAGCTCGGGGTGGCCGTCGGCGCGGAGTCGGAGGGGGCCGTCCGCTCCCACGCGCGCAAGCTCCTGGGCGTGGGGGCCTCGGAGGGGGAGATCCTGCACGCGATCGTCCTGGCGCTGACCACCGTGGGCTTCCCGGCCACCAACGCGGCGCTCGACTGGGCCGAGCAGGTCCTCGCCGAGGAGGCCCCCCGGCAGTAGTTCGTCGCCGCCCCCGAACGCGCACGGTCCTGACCGCGCGAGAAGTTACTTGGGCTCCGAAACGTCCACCGGGGAAGGCATCTTGGCCTCCGTCAAGGCCTTCGGGTCTTGTAGGAGCCAGAATACCCGGTGAAGGCTTTCGACGGCCCGGCACTTCCGAGGGCGCCGATAACACAGGACGCCGCAGGGGCGCTAGTATTAGGGTATGCGGATACCGGACAGGACCGGCGTCCTCGTCGCTCCTGTGACGTAGGATGTTCGCATCGTAGGAAGCCACCCGGGAAAGCGGGGCAGAAGTTGATCGAACCGGGTGGGTGGGTAAACGTCGGGCCCGTAGCGGGATCGGAGCCTAGCCATCAGGCCAGCCAACAATACGCGGGTCAGAGGGGACGGGTGATCTTGCCGCCGATGCTTCCTGATGGCGACTACACCGTCAAGATGGACGGGGGCGGGCCCGAGGTAAGGCTACCGGCCGCAGCGCTCGCGCCGCTACCGACAGACGAGTACGGCTTCCCGCTGTAGGGGGCAGCGATGCGAGAAGATCCAACTCAGATCAGGGCGACCGGCGGCTGCCTGTGCGGTGCCGTTCGCTACGAGATGCGTGGGCCGCTGCGGCCCGTGGTCTACTGCCACTGCACCCAGTGTCGGCGTACAAGCGGCCACTTCTCCGCCTGGACGGCGACGCGTCCGCCGGACGAACTCATCCTGAACGAGTCGAAGGGGTTACACTGGTACCGATCATCCTCGATGGCTCGGCGCGGGTTCTGTGGGGATTGCGGATCAAACCTGTTCTGGGAGCCGACCTCTGGCCACCGGGTTTCGATCGCCGCCGGCACGCTGGATTCGCCGACGGGACTCAACGCAGCGGCCCACGTGTTCGTCGGGGATTCTGGCGACTACTACACGGTCAGCGATGGCTTGCCCCAGAAGACGGATGGCGACCACGGGGTAGCGATCCCGGCCGATTGATCGGTGGTTTGGCGGGGGGCGCGACAAGACGGCCTTATTCACCGTGTTGCTTAGGAGATGTGTTCTCAGAAGCTCATTCCGATGGAGGTTGCTCGTAAACCGCCACGCGGCAAGCGAAGCGCCGAGAACCGCTCTCTACCCACACTTCAGGTCTATGGACTATCATGCACAGATCTTCGACAGGTTAGGGAGGCTCCCGGTTTGGAAGACTTACGGACTGCTATAGGCGCGTTCATCGCGGAACGGCATTGGGAGCAGTTCCATTCTCCGAAAAACCTTCGATGGCTCTCAGCGTCGAGGCGGCGGAGATCGTCGAGCACTTCCAATGGCTTACCGAGGAGCAGAGCTATGACTTGCCCCCCGCGAAACTGGCCGAGGTCAGGGAGGAGATCGGGGACGTGATGATCTACCTGACCGAGCTGGCGGACAAACTCGGCATCGATCCCGTCGAGGCCGCGAAAGCCAAGTTGCGCGTAAACGAAGAGAAATACCCAGCAGAGCTGGTCAGGGGCAAGGCCGCCAAGTACACGGAGTACCCGTGATGCCAAAGATCTTCGTCTTTACCGCCGGCGATCGGGCCGCCAGGCGGCATCTGTCTGACTCCATCGAGCATCCCATCCCCGACGAGACGGTTTTTGCCAACTTCGCCGAAGCGCACCACGAGGAGCTGGAGCGAGTCCGCGAGGAGGGGGGAGGGTTCTACGCCTGGGGCGCACTGCCCGGACCGGGCAACCGCCGCACCTGGGAGGCCATGGATCGAGACGATCGGGTGTTGTGCGTGTACGACAACACCTACCGTTACGCGGCTCGGGTCCTCGCCAAGTACGACAACCCCGACCTGAGGGTGGGGGAGAAGACGAATCGCGATGCGGCGGGGCCGCTCGATCGTCATCGGCGTCGACCCGGGTAGGAGCGGTCGCGAGCATGGTTGCGGTCGGCGGTACGCGACGAGCGGCGTCCCGCCCTCTAGCCTGGCCCGCGAAAGTAACCCGGTGGTGGGGCGCCATCCCCCGGCACCCGTTTCGTCATTCCAACCGGAACCCTCCGTGACCCGCCCGAAGAGGGGGTTATCGTGCCACGAGTCAGGTGCGCCGAGAAGGGTCGGCCCCACGGCGTCGCTTGCGGTCTTTTGCCGCCGGTTCGGGTGGCGTTTCCTCTCCTGGCGTTCCCTGGGAGGCGCTCGGCGGTATGCTTGAAACGAGTTGCGCTATGCGTTACAGTGCCCGCACGATTTGCAAGGAACGGGGCGAACGTATGGTGCCGGAGGGCTGGGGAAGGGGTAGATAGAGATGCAAAGGTCGGCAAGTCCGAGAATCGATCCCACGGTGTTCTGGATCGCGGCGGTCTTATCGGCCGCGTTCGTGGTATGGGGGATCCTCGCCACGGAGAGCTTGGCCGCCGTCTTCGACGCGGTCCTGTGG
>DASYWA010000093.1:0-2052 GCA_035936475.1 Rubrobacter sp. | reverse complement strand
CTGGAGGTAGCCGACGACGGCCCCGGTACCGGTAAGGGCGGAGGCTCGGGGCAAGGGCTCATAGGGATGCGCGAACGCGTCGCCATCTACGGTGGCGTGTTCGAGAACGGCAGGCACAACGGCGGCTACCTGGTGCGGGCGCGGCTCCCGCTAGACGCGAACCGGTCATGAGCGTTCGCGTCGTGGTAGTCGATGATCAGGAACTGGTGCGTACCGGCTTCCGAGTGATCCTCGACTCCGAGCCGGACATCGAGGTGGTCGGCGAAGCGGGCGATGGCCGCGAGGCGATAGAGGCCACCCGTCAACACAACCCCGACGTCGTCCTGATGGACATCCGCATGCCGCACCTCGACGGGCTGGAGGCCACCCGCAAGATCGTGACCGACCCCGAAGAAGGGCCACGTGTCCTGATCCTGACCACCTTCGACCTCGACGAGTACGTCTACGAGGCGCTCCGCTCCGGCGCCAGTGGATTTCTGCTCAAGGACGGCCCTGCCGAGCAGCTAATCTCGGCGGTGCACGTCGTGGCGCGGGGCGACGCCCTGCTTGCCCCGCAGATCACCCGGCGCCTCATCGCCGAGTTCGCCCGCCATCTGCCACAGGCCCACAAGCCCGAGCGGCTGGGAACACTCACCGGGCGCGAGTTAGAGGTGTTGAAGCTCGTGGCGCGTGGTCTCTCCAACGCCGAGATCGCCCGTGAACTCTATGTATCGGAGACGACGGTCCGCACCCACGTGGGGCGCATGCTAACGAAACTCGGGCTGCGTGACCGCGTCCAGGCAGTCGTCTTGGCCTACGAGACCGGCCTTATACAACCAGGCGCACCATAGGCCCAAGCCGCGGACAGTAGTGCTCTGAGGTTCGCTTGCTCGGAAACCTGCGTCTCTCGATTTACCAAACGCTCACTAAGGGTGCCTTTGGGAGCAAACAGTTCGATGAACAACATCAGGACAGGCCCTTTCCTTGCGCTCGCTTTGGCCGCACTCGCAGCCTCCAAGGTGGCTTGTAGACCGCGAGGACCACGGTAAGTATCAGCAGCGTGACCCCGGCCGCCGGGGCGACCGCCAGAGGCAGGCGCTCGGCGATGGTGAACGTCTGGGGCGCTGGCCCGGTTGCGGCGTCGGCTGCCGCACCCAGCCTGGGCACGAGCACGAAGAGGATGACGCCGGTCAGGATCGCCGTGAGCGTCAGCTTGATCGTCACCCACCAATACCTGAACAAGCCCCACCGCGTCAGCAGGCCCAGCAGAACACCGGTGCCGAGGGCAACGACGGCGAGCGGCGCCAGCAACCACGTTGCGATCAGGTCGGCGGCCGGGTAGATGGTCCAGGGATCTGCCCCGCGTACGCTGGAGATTCCCAGCACCAGCAACACCAGGTCGGTGCCGAGCACGCTGACGGCCGTCGCCACGTGCACGGTAAGCAGCAGTTTGCGCCAGGGCGGCGACAGGTTCGTGTTCCTCACGGCATTTGCCCTCCGACCTCTTTACGTGGACCCTCGCCGGGTCGGGTAACGTCGGACTCCGCAAGCGGCACGACCGCACGGTAGTACGTGACGCGCCCCAACACCCTCCGGACCCGATGGTCCACCTCCATCGGGTCCGTCAAACCCGCTTCTCGCATGAGCGTCGGGATGCGGTCCCCGAAATTGTCTCGCAGGAGTTCGTTTCGGTGGGACAGGCGAGCCATGAAGCCGTCGGATGACACCTTCGCTCCCCCGAAGTCGAGCAGGTGCAGGGAGCCGCCGGGTTTGAGCACGCGCCGTACTTCGCGTAGCGTCGCCTCTTTCTCGTTCGGCCCGAGATGGTGGAACATGAAGGCGGAGAGAACCCGGTCGAACGACCCGTCCGGGTAGGGGAGCTGCTCCGCGAACCCGCGGTCCAGTTGAACGTTAAGCGCTCTCCGTTCGGATTTCCGCCTCGCGCGGGCGAGCGCCTTCGGGTCGGGGTCGAGCCCGACGACCTCCGCGTCCGGGTGGAGGCGCTTGACGAGGAGCGCTAGGTTCCCGGTGCCGCAGCCGATCTCCAAAACCCTCTGACCCGGCCGGATGCCC
>DASYWA010000092.1:0-2228 GCA_035936475.1 Rubrobacter sp. | reverse complement strand
AGACGTCGGTCCTGAAGCCGGCGCCGAGGTTCGGCGGACCCGGATGGACGCCGGGCTCCGGCGGGTTTCGCGCCCGGTCGCACGTCAGCCCGGACCCGTCCGCCGCCAGCGTCAGGAGAGTTCGGTCTTCCGGGCCATGGTCCAGATACACGCCGTACCGACCGCCGCCCTCCCCGGCCTCCAGCATCCGCACGTTCGCTTCGAGCAGGTACCTCTCCCCAGGCGAAACGCCGGCGATCAGCGCGGTGGCCGGCCGGGCTCCCGGATCTCGCTGGACGAGCTCCCCGGCTACCTGCCTCCATTCTCCCCCCTCCGCCAGCCAGGAGCCCGGGTCCGGCGGCGCGCCGTCGGGCCCGTCGAAAAGGTCGCCGAAAGCCGGCAGCGGCGGCGCCGGCTGCGGGTCGAGCGTCGGGCCGGTGGAGGACGGCGCCTTCCCCTCCCAGGTCAACGGGTCTATCCGCATCTGACGGCTCTTGTGGGCCCGATCCCACGCGTGGTAGACGAGGTACTCGCGCGCGTTGTCGGGCGCGAGCACGACCGACGCGTGCCCCGGTCCGACCACCTTCTGCGGCCGGGTGCGCAGTATGTCGGGGCCTTCCGTCTCCGCCCGACGGTCGAACGGTCCCATGGGGTGATGCGCCACCACGTGGGAGACGCCGTAATTCGGCTCCCTCCACGCGCCGCCGCTGTAGAGGCAATAGTAACGCCCCTCGTGCTTGCGAACGAAGGGACCTTCCACGGTGTACCAGTCCCACACGCGCCCGTACCACTCCCGTTGCCGCTCGTAGAGTTGCCAGTCCGCGTGTGGCCGCACGACGGGGCGGCGCTCGCCCGCGAGCCGGGTCATATCCACCAGCCGGTCCACCACGATCCCCGTACCGACGCGCCCTTCGGCGTCGGGATCGAGAAAGTCTCGGCAGTAGTAGAGGTACCATCGGCCGTCCTCGTCACGGAAGGGGTGGGCGTCTATCGTGAACGGGTCATCGGGCGTGAGCACGGCGCCGCTGTCTTCGAAAGGCCCGGCCGGACTCGAGGCGAGGGCCACGCGCAACTGGTGGCCCTGCCCCTCCTCCCCGCCCGCGGAGTAGTACATGTAGAACGTGCCGTTGTCGTAGGCGACCTCCGGCGCCCAGAGCGCCTCGAAGGCGTCGTCGTGCAGGCTGAGGGCCTTGCCGAGCGGGCGCCAGTCCACCAGGTTTCGGGAGTGCAGCACCGGGACGGCGAGCTCGCCCAGCGGCACGGTGCCGTAGGCGTAGTACTCTCCGTTGTGCTTGAGCACGAACGGGTCCCCCAGGTAGCCGTCGTAGACGGGGTTGGTGTAGGTTGGCCCGCCCATAAGATCGGCCTCCTTTAGTAGTTCCTCGCCGCGTATAACGGTCGCGGACCTCCTTCGGCGAGGGCGAGGCTCACGACTCGTACGGCTCGATACCCTCTCGCACCCTGGCCTCTCGCTCTTTCGCGGCCGTTATCTCCCGGATGCGGGAGAGGTCGGCCTTGGGACGCCGGTCGTAGGTCAAGAGGCCGTTGATCTCCTGCTCGACGTCGGTGAGCTGCGTGTAGCAGAAGCCCTGCACGACGCTGCTCTGCAGCAGCGCAGAGACCAGGTTTCCGTAGCGCTCCAGAAGCTCTTCGGCGTTCGAGACGGTGCGGTAGCCCCAAGACCCCGGGTCCGCCGTCTTGAAGGCGATGCCGCCGAACTCGGTGATGAGTATCGGCTCGCCGCGGTACCCGTGTCCCGGCGCGTACACGGGGTGCCTCTCGGGCTCGGCGAGGCTCGTCTCGGCCGTCCGGTAGCGTTCGGCCAGGACGGCCGCGTTCCTGTAGTCGTGGATGGCGCAAAGATCGGTGAGCGCGTGCTCCCATCCATCGTTGGACACCACCGGCCGCGAGCCGTCGAGCGAGCGCGTGAGGTGGTACATGGCTAGCAGATGCTCGACCTGCCTGGGGTCGGTGGCGATCTCGCGCACCCCCCAGCTCTCGTTCATCGGCACCCAGGCGACGATGCAGGGATGGTTGTGGTCGCGCCGGACGGCCTGCTGCCACTCGGCGGTGAACCGGCGGACATAGTCGGGCGAGTACTGGTAGGCGTTCGCCGCCTCGCCCCACACCAGGAAGCCCAAAGTGTCGGCCCAGTACAGCCACCGGGGGTCCTCGACCTTCTGGTGCTTGCGCGCCCCGTTGAAGCCCATCTCCTGCGCCAGCTCTATATCCCGGCGCAGGTCGTCGTC
>DASYWA010000091.1:0-1529 GCA_035936475.1 Rubrobacter sp. | reverse complement strand
GGTGCGCTGGTCTTTGGCGTAGATGCCGCGCACGGCGCTGGTAACGGTAACGCTGCCCGGCTTCTGGACGCCCCTGACCGTCATGCAGAGGTGATCCGCCTCCACCACGACGATGGCGCCTTTGGCCCCGAGGCTCCCGTGGAGGGCGTCGGCCACCTGGGCGGTGAGGCGCTCCTGAAGCTGGGGACGGCGGGAGTAGCCTTCCACGACCCGGGCCAGCTTCGAGAGCCCCACCACCTTGCCGTCGGGTACGTACCCGACGTGGGCCATGCCGATCATCGGCAGCAGGTGGTGCTCACAGGTTGAATAGAAGGGGATGTCCCGGACGAGGACCATCTCGTGGTGGTCCTCCTGGAAACCGACGGTCAGTTGCTGGATGGGGTCCACGCCCAGCCCGGCGAACAGGAACTCGTAGGCCCTCGCGACCCGCGCGGGCGTGTCTCTCAGGCCTTCCCGGTCGGGGTCCTCCCCCACCGCGGCCAGTATCTCGCGGACGGCCCGCTCGATGCGAGGCAGATCCACCCGGTGCTCGGGCGGATACCGCTCGCCCGCGTCTTCGAGGAGCAAGGTTCCGTTCTCCATTCCTTTACCTTCCTTTCCGGCGTCCCAGGGCCGTGCTTTACAGGCGCGCCTTCTCGACGGTCCTCCGTCGCGGGGAATCCCGCTAAGACGCGCGTCGGCCACGACGACATCACGGCCCCCGCAGCCCTTCCTGACCACCCGTGTGCCGGGGCCGCCCTATCGAGGCGGGAGGGCGTCGGAGCCGAACCGGCACTATCCGCCCACCCCGCCGCGCGCCGCCTGGAGGGTGTTGAATAGGAGCATCGCCCGGGTCATGGGGCCGACGCCCCCGGGGACGGGGGTTATGGCCGAAGCTTTGGTCTCCACCTCCGCGAACCTCACGTCTCCCAACAGTCCTCCGCCGTCCCTCCGGTGGATCCCGACGTCCACGACGACGGCGCCCTCCTTGACGTGCTCAGCCCCGACCATCTCGCGACGGCCCAGGGCGACGATCAGGACGTCCCCGCGGGCGGCGACCTCGGCCAAATTCTTTGTCCGCGAGTGGCAGACGGTCACCGTGGCGTTCTCGCGCAGGAGGAGCTGGGCCATCGGCTTGCCGACGAGGTTGGAGCGGCCGAGCACCACCGCCTCGCGGCCCTCCAGCGGGACATCGTGGCGCCTGAGGAGCTGGACTATCCCGTGGGGCGTGCAGGGCAGGAGGGACGGCAGCCCCGCGGAGAGCCGCCCGGCGCTCTCGGGGTTGAGGCCGTCGACGTCCTTTTCCGGGCGTATCCGGGAGACGAGGGGCTGCGGGTCGAGGCCCTCCGGCAGCGGGAGCTGGATAAAGAACCCCGAGACCTCCGCGTCTTCGTTCAGGCCCTCCACGACCTCCGCCAGCTCCTCCTGGGAGACGCCGTCCCCGAACGCGTGGGTCCGGGATTCCATGCCGACCTCGGCGGAGTCGTTCTGCTTGTTGCGCACGTAGGTGACGGAGGCGGGGTCCTCCCCCACCAGGATCACGTCCAGCC
>DASYWA010000090.1:0-15149 GCA_035936475.1 Rubrobacter sp. | reverse complement strand
TTCTGGACGTGTTCGATCAGCCGCGGCAGGAGCCGCTTCACCGATGCCTGGTTCGCCCTGATGGTGATGCCCTTGTTCACCACGTTGCCCATCGGGACGTGGGTGCCCACGGGTCCGTAGACGCCGACGATGGAGACGATCCCGCCCTTCTTGACGGAGTTGATCGCCCAGTGGAGCGCCGTTGCCGACCCACCCTGCATCAGCAGCTTCCTGCCGAGTACGGTCTGCAGCGCGCTGCCGGCCGCCTCTGCCCCCACGGCGTCGATGCACACGTCGGCCCCTAAAGAGTCGGTGGTCCCTTTGATGAACACGACGGGGTCCTCGAGCGACCTGAAGTCGTAGGCCTCGCAGGGCGCGTATTCTCTCGCGAACTCGAGCCGGTAATCCACGCAGTCGATCACGATGACCCTCCCCGCCCCGAAGAGCCAGGCGCACCTGGCCGACATGATGCCGACCGGGCCTGCCCCGAAGACCACGACGGTGTCGCCGGGCTGGATGCCGCCCATCTCGGCCCCCTGGTACCCCGTGGGCACCACGTCGGTGAGCAGCACCGCGTCGTCCGGGTCCATCCACTCCGGGATGACCGTCGGGCTCACGTCGGCGTAAGGGACGCGGACGTACTCGGCCTGCCCGCCGTCGTAGCCGCCCGCGGTATGCGAGTAGCCGTAGATGCCTCCGACCGCCGTGGCTTGGGGGTTCGATTCGTGGCAGTTGCCGTACAGCCCCTGCTGGCAGAAGACGCACGTCCCGCAGGCGATGTTGAACGGCACCAGGACGTGGTCGCCGACCTTCAGCTTCTCGACCCCGTCCCCGATCTCCTCGACGATGCCGGTGAACTCGTGGCCGAACGTCGTCCCGACCCTAGTGTCCGGCACCGACCCGTTGTACAGGTGCAGGTCCGAGCCGCAGATGCACGAGCGCGTGACCCGGACTATGGCGTCCTGGGGGTGCAGTATCTCCGGCTCGGGTTTGTGGTCGATCCGGACCCTGTGGGGCCCCCGGAAGTTCATCGCGAGCATGGATGCGACCCCTTTCTTCTCTGCGCTATGGACTTCTTCGGCACCCGCCAAGCGGTGGTCAACGGACGCCCGCCCGCCTGGCTTCCCGCACGGCGCTCTCGGCACCGCCCGTCCAGGGTTCGCCGTGCCCCGGCAGGAGCGTGCCGGCGCCACTCTCCGCGAGGCGGTCGAGCGAGGCCAGCGCCCGCTCGCTGTCGGCGGTGGCGGCCTGCGCGACGATCCGTGGCCCCCGGGTGTCGGTGTAGGGGTCGTGCGTGACGAGCGCGTCGCCCGTGATGACAACGTCCCGGTCGGGCAGGTGGAGCGCGACGTGGCCCAAAGTGTGGCCCGGCGTGAACAGCACGTGGGGCGAGCCCGGCACGTCGAGGACCCCTTCGCTCCCGAACCGGCGCACCCCGCGGATGGGGCCCACGCGCGGTGCCCCGGCCCGGACGAAGGAGGCCACGATCGGCAGCGTCCTGCGGCCGAGGTACGGGAGCGGGCTTCGTTCGCTCATGTACAGCCAGGGCCGCTTGGTGAGCGACGCGTCGTTCTCGTGGACCCAAACCGGGATGCCGAGCTCCACCCTCGCCCGCTCGGCGAAGCCTATGTGATCGAAGTGGGCGTGCGTGAGCACGAGCGCCTCGACGTCGCCAGGCGAGCGGCCGATGCCGTTCAGGGCCTCCAGCAAGGAGCGCCAGGAGGCCGGTAGGCCGGCGTCGACCACGGTGAGCCGGCCGCCCTCCTCTACGATGTACCAGTTGACGAAGTGTTCGCCGATCCGGTGGACTCCGTCGGCTACGTTACGGTGCAGCATCGTTGCCTCCTCTGGCCGTGGACTCTTCTGGGGCAATCCTCGTCCCGAGGGCGAAGGCTACGAGGCGATCGCATCGAGGGGACGCCCACGGAACCTCAGACCTGCGCCGTGGTCTCGAGCAGGTAATCGACCACGTCCTCGAGCGATCCGCGCTTTTCGTAGGCTGCCCGCTGCAGCTCGGCGCCGGTGCCCCGCTCCAGGATCTCTAGCACGCCATCGAGCTCGGCTTCGCAGCGGAGATCTTGAGAGACGGGGCGCAGGCGGGCGACGAGGTCCCTGGCGGTCTCCCGGGCGCCTTTCTCCTCCCCCGTGGTGAAGTCGTAGAGGCGGGCGTCGAGGCCGCGGCGGATCGCACGCCACTTGTTCTCCGAGACGAAGCGGGCGTCTTCTGGGGCGTATTCGCCTGCGGTCGCCACGAGACACTGGGTCAGGGCGGCGAGCGCGACGACGTAGTCGGGCTCGGCCTGGGCGTCGGGGACCCGCAGCTCGACCGTGCCGTTGCGCGGGTGCGGACGCACGTCCCACCAGAACCAGGAGAAGTCCGGTATGTTCCCCATGGCGACGAGGGTTTCGGTGTAGCCCTCGAACTCCTCCCAGCTGCGGAAGGTCGGCGGGAGGCCCGAACGCGGGGAGGCGTCCCGGACCTTGACGCGGGCTGAGGCGAATCCCGTGTCCATGCCGTGCCAGAACGGGGAGTTGGCGGAGAGCGCGGTCAGGATGGGCACGTGGCGCAGCAGCGCGTTCGTGGCCTGGATGGCGGCTTCCTCGTCGGGCACGCCGACGTGGATGTGCAGCGCGTAGATGATCTGGAGCCGGGCGAGGGCGCCAAGCTCCTCCTCCATGCGCCTGTAGCGTTCGCCCGGCGTAACCTTCTGGGCAAAGGGGTCGGAGATCGGGTGCAGCCCCGAGGCCGCGATCCCCACCCCGGCCTTGTTCGCCGCCTTCGCGACCTCGCGCCGGAACGCGGGCAGCCGCCGGGCCAGCTCCGCGACGTCGGAGAACACGGGCGTGCGCATCTCGACGCAGTCCTGGAAGAGCTCGCGGGCCATCCGTTCGGAACCGTCCGGGGCGGCGTCGAGCACGGCCTCTATGGCCGGGGCCAGCTCCCGGGTGGAGGGGTCGACGAGCTGGAACTCTTCTTCCACGCCCGCGGTGTAGGGGGCCGTCGACCCGAAACGTCTCTCCATCCAACGGTCATACCCGAAAGGACCCGCGCATAAGCTGGCGATCCTCCTCGCCCCCGTACCTGCCAGCCCGCGAGATCCGCCGCCGTGATCCGAACTCTCGTTGCCGCTCTGGCCGCTCTTGAACGCTACCCCGTCTCGCCATCTGGCGAGAAGGCGGGGCGAAGCCCGTTTGTGTCGCTGGTGGAGGTGATCCTGCTTCTCGCCGTGCGATCCAGGCATCACAGGCCGGCAGGACCGAACAGCACATCGCCCAGATGAGTTAGTTCGGCGAGATGTGGAAGGGGAGCGGTTGACGTCTGCTGCCGACCGGACGGCCAAGAGCTAGCATCTGCTCGGCAGAGACCAGGGTTCGAATGCCCCCGTCTCCCCTGCCGGAAGCCCGGCGGTTTGCCTTCTCCCTAAGGGGGCGGTGCACGGGACGTGAGAGCTGCGTTGCCACCGGCACAGGCGGGGGTTTCTTGGTAACGTTCACGCGCGATTGCCTGACGGGGAGATCTAGACGGGAGTGACATGGACCTCGGGTTGATGGGCCGGTCCGTCCTCATAACCGGGGGCTCAGGCGGCATCGGCCTTGCGACGGCCCACGCGTTTGCCGCCGAAGGATGCGCCCTGCACCTCGCGGCGAGAACGGCGGACAAGCTCTGGGCGGCCCGGAAGGGCATCTCGCGCGACTTCGACGTGCCGGTCGCCGTCCACGCCGTCGACCTGAGCAGGGGCGAGAACGCGCGGCGGCTGGCCGAAACCTGCGCCGATGTGGATATCCTGGTCAATAACGCCGGCGCCATACCGGGCGGGAAGATCGAGGAGATCGACGACGACCGCTGGCGCGAGGCCTGGGACCTCAAGGTCTTCGGCTACGTCAACATGATGCGGGCGCTGTACGCGGAGATGGGGGCCCGCGGGCGCGGCGTCATCGTCAACGTCATCGGGACCGCCGGCGACCAGAGGCCGGCCGACTACGCCGCCGGCCTCTCGGCCAACTCGGCCCTCGCGACGCTCACGCGGGCGCTCGGCGGGGAGAGCCTCGACCACGGCGTGCGGGTCGTCGGGGTCAGCCCGGGCGACATGACCAACGAGCGGGGCATGGAGTTCATGCGCCGCCAGGCCGAAAAGGAGTTCGGCGACCCCGGACGCTGGCGCGAGCGGCTCTCGCGCCTGCCGGGCGGTCGTGCGGCGACCTCGGAGGACGTGGCGGACGCCATCGTGTTCCTCGCCAGCCCGCGCGCCGGCTACGTGAGCGGCACGGTGCTCACCGTCGACGGCGGGCTGAGCTCCCGGCGCGCCGTGACCTGAGGCCGACCCGCGGGCCTCGACGACCGACGCCCTACTCGTCCTTCAGGCGCAGGTACTCGTCTACCCTGTACACGAAAGTCTTCTCGCTGCGGTTCCCCGAGGCGTCCTCGACCACGAGGCGCACCCGGGGACGGCCGTCGTGCCCTGCCTCTTTGAGGTCTCTCGCGAGCGCTTTGGCGCGGGCGTGGAACCGGGAGGACTCGCCGGGCGCGAGCGTGAAGGGCAGGGCGTGGTCCCCGGCGAAGGGACCCTCGTAGACCGGCCGCGGCTCTCCTTTCGCGGACACGTAGACCCTGGCCACCTCGACCTCTTCGTCCCCGGCGTTGGTCACCTCGAAGAAGGCGTGCAGGGGGGAGATGTTTCCTTCCGGACCGGCGAAGGCCCCGAGGGACTGCGAGAGGCGCAGGTCCGGTTCGCCCCTCCCCCCGAACACGCGCCGTAGCCATGCCCCCACGGGAGCAGCATAAGGCAGCGGCGAGGCAGACGCGAGCCTCCGGGGGACCTCAGATCCCGGTGTGGCGTCGGCCGTCGACCAGGTCGGAGATCCAAGGGTACCGGTAATCCACCCCCTGATTGACCTTGTAGGCGGCGTACGCCATGTGCACGAAGGGGACCAGAGACGCCACGATCATCACCGGAACGAGCAGGAAGCCCACCAGCACGATCATCAGGAAGGTGGTCAGGGTCCACCCGACGACCAGGATCACCATCCACGCCAACTGGTACCACAGGGACTGCAGGGCGTGGAAGCCCACCCGCGGGGAGCGGTCCTTGTATATCAGCCAGATCACCAGCGCCCCCACCGGGCCCAGAAAGCCGGTGAAGAGGTTGAGAAAGATCGAGAGGTGCGCCAGCGCCGACCAGGTGTCCTCGTCCCTCGACCCCATCATCGTCGTGGACCCGTCGGGGCCCAAACCGCCGCCCGACCCCGGCTCGACGCCGTAGTTGTCGCGTTCTTCGGTCACGGGCGCACTCCTTTCCTCTCTTGTGTGCCTGTTCTAGTCTACGTGCGGGGATGCGGGAAGTTTCCCGAACCCTGCCGATCGCCCCTCGCGACGGTCACCCCGGCTCCGGCGCCTGGCCGCGGTCTTCGCGGTAGGCCCAGAGGTCGGTGTTGACGCGGAAGGGACGCCGGTAGGCGTTGCCCAGCCTGTCGGTCGCCTCCAGCGAGAGGCGGACGTTGCCGGTGTGACCTTCCTTCTCGAGCGTGTTGGCCAGGCGGGTCAGGGAGAACCTGTAGCCGACGCCGTTCCCAGGAACGACCTCGACGGGAAGACCCTCCGCCGCGCCTGACCCCGCCACGTTGGCGGCGTCTCTGGCGAGGTGCAGGGGCAGCACCCGCTTCTGGACGGGGTCGAGCACCATCCGCCGCCCGAGCGGCCCCCCCTCTCGGAACACCAGCCGGACGGCGTTGAGGTAGGCGACCCTCTCGCCCTCGTTGGAGATCGCGAACCGCACCACCGGGGAGCCCCGCGGGTACCCGACGCCGTGCTCCCGAAGAAAATCCCCCAACAGCATGTACAGACCCTCCTGGGACTCGTCGTACACCTGTGACGCGGGGGAGCCCGCCGGGAACCCCACCTCCGGCGCGCCCACCCGGTACTCGTAGCGGGCCCGGATCTTTAGCCTCGGCCTCCGGTCCCGCCTCTGGAGATAGAGGTTGAGCAACGAGAGCACGAGCGCCAGCACCGAGACCACCGTAGGCCCCACCCCCGCCAACTCCTCGCCCCTCATTCCCTCGACACCTCTGCCCGCCCCCCGGAACCGCGCCCGCGCCGAAGCCCGATAGAGACCGCGCGGGGGCGTTAGTTTTTTGTTTTCACTGTACTACAAACTATTGTTTGCAGTATACGGGGAAGTAGGTTAGGGTGGGCGCGGGCAGCGTTGCGGGGGGTGTGGGTAACGCGGGAGAAAGTCCCGGAGCGAGGGTTACGAGGGCACGCCGGTCCTCGCGGACGAGGTTATCGTTCAGGTTGTCCACCCGCCACGCCGCCCGCGAGGGGTAGTGCCGAGGTTCGGCCCTACCGGGCGGTTCGGGCCAGGACCTCGTTCATGCGGTCGAGGGCCAGGGAGATGTTCTCGCGGCTGTTGGCGTAGGAGAACCGGAGGTGGCCCTCGCCGTGGCGGCCGAAGGCGGTGCCGGAGAGGCAGGCGACCCCGGCCTCTTCGAGGAGCAGGTCGGCGAGTTCATCGGCCGAGTGGCCCGTGCCGGAGAAGTTCGGGAAGGCGTAGAAGGCGCCTTGCGGGGAGATGCACTCGACGCCCGGCAGGTCGTTGAGGCCGGCCACGATCAGGTCCCGGCGGGCGCGGAACTCTTCGAGCATCCGGTCCACGGCGTCCTGGGGGCCCGCGAGGGCGGCGAGGCCCGCGTGCTGGGTGGCGGCGGCCGTGCAGGAGTTGGAGTTGACCTGGAGCTTCGTCACCTGCTCGGCCAAAGCCTCCGGCATCACGCCGTAGCCGAGGCGCCAGCCCGTCATCGCGTAGGTCTTGGAGAAGCCGTCGAGGACGACGGTCCGTTCGTCGGGGCCGAAGCCCGGTTCTGTGGCGATGCTGGCGAAGGAGCCCGAGTAGAGGAGGCGCGAGTAGATCTCGTCGGAGAGCACCACTACGTCGGGGCGTTCGCGCAGGATCTCGGCTATGCCCCGTATGTCCTCGGCGGTGAACACGCCGCCGGTCGGGTTGGCCGGAGAGTTGAGGATCACGAGCTTCGTATCCTCGCTCAGGCCCGCCCGGAACTCGTCGAGGTCGAACCTGAACCCGTTCTCCTGGCGCAGCGGGACGAAGACCGGGGTCCCCCCGACAAAGTCCACCATCGACTCGTAGATCGGGAACGCCGGGTTCGGCATCAGGACCTCGTCGCCCGCTTCCACGAGTGCCAGGATGGCGAAGAACATGATCGGCTTGCCCCCAGGCGTGACCACGACCTGCGCCGGATCTACGCTTATCCCCCTGCTCCTCGCGACGTCGGCGGCGATCGCCTCGCGCAGCTCGGGTATGCCGGCGGTCGGGGTGTAGTGGGTCTCGCCGGAGCGGAGCGCCCGGCAGCCGGCCTCGACGATGTGCTCCGCCGTGTCGAAGTCGGGCTCCCCGATCTCCAGGTGGATGATGTCCTGTCCCTGCGCCTCGAGCCCCTTCGCCTTGGCCAGGACGGAGAACGCCGTCTCCGTGCCCAGGCGCCCCATACGACCCGCCAGCTTCACGAAACCCTCCCTCTCCCGCGCCGTTCCCCTTGTGCCCCCCGCATTACACCACGGCGCGGACGCGGTATCATCGGGCCACCTTTGGTGGCCGGGGAGACGCCCCGGTCTTCACGGTTTTTGAGGGGAGATCTTTGGTCGCGGAACGGAACGGGGGGCTGCGCTTCGACCTCTGCGCCTTCGACCTCGACGGCACGCTGCTGCGCCGGGACCTCGGGATAACGGACCGCACCCTGGCCGCGATCGAAAACCTGCGCGAGCGCGGGATGCGCCTCGTCGTCGCCACGGGCCGGCGCTACGAGTCCGCCGTCGAGCACGCCGGGAGGCTAGGCTTCGGCGGGGAGGACCCCATAGTCTGCTACGGGGGATCGATGGTCCGCCGCATGGACGGGGAGACGCTCCTGCACCGGACGCTGCCCAAAGACCTTGGCCTCGAAGTCCTGAATTGGGCCGCGGGGCGCGGCCTGCACGCCCGCATCTTCGTGGACGGTCGCGTCGTCTCCTCCCCGGACAGCCCGGCCGCCCTGCGGTTCTCGAGGCGCTCCGAAGAGCCCGGCGTCGTCGTGGTCGATTCCCCGGCGCAATGGCTCGCCGATTCGCAGGAGGAGCCGACCAAGCTCGTGATCGTGGACCACCCCGACGACGTGCCCGAATGGCTCGAAGACGCCCAGGAGACGTTCAGGGGAAGGCTCTTCGTGACCCGCAGCCTGCCGCACTACGTCGAGGTCGGCGGCCTCGAAGGTACCAAGTCCACGGCGCTGAAGTTCCTCTGCGGGCGGTGGGGCATAGGGGCTGAGCGCGTGCTCGCCTTCGGGGACGCGGACAACGACGTGGACATGCTCCGCTTCGCCGGGTGCGGCGTCGCCGTCGGACCGATGACCGAAGGGGTGCGCCGGGCCGCCGACGAGGTGGTCCCGAACGTGGACGAGGACGGGGTCGCCCTCTACCTCGAGAAGCTCCTGGAGGGGCGCTAGTGCCCGAGTTGCCCGAGACGACCGTCATCTCCCAGGACGTCGCAGCGCTCGCGGCCGGGCGCGAGGTGCTGCGGGCCGAGGTCTTCCGGCCCGACGTGACCAACGTCGAGATGGGGGAGTTCCCGCGCAGGCTCGTCGGGCGCAAGCTCCTCGGGACGGGGAGGCGGGGCAAGATCATCGTCCTCGATTTCGGCGGCGTCGTCGGCATCGTCCACCTGGTCATCTCGGGCCGCGTCCTCCGCCTCCCGGAGTGGCGTGAGCCGGACAGGATGAACACGGCCGTCCTGGAGTTCGACGGCGGCCGCGTTCTCGCCTTCACCCGCCTCTGGCTCGGCTACTTCGACCTCTACGAGCCCGGCGAAGAAGAGAACCATCCCCTCATCTCTCGCCTCGGCCCCGACCCGTTCTCGGACGAGTTCACCGTCGAGTACCTCTCGCGGGCGTTCGGGAGAAAGGCGAACATAAAGGGCCTGCTCCTCGACCAGTCCGTGATCGCCGGCCTCGGCAACATCTACGTGGACGAGGTCCTCTTCGCCGCCGGCGTCCATCCCACCCGCAGGGCGAACACCCTCACCCCCGAAGAGACGGCGAAGGTTCACAGCGCCACCCGCGACATCCTGCGCCGCGCCATAGACCTGCGCGGCACCACCTTCGACTCCTACCACGACGCGTTCGGCGAGACCGGCCAGTACCAGCACCAGCTCCAGGTCTTTACCCGGGCCGGCGAACCGTGCCCCCGCTGCGCAGCGACCATCGAGAAGACCCGCGTCGCGGGCCGCGGAACCTACACTTGTGCGACCTGTCAGCCCGTGTAGCACGCTCCGGCTTCGCCTCCGCTTGCCGGCACGCAGCCTACGGCTGCTTTTAGCACGTGCCCCGACGGGCACTCTCAGCACGCCCGCTTCGCGGGGAACCCGGCCGCGCCCCGAGATCCCCAAAAAGGATAGATACTGGCAAGCACGACCGTCGCGTGACCGCGACAAAGCAGGTCCGAGGAGAATTTGGCCGAAAGCGGAGGCGCCGGCCGGAGCGTGCCGAAAGCCCGCGCAGCGGGCGTGCTCGACCGGCCTTAGCTGGTCGACTCTATGAGTTCTGGGTTCTCGTCGGCGAGCTCTCTGGCTTCGGCGTAGGCCTGCTCGGCCCTCTCGTAGTCGTCTCCGACCTCTTCGAGAAGGTTCTCTGCCTCTTCGCGGTTGTTCTCGAGGGAGGGGTCCTCTTGGAGGAGGGCGTAGAACTCTATCTCGCGGTTTTCGGCGGAGATTTGGGCGCCCATGGCGTCCGAGAGGGTGCCGGCGTAGCGCTTGACGGTGGGGTCCACGTCGAGGTCGTTCACGGTTTCTAGGGAGTCCCTGGCGTCTTGCAGCCTGGAGCGGGCCTGCTCCATCTTTTCCCTGGCCTCCGTGATGCGGTCCTGTTGGGCCGAGGGGTCCTCGCCGGCTTCGATCTGCTGTTTTACGTCGGTGTAGGTGGCGCGCGCCTGGTCGAAGAGCCTGTTGTGCTCCGCGATGGCCCCGTTCGCCTCGGTGATGGCCTGGTCCGCCTTCTCGCCCGGGCTCTCTCCGAAGACGCCGGAGCAGCCGGCGAGGAGGAGGGAGGAGAGCAAGATCACAACGGAAAACGCCCGACGGTTTATCATGTGCTGCATGAGCGAGGGAAGTCTACCGCCTTTCGGGATTCCGGGACCGAGGTCCGTGCCGGGTGCGCTCCGGCGCGCCGTCGGCAACCTCTTCGGACGGACCCGCCGGCGAGCGCCCGAACCGGCGCCCGACCCGGCCGTAGTGTCCAGGGCGGGAACGGTGGTCCGGCGCTACGCCGACGAGCACGCCACGCTCCTCGAGCGGGCGGAGCGGCTCGCGGCCAAGGCCCGCCGGCTGGAAGAGGCCGGCACCCCGAGCGAGAGCGCGAACAACCGCGCCGCGCGGGCGGGGGAAGCGGTCGAGGCCGGCCTGGCCGCGCTGCGCGGCGCCTTTGTCGCCTCCGACGGGGAAGAGGGCGGCGAGGCCTTCGACCGGGAGGTCGGACGGCGGCTTCCGGCGCTCAGGCTGCAAGGCCGGAACACCTGACGTCGTCCGCGCGGACCGCGCTCTCCTAATCCCCCGAAGTGATGGAGCTGTAGGCCTGCCTGGCCATGTCGCGGGCCTGCGGCCCGGTCTTCGGGCTCAGGAACAGGAAGCCGACGGCCGCCAGCAGGAGCAGGAAGAAGAGCTTCCGGCCCCCGCCGCCCTGGCGGACCTTCTGGCCGCGCACTCGCTTGCTGCCCTCCTGGGCCGCCCCCGCCGCGGCCTCCACCTGCTTACGCAGCTTGTCGTCGTCCCAGAGCCGGCCGACGATCTCCGCCGGGTCCTCGCCGGAGAGCTCGTCAAGTATGTTGCGGGCCGACTCTATAAAGACCCTGAGGTTGTCCCTCAGATCGTCGTCGTAGAGCAGCCGCTCGGCCACCGGCTTCGCGCCGGCGTATGCCGCCGTTAGCGTCGCCATGGGGACAAACGACGTGCCCTTGGCCTGCTCTTTCAACATCTCCGCCCGGCTCTTCCTGCCAAACACGCGAAACCTCCTGCCGATCCTGACCTCTACGAAGACTACATCATACCCGTTTGGCCCAACCCTTACCCCGCTGGCCGCAGCCTGACCTCCAATGCCTCGCCTTCGACGCCCACCTCCCTGAACCCGTCGCCCCCGTCGGCGTCGAGATCGAGCTCCCGCGCCAGCACCTCGGTCTTGAAGTATTCACCCCAGCCTCCCCCTAGCAGGGCCGCGACCCGCCCGCTGCCGCGCAGCCCCACGGTGATGCCTTCTTCGATCTCGAAACCCTCGTCCTTTCTCAGGTTCTGGATCTTGTGGACGAGCTCCCGCACGAGCCCCTCGTCTTCCAATTCTTCGTCGAGCCGCACGTCCAGCGCTACCGAGAGCCCGCCCTCGCGCGCCAGCGCGTAGCCCTCCCTCTCCGTAGGCTCCACGAGGAGCTCCTCCGGGGAGAGCGTGACCTCGTCGCCGTCGACCTCCACCGTGACCGCCTCCCCGGCCGCCGCCCGCGCCCCCACCGAAGGCGGGGCCTCCGCCAGCGCCCGCCGCACGGCCGGCACCAGCCGCCCGTACTTGGGACCTACGACAGCGAGGTTAGGCTTGAGGTCGTAGTGGGTGACGTCTTCGGCGGCCCCGAAGCGCAGAGACTTGACGTTCAGCTCTTCGAGGACTATGTCCGTCAGGCTCTGGACGCCCTCCGCGAGATCCCCCCCCTCAGACGACTCGTCCACCACCACGACCTCCCGCAGGGGCTGCCGGTTCTTGACGGCTGCGGCATTGCGCGCCGCCCGCCCGAGCCCGACGACGCGCCGCGCGGCGGCCATGCGGCGCGAGAGCCCCTCGTCCACCAGCCCCTCCTCGAAGACGGGCCAACCCGCCAGGTGGACGCTGTCGGGGGCCTCGGGGTCGGCGTTCGCGACGAGGTTCTGGTAGAGCTCCTCGGCGACGAACGGGGTGAAGGGGGCCGTGAGCTTCGTTACCGTCGTCAGGCACTCGTAGAGGGTCGAGTGGGCGGCCTTCTTGTCCCGGTCGTCCTCGCCCTTCCAGAACCGCCTCCGGCTGCGCCTTACGTACCAGTTCGAGAGCTCGTCCACGAACTCCCCGATGGCCCTACCCGCCGCCGTCACGTCGTAGGCGTCGAGGCGCTCGGTGACGGTCCTTACGGTGAGCTGGAGCTCGGAGAGCGCCCAGCGGTCCATGAGGGTCCGGTCCTCAGGCTCGACGAAGTCGCCCTTCGGGTCGAAGCCGTCGATGCGGGCGTAGGTGACGAAGAACGAGTAGGTGTTCCAGAGGGTGAGCATGTACTTGCGGACCGCCTCGTCGACCTGATCCTCGCTGAACCGTCGCGTGTTGCCCGGGCTGGTCGCCGTGTAGAGCGCCCATCTGAGGGCGTCGGCCCCCTGCTTGCCGAAGACCTCCCACGGGTCTATGACGTTGCCTAAAGACTTGCTCATCTTCTTGCCCTTGGAGTCCAGGATGTGCCCGAGCACCAGGCACGTCTTGAAGGAGGACTTCCCGAAGAGCATCGTCGAGACGGCCAAGAGCGAGTAGAACCACCCCCGCGTCTGGTCCACGGCCTCGCAGATAAAGTCCGCCGGGAACTGGCGCCCGAAGTGCTCCGACCCTTCTGGGCCGGAGTGCGGGTAGGCGTACTGGGCGAAGGGCATCGAGCCCGAGTCGAACCAGACGTCCAGCACCTCGGGGACGCGGCGGGCCTCTTCGCCCGTCTCGGGGTGCCTGACGCGGACGCTGTCTATGTAGGGACGGTGCAGGTCCTCCGGGACGGGGTCCAAAGCCAGTTCTTTCAACTCCTCCACGCTGCCGACGACCACCGTGTCGCCCGTCTCGGTGCGCCAGATCGGCAGCGGCGTCCCCCAGTAGCGCTCGCGGCTCAAGGCCCAGTCTATGTTGTTCCTGAGCCAGTCCCCGAAGCGGCCCCACTTCACGTGCTCGGGGACCCAGTTGATCCCCTCGTTCTCGGAGAGTAGGTCGTCGAGCACCGCCGTCGTCCGGGCGTACCACGCCTTCTTGGCGTAGTAGAGGAGCGGCGTCCCGCACCGCCAGCAGTGCGGGTAGGCGTGCGCGTACTCCTCGGCCCTGAACAGCACGCCCCTCTCGCGCAGTTCCTCGACGAGGCCCGGGTCGGCCTCCTTGACGAACACGCCGGCGAACGGGCCGACCCGCCCGTCGAAGGTGCCGTCCGGCTTTACGGGGTGGATGGTCGGCAGGCCGTACCGCCGGCCGACGCGGGCGTCGTCCTCGCCGTAGGCGGGGGCGGTGTGGACGAGGCCGGTGCCTTCCGTGGTGGTGACGTAGTCGCCGAGGACGACGGTCCACAGGTTCTCCGAGGGTTCCACGTCCACGTAGTCGAGGGGGCGCCGGTACCCTAGGCCCTCAAGCTCCGAGCCTTTACGAGTCTCGACGACCTCGTATCCGTCTTCGCCGAAGACCCTCTCCACGAGGTCCGAAGCGACGATAAGTCGCTCTCCGGCCTTCTCGACGGTCGCGTAGTCCACCTTCGGGTTGGCGGCGACGGCGGCGTTCGAGACGAGGGTCCAGGGGGTGGTCGTCCAGATCAGGAGGCTCGTGTTCTCATCATCTTCGAGCGGCAGCCTGACGTAGACGCTCGGGTCCACCACGTCCTCGGGGTACTGCTGGTAGCCCAAAGCCACCTCGGCCGAGGAGAGGGACGTCTGGTCGCGGGGGCAGTGGGCGCTTACCTTGTAGCCTTCGTAGAGGAGGTCCTTCTCGTGGAGCGTCTTGAGCGCCCACCAGACGCTCTCTATGTAGGGGCCGTCGAGGGTCCGGTAGGGGTCGTCCATGTCCACCCAGAAGCCGAGGCGCTCGCTCATCGCCTTCCAGTCGTCGACGTGGCGGAAGACCGACTCGCGGCAGAGGCGGTTGAAGTCCTCGACGCCGTGGCGCTCGATGTCGTCCTTGCCCTGGAGGCCGAGTTCTTTCTCCACCCCGATCTCGACCGGCAGCCCGTGGGTGTCCCAGCCGCCCTTGCGCTCCACCCTGTAGCCCTGCATGGTCTTGTAGCGCGGGATCAGGTCCTTAAAGGATCGCGCGAGCGCGTGGTGGAAACCAGGTCGCCCGTTGGCCGTCGGCGGCCCCTCGTAGAACACGAACGTCCTGTCCTCCGGCCGCTCCTCCACGGACCGGCGGAAGGTCTCCCGATCCCGCCAGAGGCCCAAGACCTTCTCTTCCAACTCGGGGAACCGCACCCTCGAGTCTACCTTCTCGAACGCCATGGCCCACTACCTCTCAAGCTAAAACCCCCGCCCCCGGCGGACGGAGTCTCCACTCCAACCGCAGGGACGGGGGCCTGTCAAGAACCCTCGCGGTACCACCCCGCTTGCCCGGGCCCAAAGCCCGAACCTCTCTGTGGCGTTACGCTCTCGCGAAACGCCCCCGCCTTAACGGGCGGACCCGGCCAACCTTACTAACGTCCAGGCCGGGGTTCCCAGCCTCCCGCTTTGGGCCGGCGGCTCGGGGAGGATCTTCGGGCCGCTTCCCGCGCCGGGCTCACACCGTCCCCGGCTCGCTCTGACGGGGTGGGCGGCCTTACTCGTTCCCGTCGTCGCCTGTACGGGGCTTTGTAGCGCCAATAGGTGGGTGTGTCAAGAGGCGGGCGATGATCCGGGCCAGGGAGGCGGATCGTAATGTATTTGTAAGAGCTTGTAAGCTTTTTCTGATAATTCGGGGGTAGACTCTATTCCACGAAGAGCACGGTCGTGCAGAGAGCGTATTGGAGAGCGGTAGCATGAGGTTGAAGGCAGCAATAGCGGGGATCGTCGGCCTGGTGGTGGCCCTCGGTATCACGGAGCTGGTTCACGGGCTCTACGGCCTGGTGCCGTCGGTGCTCGGGTCCATAGCGCAGGTCGTCGTGGAGTGGACGCCCGGCGGGATCGTGACGCAGGGCATCGAGCTCCTCGGCAAGGCGGACATCCCCGTCCTGATCGCCTCGGTGGTCGTGGGCACGCTCGTGGTCTCGGCCCTCCTCGGCATCCTGGCCGTCCGACGCCCCGCCCTGGCCCTGCTCGGCGTGGCCCTCCTTACGGCGCTGGGTATCGCCGTCTCGTTCGTGGAGCCTTTTATCGCCCCGGTTGCAACGGTCGTGACGGTCGTAGGCGGCCTCCTCGCCGGCACGGTCGTGG
>DASYWA010000089.1:0-3962 GCA_035936475.1 Rubrobacter sp. | reverse complement strand
CGTTGTCGAGCGCGGTGATCTTCGTTCGCTCAGCCATGGTTGCTCTCCTGAATGTAGCCGTCTTCGGCATGGTACACGGGGTTACACGAATATGTCAAGTATTTACTTTGTTTATTAGATAAACTCGGTCTAATACCGTATACTCCGGGTACGGACGACCGAGGAGGGATGGTTTGGTGGCCCATAGGGACGAGGAGTTCTTCGCGGGCAGGAGGGGCAGACAGTTACGCCGCTCCGGCCGCACCGTCGACGACGGCCGAGCGGTCGGCCTTGCGGGCAGCGGCGAGCCCGCCCCTCGCTGCTGTTCGGGGGTGGTGCTGGACTATAGTGTGGGTTGTGATCCCGGTCGGTAGCGAAGGCGGGGAATCTTACGAGGAAGGGCAAGCTCACGGGGCCGAGGTCTTTATGGAGGTGCGATGGGCTATCAGCCGATAGAGGATTACGGGATTATCGGCGACATGCACAGCGTGGCGCTTGTGGGCACGGACGGGTCGATAGACTGGCTGTGCTTCCCGCACTTCGACTCCCCGAGCGTCTTCGCCGCCATCCTCGACGACGAGAAGGGCGGGCGCTTCAGGATCTCCCCTCTCTCTGAAGGCGTGACCCGCAGGCAGCTCTACTGGCCCGACACCAACGTGCTCATAACCCGCTTCCTCTCGCCGGGTGGGGTCGGGGAGGTGACGGACTACATGCCGGTCGGCAAGCCCGAGAACGGCCACGGGCACCACCAGCTCATCCGACGCGTCAAGGTGGTCCGCGGGGAGGTGACCTTCCGGATGGAGTGTTCCCCGGCCTTCGACTACGCGCGGGACCCCCACGAGACGACGATCGGCGCCGAAGGGGCCTGCTTCCGGTCGTCGAAGCTAAGCCTCGGCCTGGCGACGAGCGTTCCTTTAGAGAAGCGCGGGCAGGGCGCCGTCGCGGAGTTCACCCTCCGGGAGGACCAGACGGCGGTGTTCGTGCTGCGGGAGGTGGGACCCGAAGCCGGGTGCGGCGTCTCCGTCTCGGAGGCAGAGGCCGAGGAGCTGTTCGTGCAGACCGTGGAGTACTGGCGCCGCTGGCTCTCGAAATGCACCTACGCTGGCCGCTGGCGCGAGGTCGTGCAGCGCTCGGCGCTGGCGCTCAAGCTCCTGACCTTCGAGCCGACGGGGGCGATCGTCGCGGCCCCCACCAGCAGCCTGCCGGAAGGCATAGGCGGCGAGCGCAACTGGGACTATCGCTACACCTGGATCCGGGACGCCGCCTTCACCCTCTACGGCCTCCTTCGCATCGGCTTCACCGAGGAGGCCGCCCACTTCATGCAGTGGCTGGAGGATCGCTGCTGGGAGTCCAAGCCGGGCGGGCCGCTGCAGCTGATGTACGGGATAGACGGACGGACCGACCTCGCCGAGGAGACCCTCGACCACCTCGACGGCTACCGCGGCTCCAGGCCGGTACGGGTCGGCAACGGCGCCCACGACCAGCTCCAGCTCGACATCTACGGCGAGCTGATGGACGCCGTCTACCTCTACAACAAGCACGGCGACGCCATCTCCTACGAGTTGTGGAGGCGCCTGCGGGTGCTGATCGACTGGGTCTGCGACAACTGGCGGCGCGAAGACGAGGGGATCTGGGAGATCCGCGGCGGGAGGCGCCACTTCGTCTACTCCAAGCTCATGTGCTGGGTCGCCGTGGACCGGGGCCTGCGGCTCGCCTCCAAGCGCTCGTTCCCCGCCGACCGCGAGCGGTGGCTTAAGGTGCGCGACGAGATCTACGAGGAGATCATGGACCGGGGATGGAATCCCGAACTCAAAGCTTTCGTGCAGGCCTACGACAGCGACGTTTTGGACGCCTCGAACCTCATCATGCCGCTGGTGTTCTTCGTGGCCCCCAAAGGCCCCAGGATGCTAGGCACCCTCGACGCCATCAACCGCTCGCCGAAAGACGGAGGGCTGGTCTCCAACGGCCTCGTCCACCGCTACGACGTCGAGAAGTCGCCCGACGGCCTCGCGGGCGAAGAAGGCACGTTCAGCCTGTGCACGTTCTGGCTCGTCGAGGCGCTGACGCGGGCCGGAAGGGTGGACGAGGCGCGGCTGATGTTCGAGCAGATGCTCGGCTACGCCAACCACCTCGGCCTCTACGCCGAGGAGATCGGCCCCAGCGGCGAGGCCTTGGGCAACTTCCCGCAGGCCTTCACCCACCTGACCCTCATCAGCGCCGCCTTCAACCTCGACCGGGCGCTCGGTAGGCGTAGCTACTAACAAGGAGGAGACGGAGGTGGACGCGAAGAACGAGTACGTTAACGGCGGACGGTGAGGGACCGGATCTCGTCGTCGGTTGCGTAAGCGGGCAGCGATGAACAGAGGCGGATCATTGAAAGCGTCGGTCGCCTGTGCGGTCCGATCGCAAGACGAGGAGGGCCACTGATGCGAGTACTGATCACCGGAGCGGGCGGCACACTCGGTGTTGCCTTGGCTCCGATGCTGGCCGAGGCCGGGCACGAGCCGGTGATGTTCGATGTCCGGAGGCTGGAGACTCCTTTCGAGTCCGTGCGGGGCGACGTGCGCGCACCCGAGGACGTGCGGGTCGCCGTCGAGGGGGCCGATTTCGTGGTTCACGCCGCGGCGATCCACGGCATACACCTCGGGAGCCACTCCAGGCGGGACTTCTACGACCTGAACCTCGCCGGTACTTTCAACGTCTGGGAGGCGGCCGTGGAGGCCGGCGTGAAGGGCGTCGTGTTCAGCAGCACGATGGGCGTGTACAAACCGTACGATAAACCGCTGAGCGAGGAGAAGGTAGTGGCGCTCCGCGAGGACCTGCCACTGCAACCGGGAGACGTCTACGGCTACACGAAGGTCGCCGGCGAAGAGATGTGCCGCCTGTACGGGCGGGAGTACGGCATACCGAGCGTGGGGCTGCGCTACGGCATGTTCGTCCCCGAGCCGTTCTTCCGGTACGGTATTCGGTTGCTTTACGGCGGGGTAGATACCCGTGACGTGGCCCGTGCCGTGATGGCCTCCATAGAAGCTCTGGCTGTGGGCGGGCTCCACTGGGGGGCGTTCAACGTCGAGTCAGCCGTGCCTTTTACGGAGGAGGACGGACCGCAGCTACGCGAGGATCCATTGCCCGTGCTGGACAAGTACTATCCTGGTGCGAGCGACCTGCTCCGGGAGCGCGGGGTGGAGAGCCTGGCGCCTGTACGGGAATATTATCCGATGGAGCATCCGGCCCAGGTACTGGGCTTCCGTCCAGAGTGCAACTTCGACCGGTGGCTGGAGGAGTTGAGGGAGCGTCCGGAGGAGCGGGCGGAGAAGAGTCCTCCCTGGCCGTAGTCCGATGGGGCCGTTCGCCGACGTCGTGCCTACGGCCCACCGAAGGGTGGCACCAAGAGCATCTTGAAGGTCAGGAAACCTCCGCCGCCCGGCGTGGCGCACCCTTCGGCCGCGCCGTTTGGCCGTAAACTGCAGGACCCAGTGGCGCGCGCGGGTCGAAGTGAGATGCCGACGATCCGGTAAGGCCGGTATCCAGGTATCTGAGATTGGGTTCAGGGCTCGGGCGATCGTTGGGGATGCCTGGCGCGAGCCTCCTCGGGGACGAGAACTCTCTTCGAGCCACGGAGCGGTCATGCACGCGACGTCCCGATCGGTGAACGCGTAGGTTCGTCTTTACGCGAGGGCGCCGAAGACGGGCCTCGCCGAGAGCCTGCCTACCCCTTAGGGAGCGGCCTTGCCCTCGCGTTGCCGGCCCCGTAAGATTAGTTAAGGCTAATCTACGAGAGCGAGGACGCCGCGGGCGTGCCGATACTAGTGCCAAATTCGACGAGTGGCGTCCGGGGCAACCCGTGATGGGGGCCTTTGCGGGTTTGCCGCCGGTCTTGCAGGCGCTCATCGCGACGTTGTTCACTTGGGGGATGACGGCGGCGGGGGCGGCGCTGGTCTTCGGCACGAAGAAGGTCAACCGCAAGCTGCTCGACTCGATGC
>DASYWA010000088.1:0-15405 GCA_035936475.1 Rubrobacter sp. | reverse complement strand
GCGGTTGGCCGGGTCGTTGGGGACGGCCTTGGCGAGCGTCTTGGTGATGGCGGCGGTGAGGGTGGTCTTGCCGTGGTCGACGTGGCCTATGGTGCCGACGTTCAGGTGCGGCTTGTTCCTCTCGAACTTCCCTCTGGACATTGGTCTCTCCTCTCCTGTTCTATTAATAACGCCGGAGGGGGATTAGCCCCTCTCGGCGATCTCCTGCGCGATGCTCTTGGGCACCTCGTCGTAGTGGTCGAACTGCATGGTGAACGTGGCGCGCCCCTGGGTCTTGGAGCGCACGGTGGTCGCGTAACCGAACATCTCGGAGAGCGGCACCATCGCCCGGATGACCTGCCCGCCGCCGCGGGAGTCCATGCCCTGGATCTGCCCCCGGCGGGAGCTCAGGTCGCCCATGACGTCGCCCATGAACTCCTCGGGCATGACTACCTCGACGTCCATTATCGGCTCGAGCAAGACCGGGTTGGCCCGCTTGAGGGCCTCCTGCGCGGCCATGGAGCCCGCGATCTGGAACGCCATCTCAGAAGAGTCGACGTCGTGGTAGGACCCGTCGACGAGCTCGACCTTGATGTCCACCACGGGGAACCCGGCAACGACGCCACTGTCCATCGCGCCCTTGATGCCCTTGTCCACGCTGGAGATGTACTCCCTGGGGATCACACCGCCGACGATCTTGTTCTCGAACTCGTAGCCCTGCTCGTCGTTGTGCTCCATGTTGATGACGGCGTGGCCGTACTGGCCGCGGCCACCGGTCTGGCGCACGAAGCGGCCCTCGATGCCCTCGACGCGCTTGCGGACGGTCTCCCTGTAGGCGACCTGCGGGCGACCGATGTTGGCGTCCACCCTGAACTCGCGCAGGAGCCTGTCCACGATGATCTCCAGGTGCAACTCGCCCATGCCGGCGATGACGGTCTGCCCCGTCTCCTCGTCGCTGCGCACGGAGAACGTCGGGTCCTCCTCGGCGAGGCGCTGGAGTGCTACGGTCAGCTTCTCCTGGTCGGCCTTGGTCTTCGGCTCGATGGCCTGGTCGATGACCGGCTCCGGGAAGATCATCTCCTCGAGCACGATCTGCTCGGCGTCGTCGGCCGAGACGAGCGTGTCGCCCGTACCGGTGCTCGAGAGCCCGATGGCCGCAACCAGCTCCCCGGCGTAGACCTCGTCGCGCTGCTCCCGGCTGTTGGCGTGGAGCTGCAGGAGCCTACCCACCCGCTCGCGGCGGCCCTTGGTCGTGTTCATGACGTAAGAGCCGGCCTTGAGCGTGCCGGAGTAGACCCTCATGTACGTCAGCTTGCCGACGTGCGGGTCGGACTGCACCTTGAAGGCGAGCGCGGAGAGCGGGCCGTTCTCGTCGGCCTCGCGGACGACGGGCTCGCCGTCGAGCGTCTTGCCCTCGACGGGCGGCACGTCCAGCGGGCTCGGCAGGTAGTCCACCACGCCGTCGAGCAGCGGCTGGACGCCCTTGTTCTTGAACGCAGATCCCACAAAGACGGGGGTCATCAGGTTTGCGAGGGTGGCCTTCCGGATCGCGGCGCGGATCTGCTCCACGTCGATCTCCTCGCCCTCCAGGTACATCATCATGAGTTCTTCGTCCTGGTCGGCGACCGCGTCCATGAGCTTCTCCCGGTACTCCGCGGAGATCTCCCGCATCTCCTCGGGGATGTCCGTGACCTCCCAGGTGGCACCGAGGTCGTCCGTGTAGACGATGGCCCGCATCTCGACGAGGTCGACGATGCCCTGGAACTCGCTCTCGGCCCCTATGGGCAACTGCACCGGCACGGCGTTGGCCTGCAGCCGCTCGACCATGGTGCCGACGGCCTTGTAGAAGTCAGCGCCTATCCGGTCCATCTTGTTGACGAACGCTATGCGCGGCACCCCGTACTTGTCGGCCTGGCGCCACACCGTCTCGGACTGCGGTTCCACACCGGCCACGGAGTCGAAGAGCGCGATCGAACCGTCGAGCACACGCAGGCTCCGCTCCACCTCGACGGTGAAGTCCACGTGCCCGGGCGTGTCTATAATGTTGATGCGGTGCTGCTCGGGGATACGGCTATGGACGCCCTCGCGTTCGCCCTTGCCGTTCTTGCCGGAGTCCTCTATGCCGCCCCAGAAGACCGTCGTCGCGGCGGACGTGATCGTGATGCCGCGCTCGCGCTCCTGGGCCATCCAGTCCATAACGGCGTTGCCGTCGTGGACCTCGCCCAGCTTGTGGGTGAGGCCCGTGTAGAGCAGGATGCGCTCCGTGGTCGTCGTTTTGCCGGCATCGATGTGGGCCATGATGCCGATATTTCTGACTCGCCTTAGCGGCGTCTTTTTGGATACTTGAACAGCCATCTTCTACCTCGTCACCACCTATAGTGTGCGAACGCCCGGTTGGCCTCTGCCATCCGGTGGGTGTCCTCTTTGCGCTTCACGCTGGAGCCTATGTTGTCCTTGGCGTCCAGGATCTCACCCGCGAGCCTGCGGCCCATGGTCTTCTCCCGGCGGGCCCGGGCGAAGCCGACCATCCAGCGCAGCGCCAGCGTGTTCGCGCGGCGCGGGGCCACCTCGATCGGCACCTGGTACGTCGCCCCGCCGACCCGGCGGCTCTTGACCTCGATGCGCGGGCGGATGTTGTCCAGCGCGTTGTTCAGGACCGTCACCGGGCTCGTGCCCGTGCGCTCCTCGATGTAGGAGAGGGCGTCGTAGACGATCTTCTCGGACGTGCTCTTCTTGCCGTCGAGCATGATCTTATTGATCATCTGCTGGACCGTCACGCTCCCGTAGAGCGGGTCCCCGGTTATCTTCTTCTTCGGCGGCGCTGCTCTTCTGGGCATCTCTTCTCCTACCCCTTCTTCGTCCCGTACTTGGAGCGCCCCTGCTTGCGGTTGTTGACCCCGAGCGTGTCGAGGGCCCCGCGCACGACCTTGTAGCGCACGCCCGGCAAATCCTTCACCCGGCCGCCGCGGACCAGCACGACGGAGTGCTCCTGCAGGTTGTGCCCCTCGCCCGGCACGTAGGCCGTGACCTCGTGGCCGTTGACCAACCGGACCCTGGCGATCTTGCGCAGCGCCGAGTTCGGCTTCTTCGGGGTCGTCGTCGAGACGCGGGTGCACACACCGCGCCGCTGCGGGGAACCCTGCAGCGCCGGCGTCGCCGTCTTCTGCGTCTGTCGCTCGCGCTCGTGGCGCACGAGCTGGTTGGTCGTCGGCATGGCCGCGCCTCTCTCTCTGCTTGAAAAGGGGGCTTCTACAACATCACAAATCGCGATTCTCGAACATGGTTACCCGAAAGCAACAGTTCGTAACCGCGATGCATGATTTTAGGCTCACGGACCCGCTATGTCAAGCCGGGCTAGCCGTTAGCCATCAGCACTCAGCTTTCAGCTTTTTGGCTAGTCAATGGCCGCTCCTTGGCGCCGGTATCGAACTTTCCGTCTGCGGGCGGCGCCGTAATGTTCGCACGACCGGAACGCCGTCGCAAAAGCGGTCAGCCCTCAGCACAAGAAGCTGAAGGCTGACCGCTCTAAGAAGCTGCTATGTCCAGCTCGTCCACCTCGCGGGCCTTGTAGCCCTCGACGGCCACGGTGAGCTGCCGGTAGCGGGGCAGGCCGGTGGCCGCCGGGATAAGCTTGCCGATGATCACGTTCTCCTTCAGGCCCGCCAGGCTATCCTGCTTGCCCTCGATGGCCGCGTCGGTGAGGACGCGGGCGGTCTCCTGGAAGGAGGCCGCGGAGAGGAAGCTGTCCGTGGCGAGCGAGGCCTTCGTGATGCCGAGCAGGATCGTGTGGAAGGTGGCCGGCTTGCCCTCCTCCTCTTCGACCCTGGCGTTCTCGGCGAGCAGGGTGAACTTGTCGGCCACCTGCTCGGGGAGGAGCGTCGTGTCGCCGGGGTCGTCCACGACGACCTTGCGCAGCATCTGGCGGACTATCACCTCGATGTGCTTGTCGTGGATGTCAACGCCCTGGGCCCTGTAGACCTTCTGGACCTCGCCCACCAGGTAGCGCTCGGTGGTCGTGGTGCCGCGGTCGTAGCGCAGGTCGTTCTCCAGGATCGCGTGCGGGTAGACGGAGCCGTCCGTGATCGGGGTGTTCGCCCGAACCTCGGCGCCCTCCACGAACTCCGGCTTGAGCAGCCGCCGCTCGACCTTGTACTCCCTCACCTCCGTGTTGTCCGGCGAGGTGATGGTCACGTTGATCATGCGGTCGGAGTCGCCCTCTTCGAGGCTCACCGTGCCGTCTATCTCCGCGAGCGTGGCCTCGGCCTTGGGGTGCCGCGCCTCGAAGAGCTCGACCACCCTCGGAAGCCCTGCCGTGATGTCCTCGCCGGCGATGCCGCCGGTGTGGAAGGTACGCATCGTGAGCTGCGTGCCCGGCTCGCCGATGGACTGGGCCGCGATGATGCCGACGGCCTCGCCCACGTCGACGGCGCGGTAGGTGGAGAGGGCGCGTCCGTAGCACGTCTGGCAGACGCCCTGCGGACTCTCGCACTTCGCCGGCGTCCTTACGGGCACCAGCGTCTCGCGCGGCAGCTCCTCCCGCCACTCGGCGAGCAGGCGCGGCATAACGTCCGTCCCGGCCTCGGCGACGACCTCCCCCGTCTCCGGGTTTACGAGGTCGCGGGCGAGGAAGCGGGCGGCGACGGAGTCGTTCGCGTCGCCCCGGCCGCCTTCGAGGAAGAGCGGCAGGTCCACGTACTCCGTGGTGCCGCAGTCCTCGTCGTTCACGACGACGTCCTGGGAGACGTCGACGAGGCGGCGGGTCAAGTAACCCGAGTCGGCCGTACGGAGGGCCGTGTCGGCCTGGCCCTTCCGGGCGCCGTGGGTCGAGGTGAAGTACTCGAGGACCGAGAGGCCTTCGATGAAGTTGGACTTCACGGGCTCGGGGATGATCTCGCCCTTCGTGTTCGTCATAAGGCCGCGCATGCCGGCGAGCTGGGTGAAGTTCGAGTAGTTACCGCGCGCTCCGGAGTCGGCCATCATGAAGATCGGGTTCAGGCGCCAGAGGTTGCCCTTCATGGCGTCCTCGACCTCGTTCTTGGCCTGGGTCCACAGCGCGATGGTCCGCTCCAGGCTCTCGTCGTCGGAGATGAAGCCCTGGTCCCACTGCTCCTCGACCTCCTCGACCTGGCCCTGGTAGTTCTCGAGGATGCCCTCCTTCTGCTCCGGCACGACGATGTCGTTCTTGCCGACGGAGATGCCCGCCTTCGTCGCCGTGTGGAAGCCGACCCTCTTGAGGGTATCGAGAAGCTGGCTGACCAGCTCGGTCGGGTAGCGCTCCACGTACTCGGAGACGAGGGCCTTGATCTCGCCCTTCTTCAACACGTGGTTGACGTAAGGGTACTCGGCCGGGTCGTAAGAGTCGTCCAGGTAGTCCCTCAGGGTCTGCTCGACGTTCTCGTTGAAGAGGACGCGGCCGAGGGTGGTCTCCAGACGCTCGCCATTGCGGCGGGTGATGACCTTGTTGTGGATCTTGAGCGTCCCCTCCTTGTACGCGGCCTCGGCCTCGTCGTAGGAGGAGATGAGGGCCTTGGGCTCCTCGTTCTCGAAGTCCTCGCCCGTAGACGTTATGTAGTAGAGCCCGAGCACCATGTCCTGCGAGGGCACGGCGATCGGGAACCCGTTCGCCGGCAGCAGGATGTTCTGGGTCGAGAGCATGAGCACGCGGGCCTCGGCCTGCGCCTCGGGAGAGAGCGGCACGTGGACCGCCATCTGGTCGCCGTCGAAGTCCGCGTTAAAGGCGGAGCACACGAGCGGGTGGACCTGGATGGCCTTCCCCTCGACCAAGACCGGCTCGAAGGCCTGGATGCCCAAGCGGTGGAGCGTCGGCGCGCGGTTCAGGAGCACGGGGTGCTCCTTGATCACGTCCTCAAGGACGTCCCAGACCTCGGGGCGCAGCCGCTCGACCATCTGCTTGGCGCTCCGGATGTTCGGGGCGAGCGCACGGTCGACGAGAACCTTCATCACGAACGGCTTGAAAAGCTCGACCGCCATCAAACGGGGCAGGCCGCACTGGTGCATCTTAAGCCCTGGGCCGACCACGATGACCGACCGGCCGGAGTAGTCCACGCGCTTGCCGAGCAGGTTCTGGCGGAACCGGCCCTGCTTGCCCTTGAGCATGTCCGAGAGCGACTTGAGGGCGCGGTTGCCGGCGCCCGTGACGGCGCGGCCGCGACGACCGTTGTCGAAGAGGGCATCGACGGCCTCCTGGAGCATCCGCTTCTCGTTGTTGACGATCACGTCGGGGGCCCCGAGGTCGAGGAGACGACGCAACCTGTTGTTGCGGTTAATGACCCTGCGGTACAGGTCGTTAAGGTCGGAGGTCGCGAAGCGTCCGCCGTCGAGCTGGACCATCGGGCGGAGGTCAGGCGGGAGGACCGGGATGGCCTCCATGATCATCCACTCCGGGCCGTTGCCGCTGGTGCGGAAGGCGTCCACGACCTTAAGGCGCTTGATGGCCTTCTGGCGCTTCTGGCCCTTGGAGGACACGACGGTGTCGCGCAGGTCCTGGGCCTCTTCGACGAGGTCGACCTGCTGGATGAGGTCCTTGACGGCCTCAGCACCCATGCCGCCACGGAAGTACACGCCGTAACCGTACTCGTCGCCGAAGCGGTCCTTCATCTCGCGGAAGAGCTCCTCGTCGTCCACGATCTGGCGCGGCTCCAGCGTCTGGAACTCCTCCCAGGAACGGCGGACGAGGGCGATCTGGTCCGTCGTGGAGCGCTGGATGTCCGCTATGGACTCCTCGGCCTCCTTGTGGACCTTGGCCACGGCGGACTCGCGGTCCTCCTCGGCGATCTCCGCGAACTCCTCCGTAAACTCGTCGGCGGAGCTGTCGCCGTTTATGACGCTCTCGCGCTTGGTGCGCAGGCCGTGGACCTGGTCGATCTCCTCGTCCCTGTCCTGCTTGAGCTCCCGGATCTCGTCCTCGACCCTGCCCCTGAGCAGGTCTATGTCGTTGGCCCGCTCCTCGCGGTCCACCCAGGTAACGATGGAGCTCGCGAAGTAAAGGACCCGATCGAGCTCCTTCGGGCTGATGTCCAAGAGGTAGCCCATCCGGCTCGGCACGCCCTTGACGAACCACACGTGCGCCACGGGCGCGGCGAGCTCGACGTGGCCCATCCGGTCGCGGCGCACGCGGGCGCGGGTTACCTCCACACCGCAGCGCTCGCAGATGATGCCCTTGAAGCGGATGCGCTTGTACTTGCCGCAGTAGCACTCCCAGTCCTTCGACGGGCCGAAGATGCGCTCGTCGAAGAGGCCGTCCTTCTCGGGACGAAGGGTGCGGTAGTTGATGGTCTCGGGCTTGGTTACCTCGCCGCGGGACCACTCCCGAATCTCCTCGGCGGAGGCCAGCCCTATGGAGATCTTCTCCAGCTTGTTGATGTCTATGTCGCGCTCAAGTCCCTGCACGCTCTATACTCCTCCTCTGCCGAAGGCGTCTGGCACGTCTTCCAGGTTGCCCGTCGGTTCGTCGCGGCTGAGGTTGATACCGAGCGCCCTCGCGGCCTCGTCCCAGTCTCGCCGCTCGGTATCTTCGGCGGCGGCCTCGGCGTTGTAGACCGGCTTGACCGAGAGCCCAAGCGACTGCATCTCCTTGAGCAGCACCTTGAAGCTCGCCGGTACCCCGGGCTCGGGTATGTTCTCGCCCTTCACTATCGACTCGTAGCTCTTGACGCGGCCCACCCTATCGTCGCTCTTGATGGTGAGGAGCTCCTGCAGGGTGTGCGCAGCACCGTAGGCCTCGAGCGCCCAGACCTCCATCTCGCCGAAGCGCTGGCCGCCGAACTGGGCCTTACCGCCCAAGGGCTGCTGCGTGACGAGGGAGTACGGGCCCGTGCTCCTCGCGTGGATCTTGTCGTCCACGAGGTGGAGGAGCTTGAGTATGTACATGTAGCCGACCGTGATCCTGCCGTCGAACGGCTCCCCGGTGCGCCCGTCGTACAGCGTCACCTTGCCGCCGCGGCCCATCCCGGTCTTGGCGCCACCGTTGTTGTTGACGGCCTCGATGGCCTTGTCGATGTCCTCGACCTCGGCACCGGAGAATACCGGCGTGGAGACGAACGTGGGCTCGCCGCCGTTCTCGCCGAGCCCCTGGCTCGCAGCCCATCCGAGGTGGGTCTCGAGGATCTGGCCTATGTTCATGCGGCTCGGCACGCCGAGGGGCGAGAGGATCACGTCTACCGGGCGGCCGTCCTCCATGAACGGCATGTCCTCTTCGGGCACGATCTTGGAGATGACGCCCTTGTTGCCGTGGCGCCCGGCGAGCTTGTCGCCCTCGGCTATCTTGCGCTTCTTGGCCACGAACACGCGGACCATCTCGTTGACCCCGGGCTGCAACTCGTCACCGTCGTCGCGGCTAAAGCGCTTGACGTCTATAACGACGCCGCCCTCGCCGTGGGGCACCTTGAGGGAAGAGTCCTTCACCTCGCGGGCCTTCTCGCCGAAGATGGCGCGCAGCAGCTTCTCCTCCGGGGTCGGCTCGGACTCGCCCTTGGGCGTTACCTTGCCTACGAGCACGTCGCCGGAGCCAACCTCGGCCCCGATGCGGATGATGCCGTCCATGTCCAGGTTCATCAGGACGTCGTCGGAGGCGTTCGGGATGTCGCGCGTGATGTCCTCGGGCCCGAGCTTGGTGTCGCGGGCCTGAACCTCGTACTCCTCGATGTGAATAGAGGAGAGCGTGTCGTCCTTGACGATCCGCTCGGAGATGATGATCGCGTCCTCGAAGTTGAACCCTTCCCACGGCATGAATGCCACGAGCATGTTCTTGCCGAGCGCGAGCTCGCCCTGGTCGGTCGAAGACCCGTCGGCCATGACGGTGCCGGCCTCGACCTCCTCGCCCTCGTTGACGAGCGGCCTCTGGTTGACGCAGGTGCCCTGGTTGGAGCGGGCGAACTTCCGAAGCGGGTACTCGTCCACCCCGCCGTCGTCGCGACGGACCGTGATCCTGCTCGCCACGACCCGCTCCACCTTTCCGGCGTTGCGGGCCAGGAGCACGTCGCCGGTGTCGGCGGCGGCCCTGAACTCCATGCCGGTCCCGACGTACGGGGCCTCGCTGCGGAGCAGCGGCACGGCCTGGCGCTGCATGTTCGCGCCCATGAGCGCGCGGTTGGCGTCGTCGTGCTCGAGGAACGGGATGAGCGCGGTGCCGACGGAGACCGTCTGCAAGGGCGCCACGTCCACGTAGTCGACCTCGTCGGGGCGCACCGAGGAGACCTCGCCGCCCTTGCGGCGGGCCAGGATCTGCTCGCCCTCGGCGATCTGGCCGGTCTCCATGTCGACCGGCGTGTTCGCCTGGGCTATCGTGAACTCCTCCTCCTCGTCGGCGGAGAGGTACTCGATCTCATCGGTGAGCTTCCCGTCCACGACCTTCCGATACGGCGTCTGAACGAAGCCGTAGTCGTCGACGGTCGCGAACGTCGAGAGCTGCCCAATAAGCCCGATGTTCGGGCCCTCGGGCGTCTCGATCGGGCACATCCGCCCGTAGTGCGTCGGATGCACGTCGCGCACCTCTATTGGGGCCCTCTCGCGGGACAGGCCGCCGGCACCCATCGCGCTCAGGCGTCGCCTGTGCGAGAGGCCGGACAGGGTGTTCGTCTGGTCCATGAACTGCGAGAGCTGGGAGGAGCCGAAGAACTCCTTGATCGCGCTCGCCACCGGCTTGGTGTTGACGACCGTCTGCGGGGTGATGGACTCCTCGTCCTGGGTCGTCATCCGCTCGCGGACGACGCGCTCCATGCGGTACATCCCGATCCGGAACGCCTCCTGCACCAACTCACCCACGGTCCTCAGGCGCCTGTTGCCGAAGTGCTCGTACTCGTCGAGCTTGTGGCGGATGCGCTCGTAGTTGATCCTGCCGAACTCCTCCTCCTCGGCGACCTCCTCGCTTGTCTGGATGAGGCGGCCGAGCAACCCGACGATGTCCTCGATGGTGAGGGTGTGATCCTCAAGGGGCACGTCGAGCTTGAGCTTCTTGTTGACCTTGTAGCGGCCGACCTCGGAGAGGTCGTAGCGCTTGGGGTCGAAGAAGAGGCTCTGCACGAGGTTCTCCGCGTTCTCCCTGTTGACCGGCTCGCCGGGACGCTGGCGCCGGAAGACCTCGAGCAGCGCCTCTTCCTGCGAGGCGATGTCGTCGCGCTCCAGCGTGTTACGGATCAGCCACGAGTTGTCGAAGCGGGAGAGTATCTCCTCGGGCCCGCCCATCCCCAAAGCCTTGAGGAGCACGGTGACGGGCAGCTTCCTCTTGCGGTCGATGCGCACCGAGACGTAGCCCTTGGTCTCGACCTCGAACTCGAGCCAGGACCCCCGGCTCGGCATGAGGCTGGCCGTCAAAACCTGCTTGGTCTGGTCCTTGGGCTCCATGACGTAAGCGCCGGGCGAACGCACGAGCTGCGTCACCACCACCCGCTCGGTCCCGTTGATGATAAAGGTCCCCGAGCGCGTCATAAGCGGGAAGTCGCCCATAAAGACGTCCTGCTCCCTGACCTCGCCCGTCTCCTTGACGATAAAACGTACCTTGACGAAGAGGGGTGCAGCGTACGTCTTGTCCTTCGTCATGCACTCCTCGGCGCTTACCGGCGCCTCCTCGAAGCGGCTCTCCCCGAACTCGACGGCGTAAGAGCCCGTGTAATCCTCAATAGGCGAAATATCCGTAAAGGTCTTCTGGATACCCTGATCCAGAAACTTCTGAAAAGAGTTCAACTGGATCTCGACGAGATCCGGCAACTGAACTTCCGTGGACTGCAACCGAGCGTAAGGGTGCCGTTTCCGGCGCACGACAGGGGTTACCAAATTAACTCTCCTCCGCAAGGATTGTCGAAAAAAGGCCGAGCACGCAAACGAGTATGTTACCCCCCGCAGGGAGCACAGTCAAGGGAAGATGGAAAGAATATGTGGCTGGCCTCTGGCGTTCCTCCGACCAGCCGGCGCAGTCTAGCACAGCGCCCCGGGTCATGCCACAAAGGAATCAGACGCCGGGCTGTGGGGCTTTGGGGTTCAGCCCCCTGCTACTTCTCGGTCTTGCGCGCCTCGGGGTCGCTCGCCAGCGCCGACCGGCCGCCGTCTACGGGCACGGTCGCGCCGTTTATGAAGCTCGCGTCGTCCGAGAGGAGGTAGGCGATGGCCGCCGCAACCTCCTCCGGGCGTCCGACGCGGCCGACCGGGTGCAGCTGGCGCATCTCTTCCTCGATCCGGCCTGCCGTGGCGGGCTCCTGTTCTTCTAGAAACGCCTCGTAGCGTTCGGTAACGACAGAGCCGAGTGCCACGGCGTTGGTGCGGATGCCTAAAGGGCCGTAGTCGACGGCGAGCGCGCGGGTCAGCCCTTCGGTGGCCGCCTTGGCCGTCACGTAGGGCAGGGCGCCGGGGACCGCCCGTTGCGTCTGGTGGGAGGAGACGTTGACGATGGCCCCGCCCTCCCCCGCCGCGAGAAAACGCCTGACCGCGGTCGCGCAGCCGACCACGGCGAGGCCGAGGTTCAGGGCCACGAGGTCCATCACCTCCCGCGCAGGCGCCGAGTGTAGCGAGGCATCCCGGAAGACGGCGGCGTTGTTGACCCAGCCGGAGAGCGTGCCGGCCTCCTCGGCGAGATCCGCGGCCCTGTTCGCGACGGCCTCGTCCGAGGCGTCGCCGACGACGGGGATCACGCGCGGCCCGGCGGGATGGTCCTCCATCCAAACCGTCGCCTCCGGGTCCGTCTCGACGGCGACCACGCTATCTTCCTCCCCAAGAAGCCTCTCCACGATGGCCCGCCCGACGCCCCGGCCACCCCCGGTTACCACATAAGAACGACCCACGTCCCTCCCCTCCTCCGAAAATCTAGCCAAAAGAAAGCGGCGCCCCCCGAAGGGAGCGCCGCTCGGGCCAGCTAACTTAGCTGACCGCTGACAGCTAAAAGCTACTTCAGCTCGACGGAGCCGCCGGCCTCCTCGATCTGGGTCTTGAGGGCCTCGGCGTCCTCCTTGCTGATGGCCTCCTTGACGGGGTTCGGGGCCTCGTCGACGAGGGCCTTGGCCTCCTTCAGGCCGAGGCCGGTGGCCGCGCGCACTACCTTGATGACCTGGATCTTCTTCTCACCCGCGCCCGTGAGCACGACGTCGAACTCGGTCTGCTCCTCCTCGGCCGCAGCGGCGCCGTCGGCGGCGGCACCCGCGGCGGGGGCCGCGGCGACCGCGGTGGCCGAAACGCCGAAGCGCTCCTCGAGGGCCTTGACGAGCTCGGAGAGCTCGAGAACCGTCATGTTCTCGATGGTCTCCATCAGTTCCTGCTGGTTTACCGCCATCTCAAATCCTCCTGGACTCGGTTCTTTCTACGACTGTTCGGTGTTCTGCTTCTGCTCGGCGATCTGGCCGAGCGCCACCACGAGGCCCTGCACGGTGTTGTTCAGGACCGTAACGAAGCTCGTGAGCGGCGACGAGATGCCGCCGACGACCTGGGCGATGAGCTGCTCCCGGCCCGGCAGCCTACTGAGGGCCACCACGTCGGCCTCGCTAAGGATGCGCCCGCCGTCGAGCACGCCGCCCTTCAGAGCGAAAGACTCGACCTGGTCGGCGAACTCCGCCATGAGCTTCGCGCTCGCCACCGGGTCTTCCGAGAACGCCAGCGCCGTCGGGCCCTGCAGGAATTCCCGCAGGCCCTCGACGCCGGCCTCGTCGGCCGCCCGCTTGGCGAGGGTGTTCTTGGCGACCACGAACTCGACGTCAGACTCGCGGCTGCGACGCCTGAGGTCCGTCGTGCGGGCGACGTCCATGCCCTGGTAGTCGACCAGGATCGCCGAGCCTTCCCGCAGCTTGCCCGCGAGACGCTCGATCACCTGCGCTTTCTCTTCCCTCTTCACCTCGACTCCTCTGCAATAGAAAACCCCGGGGCCGCAGAGGCACCCGGGGTTCGCAAAGGAACACTCAAGAGCTTTTCCGCGACCTCGGCCGGAAGATTAAGTCCCGAAGAACCCCGGCTGTCTGTGGTCTGCTTTGGACCTATCGTCCGCGCGAGATCTTACTCCCTCTCTATGGTGGGGTCAACCTTGATCGAAGGCCCCATCGTCGTGGTGAGGGTAACGGTCTTGAAGTACCGGCCCTTGACCGGCGCGGGGCGGGCCCGCTGCAACTCCTCGCGCAGGGCGAAGTAGTTGGTGACCAGGCTGTCGAGATCGAAGGACTTCTTGCCGATGATGCCGTGGATGATCCCGTAGCGGTCCACGCGGTACTCGATCTTGCCGCGCTTGATCTCCTCGACCGCACGCCCCACGTCCATCGTAACGGTCCCGCTCTTCGGGTTCGGCATGAGCCCCCGCGGCCCGAGCACCGGACCCAACTGCCCGACGGAGCGCATCTGGTCCGGCGTCGCGACCGCCACGTCGAAGTCCATGAAGCCCTGGTCCTTGATGCGGGAGGCTAGATCGTCGGAGCCGACCACGTCGGCGCCGGCCTCCTCGGCCTCGCGGGCCTTCTCCCCCTCGGCGAAGACCGCTACGCGGCGGGTCTTGCCGGTGCCGTTCGGGAGCATAAGGGTGCCGCGGACCATCTGGTCGGCCCGCCTCGGGTCCACGTTCAGGTGGACGTGGGCCTCGACGCTCTCGTCGAACTTGGCGCCCTCGAGGCTCTTCAAAAGCTCCAGGGCCTCGCGCGGCGAGTAGCGGCGCTCCGCGTCTATCTTCGTCCTCTGTTCCAGCAGCCGTCTACCCATTGACCGTAATTCCCATGCTCCGGGCCGTGCCCTCGACGATCTTCGACGCCCCTTCGACGTCGGCGGCGTTGAGGTCAGGCATCTTGGTCCTGGCAATCTCCTCGACCTGCGCGCGGCTGACCGTGCCGACCTTCGAGCGGTTCGGCTCGCCGCTGCCCTTGTCCACGCCGGCGGCCTGCCGGAGCAGGTACGCAGCAGGAGAGGTCTTGGTGACGAACGTGAACGAGCGGTCCTCGAAGACCGTGATCTCGACCGGCACCACCTGGCCCATCCGGTCGCGCGTGGCGTCGTTGAACTGCCGCACGAACTCCCCGATGTTCACCTGCGCCTGGCCCAAGGCCGGCCCGACCGGCGGGGCCGGGTTGGCCTGCCCGCCCGTGATCTGCAGTTTCAGTTTGCGCGCTACGCGGCGCCCGCGTCCTCTGCCCATGAGAATCCTCTCGTCTGTTTTAGAGCTTGGCTACCTGGCTGAAAGAGAGCTCCACCGGCGTCTCCCGCCCGAAGATGGAGACGAGGACCTTCAGCCTCGACTGGTCCACGTTTATGTCCGAGATCGAACCCGTAAAGTCCGAGAGCGGCCCGCCGATGACCTTCACCGTCTCCCCGATGGAGTAGTCGACGGTCGTCTTTACCTTCTCGCGCTGCTCGGCGGCGGCCTCGTTCGGGTGCAGGAGCCTCTCGACCTCGGCGCGCGAGAGCGCCAGCGGCGTGTCCCCGGCCCCGACGATCTGGGTGACGCCCGGCGTCTGGCGGACGAGGCTCCAGGAGGTGTCGTTCATGTCCATGTTCACCAGCACGTAGCCGGGGAACTGGCGCTGGACCGTGGGGACCTTCTTGCCGTCCTTGATCTCGATGACGTTCTCGGTCGGGATGCTGATCTCGCCGAAGTGCCTACCCAGGCCCATCGACTCGATGCGACGCTCGAGCGTCGTGCGGACCTTGTTCTCGTGGCCCGAGTATGTGTTGACGACGTACCACTTCTTCAAAGGAATAGACTCCTAGACTACGTAAAGATCAGACGCGCGAGCCTGCCGAAGAGGAAGTCCCAGACGGCAACGTAGGCGGCAAGCGTGAGCACGATGATGAGCACGACGGCCGTGCTCTGGCGCAACTGGTCGCGCCCCGGCCAACTCACCCGCTTGAGCTCGCCCCGCACGTCGCGCGCGAACCGGCGCGGCCCGGACAGGAACCCGGCCTTCTTCTGCTGTTGCGGCGCCTTCGCGCCGCCCTTGGCTGACGGCGCCGCGGCGCCCCGCTTCTTACCCACTTCTAAGTCCTCGCATGGCTTCGCCTCTCGGAGCAGGGCAGGAGGGACTCGAACCCACGACCTGCGGTTTTGGAGACCGCTGCTCTTCCAACTGAGCTACTGCCCTTTGTCGAACGGTCCTACCGGGTCTCCCGGTGCGCCGTGTGCTGCCGGCACCACGGACAGAACTTGTTCAGCTGGATGCGATCCGGGGTGTTGCGCCGGTTCTTGCGGCTAGCGTAGTTCCGGCGCTTGCACTCGTCGCAAGCCAACGTTACCAATTGTCGCACAATAGTCCTCCAAATCACAGGGGCGGCATGCGCGCCGCCCCCGCTAGATAAACGCTACGCTCAGTCCAGGATCTCGGTGACGACGCCGGCGCCGACGGTCCTGCCGCCCTCGCGGATGGCGAAGTTCAATCCCTCGTCCATGGCGATGGGGCTTATCAGCTCCACCTCCATCACCGTGTTGTCCCCGGGCATCACCATCTCCACCCCCTC
>DASYWA010000087.1:0-21755 GCA_035936475.1 Rubrobacter sp. | reverse complement strand
GGCCACGCCGCCTCAAAACTGAAGCGGCGTGGCCCTTCCGGGTTTGTGATCCCCGGTTCGGGATCGGATAGGTGGTCGCTACCAAGCGTCGTTGCAAGAAGGGAAGCTGACGGCTGAGCGCTGAAAGCTGACCGCTAGAAGAGCGGACGACGGGCTTCGAACCCGCGACCTCCAGCTTGGGAAGCTGGCGCTCTACCAACTGAGCTACGTCCGCGTGGGAAGAGATTTTAGCATGCCAAGGACGGCTCTAGTAACCTAGGAGCGCCTTGGAAAAAGAGCCCCAGCCTCTCGAGTACGATTTCTGTCCCCGGTGCGGCGGACCCCTCGTCACCCGCGCTCTCAAATCCGGCGACCCTGAGCGGCTCGTGTGCGAGAACTGCGGGTTCGTCTTCTACCTGGGGCCGAAGCTCGTGGCCGGCGCGATCTTCGAGCTGGATGAGGAGATAGTCCTGGTCCAGCGGGACATCGAGCCGGGGTACGGGAAGTGGACGTTTCCGGGCGGGTTCGTGGAGAGGGGGGAGAGAGCGGAGGCCGCCGCCGAGCGTGAGGTGCTGGAGGAGTGCGGGGTGGAGATCCGGGCGAAAGGGATCATCGGGCTCTACTCCTACGAGGGGCAGATCCCGGCCATCGCCGTCTTCCACGCCGAGGTGGTAGGCGGCGAGCCCGTCCCCCTCGACGAGACGATGGACGTCAAGGGCTTCCCCCGGGACGGGCTGCCGTGGACCGAGATGGCCTTCCCGAGCACGGAGCAGGCGCTGAAAGACTATATGAGAGACATGGCGGACGGCGGGCTTACCTAACAGAAACGGTCCGGGCGCCGACCAGGACCCAACCTTCTCCAACGCTCACGCCCAGGATCCCGAACCCCACTTCTACCAGGAGGACGACCCCAACCAGTTTCGGTTGTAGAACAGGGTCTCTGGACGTGGGGTAACCTGACCTCGCGGCCATCACTGTCTCCGACTCTTGCGCGAGACCCCCGCGCCCGGTTCCCGATCCTGCCCCCACGCTCCCCCCCAAACGCGCCCATCTGGAGCTACCTGGGGTCCTTCTAGGGCCCCGTTCGCGAATGTTTGGACTTTTGTTCTTGACTCGAACAAAAGTCATATGTAGAGTGTCGCAGAATGGTCTGGAGGAGGACCACGGTGGGAAGGTGGATCGATTGGACGCTTGGGTTTGGGTGCTGTTGGTGGTTGGGGCCTTGTGGGCGTTGCAGATAGCCGGCACGCACGTGCAGATGTCGCACTACCGGGGCGTGCTCGGTGGGATCACGCGCGAGGGAGGAAAGGGTTGGGTCGGGGCGGGGAACGCCAAGGCCCGTCTGGGGAAGGGCGTCATCCTGATCATGGTCACCGACGAGGACGGCGTGGTGAAGAGGGCCTTGAGGATGCGCGGCATGACCGTGTTCGCCAGGTTCGAGGAGGCCCCTGAGCTCGTGGGGATGACGCTGGACGAGCTGCGGGAAGAGGGGCGCGAGGGGCCGTACGAAAAGGAGACCATGCTCGCGGCGCGGAGGGCCGTGGAGCAGATAGACCGCATCCGGTCGGAGAGGGCCGGGGTCGCCGTCGTAGGTTAGCCGGGGGCATCGGGGTGAAGGAAGAGGGTAGTTGAAGGCGGGAGGATCTATGCAGAACACGTTCATCGCGCTGCTTCAAGAGGAGGGGCAGACGGCCGACGCCGGTGGGGTCTTCGGGGCCCTGGGCAGGTTGGCAGAGGGGTTTATCGGGCTGTTCCAGGAGGGGGCCGACACGTTCGTCGGGTTCGTCACGGGGATCATCCCGCTCCTGATCATCCTGCTTACCGCGTTCTATACGCTGACCAACCTGATCGGGCAGGACCGGGTGCAGCGGGCGGCGAGGTTCGCCGCGGGCAACATCTTTACGCGGTACACGCTGCTGCCGCTCATGGCGGTGTTCTTCCTGACCAACCCGATGGCCTACACCTTCGGGACGTTCCTGGAGGAGAGGTACAAGCCGGCGTTCTACGACTCGGCGGTCTCGTACGTGCACCCGCCGCTCGGGCTCTTCCCGCACGTCAACCCGGGCGAGCTCTTCGTGTGGCTGGGCGTGGCCGAGGGGATACGGCGGTTGGGCTTGCCGCTGGGAGACCTGGCGGTCAGGTACCTGCTCGCGGGGCTGGTCGTGATCTTTATCCGCGGGCTCCTCACGCAGTTCATAACCCAGTTCCTGGCCCGGCGCCAGGGCGTCGAGCTCTAGGGGGGCGGTCATGCAGAGCAGAGAGTTCAGGGCCGTCAGGATAGAGCGCGGCCCCCAGGGTTGGGGCGGGCCGCTCGTCATCGAGCCGACGGCGGAGAAGAACAAGATCATGGCGGTCACCGGCGGCGGCATCCCCGAGCTGGCCCACAAGCTTGCGGAGATGACGGGCGCCGAGGCCGTGGACGGGTTCCGCGCGCCGCCGCCCGAGAGCGAGGTCGCCGCGGTGGTCATAGACTGCGGCGGGACGGCCCGCTGCGGCGTCTACCCGCGCAAGCGGGTACCGACGATCAACCTCACCCCCGTGGGGGCGGCCGGGCCGCTGGCGAAGTTCATCACGGAAGACATCTACGTCTCCGGCGTGCGCCCGGACAACCTGAGCCCGGCCGACGGCTCGGAGGCCGCTGCCACCGGCGGGGGCGTTCAGCGCGGTCCCATCAGCCCGTTCGATTCCGCCGCATCGGGCGACGGGCCCACGACCGCCGCGGCGGTGGGGGCCGCAACCGAGCAGGACCAGGCCCAGATGGGCGGCGGGTTTACCGGTTTCATCGCCCGGTTCGGGAGGGCGATCGGCGGGGTCGTGGGCATCCTGTTCCAGAGCGGGCGGCAGGCCATCGACACCGTCATAAGGAACGTCCTGCCGTTCATAGCGTTCGTAACGCTCTTGATCGGGCTCATCAACGCTTCGGGGCTCGGGAACCTGATCGCCAACACGCTCTCGCCGCTGGCGGGTAGCCTGGTAGGTCTTCTGGTCCTCTCGGTAATCGTCGGGCTGCCGTTCCTGTCGCCGGTGCTCGGTCCCGGGGCCGTGATCGCGCAGGTCATCGGGGTCCTTATCGGCGACCAGATCGGGCGCGGCGCCATAGACCCGTCCTTCGCCCTGCCGGCGCTCTTCGCGTACAACGTGCAGGTCGGATGCGACTTCGTGCCGGTCGGGCTGGCCCTCGGCGAGGCCCAACCGAAGACCATCGAGATCGGGGTCCCCGCCGTGCTCTTCAGCCGGCAGATCACCGGCCCGCTCGCCGTGATCATCGGCTTCTTGTTCAGCATCGGGCTCTACTCGTAGAGGAGGAGACTTGGAACCCATATACGCGACGGAGGTGCGGGAGATCGGCCCGGAGGTGGCCGAGTTTCTCGAGGAGGGGTACCTGATCCTGTTCCAGACGGGCTCCCCGGCGGAGCTCGCGGAGATGGCCGTGCTGCACGAGGTGGACCACATGCGCCCGGAGCCGCCGGAGCCCGGGGACGTGCTGTCTATCGGCGAGAGCCGCTTCCGGATAACGGCCGTCGGCACCAAGGCCTGGCAGAACGTGCGGGAGATCGGCCACGCGGTCTTCGTGTTCAACGGCGCCCAAGAGCCCGAGATGCCGGGACAGATCTGCCTGGAAGAGGGCGGTACGGAAGACCTGGCCGGAGCACTTCAACCCGGCGTCCGGCTGGAGATAAAGGCCGGCGTCGAGGCGCCGGTCAGATGAGGTCAGGAAAGGAATTCGCTTGAGTCTCAGAAGCAAGCTGGAAGATCTAGAGCGGGCCGGCACGCCCATCCGGATCGGGCTCGTGGGCGCCGGGCAGATGGGCCGGGGCTTTATCGCCCAAGTCGCCGGCATCCCTGGCATGGAGACGGTGGCCGTGGCCGACGTCGACCCCGAACGGGGCCTCGAAGCGTTTCGCGAGGCCGGCCTCGACCCCGTGGAGGGCCTGAACGGCCACGTCGGACGACCCGCCGTCACGGACGACGCCAGGGAGCTCGCCCGCTCGGGGGCCGTGGATGTTGTCGTGGAGGCGACCGGCGTCACGGAGGTCGGGGCCAGGGTTGCCTACGAGGCCATCCAGGAGGGCAAGCACGTCGTCATGCTCAACGCCGAGACCGACGCCACGGTAGGTGCCTTGCTCGCCCGGATGGCGAGGAGCGCGGGCGTGGTCTACACGGGATCTGCCGGGGACGAGCCGGCCGCGATCATGGAGCTCTACGACTTCGCCCGCTCGATGGGCTTCGAGGTCGTGGCCGTCGGAAAGGGCAAGAACAACCCGCTCGACCCGACCGCCACCCCCGAGTCCGTCGCCGACGAGGCGGCCCGCAAGCACATGAACCCGAAGATGCTCGCCGCCTTCGTGGACGGTACGAAGACGATGGTCGAGATGGCGACGGTGGCCAACGCCATCGGCTTCGTACCGGACGTCCCCGGGATGCACGGCCCGGCCGAGACGGACCCGAGGGAACTTGGACGAGTATTCAGCCTGAGAGACGAGGGCGGCATCCTCTCCAAGTACTCCACCGTGGACTACGTCCGCGGCGTCGCGCCCGGCGTCTTCGTCGTGGTGCGCTCCGAGGGCGGGCCGGTTCGCGAGACCCTCGAGTACCTGGGGATGGGGGCCGGCCCCAACCACGTCTTCTACCGGCCCTACCATCTCACCAGCCTCGAGACCCCGCTCTCCGTGGCGCGGGCCGCCATCCACGACGAGCCCGGCATCGTCTCCGACATCAGGCCCATGGCCGAAGTCGTGACCGTCGCCAAGCGGGACCTCGACGCCGGCGAGAAGCTCGGCGGCATCGGCGGCCCGGACTACTACGGGACCGTCTACCCGGTCTCGGAGGCCGCGGGGATGCTGCCCCTGGGGCTGGCCGCCGGGGCGCGGACCACGCGGCCCGTGACCAAAGGCGACGTGGTGTCGCGGGCAGGGGTCGAGCTGGCGGAGGACTCGTTCGTGGCCAACCTGCGGCGGCTCCAAGACGCGGCCCTGGTGGGCTGACCGGGCCGTCATGCTGACCCGCTACCCCGTAGACCACCGCACCCTCTCGGACGAGGACCACCTCATCATGAAGGTAGTCCGGCTCTACTACGAGCACGACCTCACCCAGGCCGAGGTGGCCAAACGGATGGGGTTCTCCCGGCCAAAGGTCTCCAGGCTCATCGCAGAGGGCAAGACCCGGGGGCTCGTCAAGGTCGAGATAGCCGAGCCCACGGGGGACTTCGTGCCGTTGGAGATCTCGCTAGAGGACCGCTACGGGCTCTCCGAGGCGCTCGTGGTCGCCTCGGCCGAAGACCGCGAGACCACCGACCTGGCCGCCGGGATGGCCGGCGGGGCCGTCCTCGCCAGGGTCTGCACCCGCGCGACGGTGCTCGGGGTCGCCTGGGGACGGTCCATGCGGGCCCTCGCCGACACGCTGCCGCAGCGGGCCTTTATGTGCAAGAAGATCGTGCCGCTCCTGGGCGGCATGGGGCGGGTCAAGGGCTCGTTGCACTCCAACCAGATCGGCACTACCCTGGGCGAGAAGCTCCGCGTCGAGTGCCCGCACCTGGCCGCACCCGCCATCGCCCGCTCCGCGCAGAGCCGGGCCGAGCTTATGGAGATGCCCGGCATAAAAGAGGTCCTCGCCGAGGGGGCCGCCTGCGACGTGGCCGTCGTCGGCGCCGGGGGGCTGCTCCCGGCCTCCACGATCGTCCAGGCCGGGTACTTCGGGCTCGAGGAGTTTCTCGACCTCGAAGAGCGGGGGGTGGTGGGTGAGATCTGCTGCCACTTTTTGGACGCGACGGGAGCGCCCTGCCTCCCCGAGTTCTCCGAGCGGATCGTGGGCCTCACCCTCGGGCAGCTCAAGGCCATCCCCAAGGTGGTGGGCATCGCCACCGGCGCCGAAAAGGCGCCGAGCCTCGCCGCCGTGCTTAGGGGCGGCTACGTAAGCACCCTGGTCTGCGACAGGGAGCTCGCCCTGGCGTTGTTGGAAGTTCATTAGGAAAGGTGCCGGATTTGCAGAAGACCGCTGACCGCGTGGAGTTGTTGCGCCGGATGCTGCTCAGCCGCTACTTCGACGAGAAGGTGAACGATCTCTACGCCGAGGGCAGGGTCCACGGGACGGCCCACTTCTACGTGGGGCAGGAATCTGTGGCGGTGGGGGCCATTTCGGCGCTAAAGGAAGGTGATGTGATCACATCGACCCACCGCGGCCACGGCCACGCCATCGCCTTCGGCCTGGACGTGGACCGCATGGCCGCCGAGCTCCTGGGCCAGGCAACCGGCTACTGCCACGGCAAGGGCGGCTCCATGCACATAGCCGACGTCGGGGCCGGGATGCTCGGCGCCAACGGCATCGTCGGCGGGAGCATGGGCATAGTCTGCGGCGCGGCGTGGGCCTTCAAGAGGCGCGGCCAGGACCACGCGGCGATCTGCTTTTTCGGCGAGGGCGCGGCTAACGAGGGCATCTTCCACGAGTCGCTGAACATGGCGGCCATATGGAAGCTTCCCGTGGTCTTCCTCTGCGAGAACAACCAGTACGGGATGTCCATGAGCGTAAAAAAGGCCACGGCCATCGAGAACATCTCGGATCGCGCCGCCGCCTACGGGATGCCGGGCGTCACGGTCTCCGGCTCCGACCTCGATGAGGTCCACGAGGCCACAGCCACCGCCCTCGAACGGGCGCGCGCGGGGGAGGGGCCGACGCTCCTCGAGGCGATCACCTACCGCTACCTCGGCCACTCCAAGAGCGACGCGAACCTCTACCGCACCCGCGAGGAGATCTCGACGTGGCGCAAACGCGACCCGATAGAGCGTTTCGCCGCCGTCCTGGAGAAAGAGGGAGCCCTCGAGGAGGGCGAGTGGCGGGTTCTGGAAGAACAGGTAAAGGAACGCATAGAGGAGGCCTTCGACAAGGCCTCGCGAGACCCTGACCCCGAACCCGAATCGGCGCTGGAGGACGTGTATGCCTAGGGGAGAGACGACGTACCGCGAGGCCCTCAGGGAGGCGATGGTTGGCGCCATGCGCGAGAACCCCGAGGTCTTCCTCATGGGCGAGGACGTCGGCGTCTACGGCGGCGCGTTCGGCGTGAGCCGGGGCATGGTCGAGGAGTTCGGCGAGGAGCGCGTGGTCGACACCCCCATCTCCGAGGCCGGCTACGTCGGGCTGTGCACGGGGGCGGCGCTCATGGGGATGCGCCCGATAGCCGAGCTGCAGTTCTCGGACTTTATAACCCACTGCATGGACCAGCTCGTCAACCAGGCGGCCAAGATCCGGTACATGTTCGGCGGCGAGGGCCGGGTCCCGATGGTCGTCCGCACCCCCGGAGGTGCCGGAACGGGTGCTGCGGCCCAGCACTCCCAGTCCCTGGAGGCCTGGTTCGTCCACGTCCCCGGCCTGAAGGTCGTCATGCCCTCGACCCCCTACGACGCGAAGGGCATGCTCCTCTCCGCGATAGACGACGACAACACAGTCCTGTTCTACGAGCACAAGCTGCTCTACAACAAGAAGGGCGAGGTCCCCGAGGAGCCCTACCGCGTCCCCATCGGCGAGGCGCGCGTCAGCCGGGAGGGCGAGGACGTCACCATCGTCACGGCCGGGCTCATGCACCACTACGCCCTGGAGGCCGCCGAGGCGCTCGCGGACGGGGGTGTGGAGGCCGAGGTCGTGGACCTGCGCACCCTCTCCCCGATGGACGACGGGGCCGTCCGCCGCTCCGTCGAGAAGACGGGAAAGCTGGTTGTCGTCGAGGAGGACGTGAAGACCGCCGGCTGGGGGGCCGAGGTGGTCTCGCGCGTCGTCGAGGGACCGAGCTTCTACGCCCTGGACCGCGCGCCCGCCCGGGTCGCCGGCGCCGACGTCCCGATACCGTACAACCGCGACCTGGAAGCCCACGTCAGGCCGACGCCCGAGAGGGTGGTCGAGGCCACGCGCGCCCTCCTCGACGCCCGCGCGGGGGTGTACGCCTGATGGCCGCCGAGCTGAAGGTCCCTAAGCTCGGGATGGACATGGAGGAGGCAAACATCCTGCGGTGGCTGGTCGAGGAGGGGGCCGAGGTCGAGAAGGGCGACCCCGTCATCGAGATAGACACGGACAAGGTCTCCTACGAGGTCGAGGCGAACGCCGACGGCGTCATCCGCGGCCTGCGCGGCGAGGAAGGACAGACCGTCCCCGTCGGCGCGACCCTCGCCTACATCGCCGCCCCCGGCGAGGAATGGACCGACCCCGTCACCGAGAAACAGACCGGGACCGGCGAGGACGGCACCCCAACCCAGGCGGCGGCCCCGCCGCCTATGGAGACGAGCCAGGAAGCCCCGGCGCACCGCAACGGCGGTCGCACCGTGCGCGCCTCACCGGCGGCCCGGCGGGCCGCGGCCGACCGGGGGATCGAGATAGAGGCCATCGCCGGCTCGGGCCCGGGCGGGCGCGTCTACCTCTCGGACGTGCTCGAGTCCGACGTCCGGCGTCGGCCACCGGAAGCAGAGACAAACGGTGCGCCTGAGACGGCCGCTGCACCCGTCCCTCCCGAGCCCTCGGTGGGCGCGGCATCGGGGAGGGAGTCGCTCTCGCGCGTCAGGCGCGTGGGGGCCGAGCGGACAGCGAAGAGCTTCGCCGAGGTGCCGCACTTCTACCTCACCAGGGACCTTGCGGTGGACCGCTTGCTGGAGCTTCGCGAGCGCCTGAAGGCGAAGATGGACCCCGCGCCCTCGGTCACGGAGCTGCTCGCGCTCGCCGTCTCGAGGACGCTCAAGGACCACCCCAGGCTCAACGCCCGCTACGTGGAGGGCGGCGAGATGGAGACGAACGCCTCGGTCAACCTCGGGATAGCGGCGGCCACAGACGAGGGGCTCGTGGTGCCGGTCCTCAGGGGCGCCGATGCGCTCCCGCTGCGCGGGCTCGTCCCGGCTCTAAAGGACCTGGTGCGGCGGGCTCGGGAGGGCGGGCTCGGGCCCGACGACCTCTCCGGCGGCACCTTCACCATCTCCAACCTGGGCATGATGGGGGTGGACAGCTTCGACGCCATCATCAACGCGCCGCAGGCCGGCATACTCGCTCTCGGCCGGGTCAGGACCGTGCCGGAGTGGAAGGACGGCGCGTGGGAGCCGCGGCGTGTCATCTCCGCGACGCTCTCGGTTGACCACCGCGTCGCCGACGGCGCCGACGGGGCCCGGTTCCTCGAGTCCCTGCAGGAGGTTCTCCTCGACTGGGAGCTGTTGCTGTGATGAGGGTGGCCGGGACCCGCACGCTGGGCATACAGGTCCCCGAGGCATAGGGGACCGGGGTGGTGGGCGTACCTCTCATGGAGATCGAGGAGTCGTGGGTGTTCGGGATGTACCCGACCCGGCTCCTGATCTTCGAGGACCGCATCGAGGTGCGGGGCTTCGAGCTCTTGCGGGAGAAGATCGAGTCGAAAGGCTACGATCGGGTGGATGGGGTAACGGTCTCCGGCGAAGGTTGGCTCGCCAACCTCGTGATCTCCGAGAAGGGAGGGCGGCCAATCCTCATCAGGGGCGTGAACAAGGACGCCGCCGAGCGCGCCGGAGCCCTGATCGAGGGTCGCGCGGCCAGGGCCAAAGGTGCCCCCGCGCAAGCATCCCCTCCCGCGAGCGTAGACGAAGAGGGTCTGATCCAGAACCTGAAGGAACTACGGGACGCCGGGGTTCTGAACGAGGAGGAGTTCGAGGCCAAGCTCGGGGGCGTGAAGCGCAAGGGAGGGAAGCATACGTCCGGCGACCCCTAGCGCGGTTACCGGGTATACTTCCACCAGACCGTCGGGTAACGAACGAAGTCTGATCCTTGGGGAGGGTGAGGGCCGCGTTCCTGGATCGAGTGCCACCTCTGTGAAAGGGGAGACTTGAAGGTCGAAACGGACGCCATCCTGGTCTGTTCGAGTTGCGGTGTGGAAGGCGAGCACGAGCTTCTGTACCTCTCGGATCACCTCCGGGCCAGCCGCTGCAAGAACTGCGGTGCCACCCTGCGCTTCTCCGAGCACGTCTACGCCGAGTACGCGTGGGATGTGGCCGGACGCACCGCCCGCCTCCCGAGAAGGTTCCTCGGCGACGTTTTCAAGAGTCCTTCGTGGATCGTGACCTACCCCGTAAGGGCCCTACGCAAGCCGTTCTCGCTTTTCCGGGAGATAAGCCAGGTGACGGCCTTCGAGCGCAAACGCCGTTTCCGGGAGGTAATCCGCCGCAAGGACGCCGCCCTGTAAGGGAAGGGCCGAGATTCGCGCCTGGCCCGGGCCGCCCCTGCTGATCCGCGCCCTCCTTCCGTTCCGTCGCCCTGGCGGGTCAACGCCGGTAGATCCGCCGGTCCCCGGATGGTCCGCCGTGGAGCAGAATGGCCTTGCCGCGGGGTGAGCAGGCGCTGAAGGATCACCTGGCAGACGGGAGCGGCGGCTCCTAGCCTCCGGCCACACGCGCTAGCAGCACGTCCAGGTCCCTCCAGCCGTACGCCACCTCGGACAACCACGCGCCGCCGAGCTCGAAGCCGTCCTCCGCGACGGGCACGCCCCCGAGCGACTCGTAGAAGCCGCGGGCCGCCCGGTTCTCCGCGAACACCCAGAGGAGCATGGAGTTCACGCCTTGGTCCACTAAATGCCGGGCCACGGCACCCACGAGCTGACGGCCCACGCCGGCGCCCTTGTGGGATGGGAGAACGTAGACGGTCTTCAACTCGCCCCCGTACTCCCTGAGCTCTCGCGAGAAACGCTCCCTGGGGCTGCCGGAGGCGAAGCCGAAGACCTCGCCCCCGTCCTCGGCGACGAAGACGCAACCGTCGCCCGCCGCGATGACATCCTGCCAGAGGCGTTCGGACTCGTCGTAGGAGAGGCCTTCGAGGTAGCCGTCCGGGACGATGCCCTTGTAGGCCGTCCGCCAGGTGTCCGCGTGCACGACGGAGATCTCCCGCGCGTCGGGGACCGTCGCCGGTCGTATCAGCGGTCTCCGTCCATCGTTCGCGGGCCGAGGAAGGACTCGGCGGCGGCGACGATCTCCGCCTCCTCGGCGAGGCGGCCGACCCCCGGAAGCTCCTCGGTGGAGGCCATCAACCCCTCGACCGGGCCGACGAAGCGGTGCCCCCAGCCCTTGAGGGTCTCGACGTTGCGGACCGTGACCGGGTTGGACCACATCTCGGGGTTCATCGCGGGGGCCCAGAGCACGTCCTTGGCGCCGGCGAGGACGGTGGCGGAGAGAAGGTCGTCGCCGAGACCGATGGACGCGCGCGCCATCGCGTCGGCCGTGGCCGGGGCGACTAGGACGAGGTCGGCCCACCGGGCGAGGGAGACGTGCTCGACCCGGCCCGAGCGCTCCCACCAGGTTCTGTCCGTGTGGATGGGCCCCCCGGCCGCCACCGCCAGCGTCTCCTCCGGCACGAAGCGGAAGGCGGCTTCCGTGGCGACGACCTTCACATGGTGGCCGTTCTCCCTCAGGCGCCGGATCACGCCGGGCGCCTTGTAGGCGGCGATGCCGCCCGTCACCCCGAGGAGTATTTTTGCCGCGCGCATGGCCGCCAGTATACCCGCGCCGGGTCGTCCGAAGTTGCCCGTTAGAAGAGGGCTAAGAGGTGGTACTATACGTCCCCCGGTCTGGAGGACCGAGAGCGCGTTGGAGACGGAAGGCGGAGGGCAGTGGTCAGCAAGGTACGGAGCCTGCGCTGGTTGGAGGATCTGAAGGAGTCGCAGAGGCTTACCGCGCGCGAGGAGCGTCGCAAGGAGGAGGTCCTGGCCGTCTTCCGCGAGATCTACGACATCTCCGTCAGGAATTCCGAACCCCCGATCTTCCCGCCCTGGCGCCCGTTCTGGTAGGCACGCCCCTACGAACCCTCGCCCGCTTTTCGGGCTAAGATAGCGCCCTATGGAGCGCACCCTTACAGGCAAGGTCGCCGTCGTTACCGGCGCCTCCAGCGGCATCGGCGAGGCGACCGTCCTGGAGCTTGCCTCGCGCGGCGCCTCGGTGGTGGCGGCTGCCCGGTCGGTAGGGAAGCTGGAGGACCTGGCCGCCAGGGCCGCGGCCCACGGCGTGCGGGTCGTGGAGACGGACGTCGCCGACCGGGAGTCGGTCGAGGCGATGGTCGCGCGGGTCGCGGCGGAGTTCGGCCGCATCGACGTGCTCGTGAACAACGCGGGGCTCGGGCTCTCCGGGCGCGTCGCGGAGTTGCGGGCCGAGGACCTGCGCTACGTCTTCGAGGTGAACACCATAGGTCCTCTGAACTGCGTGCAGGCGGCGCTCCCGAGGATGGGGAGGGGGGGACGCATCATCAACGTCTCCTCCGTCGTCGGCAAGCGCGCCATCCCGAAGGTCGGCGGGTACTGCTCGACGAAGTTCGCCCTGAACGCCCTCTCGGATTCTTTGCGGGTCGAGGTGGCCGGGAGGGGCGTCTCCGTGACGAGCGTCTACCCGGGCACGACCCGGACGTCTTTCAGGGACAACTCCCGCCGGACGAAGGACGAGAAGCGGGGCTGGCGGCCGAAGGGTGTCCCGCCCGAGAGGGTGGCGAAGAAGATAGCCGACGCCGCGGAGAGCGGACCGCGCGACGTGTACGTGACGCTCTCGGACCGCCTCTTCGTCGCCGGGGTGACGCTCCTGCCAGGCCTCACCGACCTGGCCCTCCGGTCCTGGGCCAAGGACTAGAGGCCCCCTTTGGGCTTCAGGGACAGCGCGCTGACGCGCCTGCGGCGCTACCGCGGTGAGGCCGACCGCTCGCTGGGGCTCGCCCGCGAGGTCGAGGACGTCACGCGGCGGTTCTCCGGGCGGCTCTTCGGCGGGCTGGAGCACGCGGCGGTACTCGGCCGGGAGGCCGGGTTCGAGATCGAGGTCTCGCACACGGGCGGGCTGTTCGTGCTCGGCGTCGTCCTCGCGCCAGGTGCTGAGGCGCGGGCCGGGTTCGGGGTGGCCGGGGGCGCCGCGGCTGAGGTCGACGAGGACCTCATGCACGAGGAGTTGAGCCGGTACAGCCTCGACCCTTCCGGGTACTCCGGGCGGGTGCTCGGCTGGTCGCGGGCGGTCGGCGAGGACCCATGCCAGACCTTCGCCATCTACCGCGACGGGGTCTGGAAGACGAAGGGCGTCTTCGTCGCCAGGGCCCGGGGCGGGGTGGACGACCCCGACGACGTCCTCGACGGGTTCTGCCTGAGGATCCTGGGGAGGCTCATAGACCTCGCCGCGACGACCGGGGGCGTGGGCCGGCGGTGGTCGGACCCCCGCGGGTACGACCTCACCCGGTACCTCGGCGGGGAGCAAGCCCCGACGGAGCTGCGCCTCCCCGGCTAACGCCCCCCGAACCCCCTCGCGGAACGGACCTCGTAGGCGGGCTGGCTACCGCCCGGGACCGGGACCAGCAACCCGCCTCCCACGAGCTCGTCGATGGCCGCCGCGATGGCCTCGTCGGGGTGGTCCTTCAGCGTCCCGCGGAGGTCCTTGCGGTTGATCTCACCCTGCGCCAGAAACGAGCAGAGGCCCGCGTACAGCACCCTGGCGGCGGGGGAGATGGGTAGCGCCCACACCTCGGGCTCGTACCAGAAGAGCCCTATGCCGGCCGCGTTCTCCGGACGCTCGCCCCTGGCATCCCGGAGGCGGACGACCTCGGGCAGTGTAGGGACGGGTTTCAAACCCGCCCCTACAGGACCGTGCGGACGGTCTCGCCGACGGTCGGGGTGTGGATCTTGTGGTCCGGGGCCAGGCGGAAGGCCAGGTCGCTTATGCGGCGGCGGGAGCCGTGGATCAGGATGATCTGGCGCGGGCTGAGCTTCTTGGTTATGCCCAGCAGCTCGTCCTGCGTGCAGTGTGCCGCGAAGCTCACCCGCTCGACCCGCCACTGCTCCTCCTCGCCCTCGACCTTGTGCGCCCCGTAGGAGGAGGAGGCGTTCGATGGCAGGATGACGGCGTTCTTCGGGTCCCCCTCCAGCCTGCGGCGGTAGAAGGCGCTCGCCCCGCCCTGCATGGTCACCGGCGAGGCTATGACGGCGCAGGGGTTCGTGAGGATGCGCTCGCGGGCCCGATCGTCGTTGGAGACCGCCCGGATGTTGTCCGAGAAGAAGATCTCGCGCGGGTCGCTGTGCTGCAGGTACGGCTTCATGTAGCCGAGCTGCTCGGCGTAGAGCCTCTCGGATGTAGTCACCACCGAGCCGTCCACGTAGATGAAGACGTCGCGGTCGAGGCCGTACTCCTTGCCGTAGTGCTTGAGGCCGAGGATGATCTCCTGCGCCTGCCCCAAGGCGTACGTGGGGATGAGCACGCTTCCGCCCCGCTCCATCGTCGTGTCGTTGATGGTCTCGACCATGGTCCTTATGGAGTCGGAGAAGGGCTGGGGCTTCTGGTCTGCGAGCGTCGCCTCCATGATGAGCAGGTCTATGTCCTTGACGTCCGGAAGCCGCGCAGAAGGGATGGAGAAGTGGTCCTCCATGCAGATGTCCCCGGTATGGAAGACCGTCGCCGGCCCGGACCGGAGCAGCACGCTCGCAGCCCCCAGGATGTGCCCGCTCTCGGTGAGCGTCACCGTGGCGTCCCCGATCTTTAGCGGCTTGCCGAACGGCACGGGCACGAGCCTCTTGCGGACCTCGTGGATGGGGGCCCCGCCCGGCAGCCCGCCGCCCATCGCCGCGTGGTCGTTGAGCGCGCTCACTATAAGCTTCGCAGACGGCGGGGTGCAGTAGATCGGCAACCCGGGCCTGTCCCTGACGAGCAGCGGCAGGGCCCCGCAGTGGTCCAGGTGGGCGTGGGTTATGACGGCGGCGTCTATCCTGTCGATGGCCCCGAAGTTCGGGGCCGCGGGCCCCCTCCCGTCCGGCTTGATGCCGGCGTCCACCAGCACCCTTGTGGCCCCGAAGTCGAGCAGGTGGCTGCTGCCGCCCACCTCCCCGGCCCCGCCGAGCGCTCGGAACGAGAGCGTCGGCCTCGGCCTCGCGTAGCCCCCGTTCCGGCTGCCGTTCTCAGGTGGTGCTGCCGGAGCTTCCGCCGGCGCGGCCGGGGAGGGGTCCGGATCCTCGGCCTCCTCCTCGGCGGGCTTGGAGGCCTGGGCGCGCGGGGCGCGCAGGTCGGACTGGGCCTGGAGGACCTTGCCCATGAACTCCAGCAGGTGGGCCGTCCGGGCGGCGGAGTCGAGCGAGGCCGGCATCGCGCCCACCTCGTTCTTTACCGCCCGCACCAGCAGCTCGCCGAAGCCGTCGTCGGTAAAGCGGGCGTTCTGGAGCGCGTTCTTTATCCGGTCGCGCTCGGCGGCCACGCGCCCGAGCTCTTCGTGCAGCTCGTCCACGCGCTCGGCGGCCCGGGAGTAGGCGGTCCGCTCGCTCTCGAGTGCCCGCTCCAGCTGCTCGCCGCGCCTCTCGAGCTCGGCGATGCGCTCGTCGAGGCGGCCCCTGGCGTCCAGGGCGGAGGCGGCCTGCTCCTCGGCCCTCCGCACGAGCTCCGAGGCCCCGCTGCGCTCGCCGGTGAGGACGTCCACCTCCTCGGCGAGCGCGGCGGCCCGCTCGTTGGCGGCCCTCGAGGCGAAGGAGAGCCGCTCGTTCTCGCCCTTCAGGCGCTCGAGCTCGGTCTCTAGCTCCCGGACGTGGGCGTCCTCAGAGGCCTTCTTCTGCGCGGCACCCTTCTCCAGGCGCCAAGCCTCCGTCAGGGCCTCGACGACGGCCGGGTCCTGCTCCTCCTCTGCGGTCAGCGCCGCCAGGAGGAGGCCCTCTGTGGTGTGGGCTTCCGCCATCTCTTCGAGGTTCTCCGGGGAGAGGCCTTCGAGGGTGCCGAAGGTCTCGGGCGGGATCTGCTCCTGCACGGCCGTCCTGAAGGCGCCCCACGCCGCTGGGTCCTGGCCGACCCTGCGCGCCACGCCGCGCAGCAGGGGGGTCCCCCCGCCGGACTTGCGCGTCAGCGCGTCGGCCCGGATGCCCCGGGGCAGGAGGACCTCGTCGAGCCCCGGCACGCTCTTGCAGAGCTCCGCCAGCGCCCGCCGGGTGTCGAGCCGGCCGAGGCGGCCCATCACCAGCTCCTCCGGCAGGTCTTTGGGAGGTCGCCTGTCTAGTGGGGACTCACCGGCGGCCCCCTCCGCACTCCTAGCCTCAATTTCTTCGTCTTTGGGTTTGGGATCTGACACGAGAACATCCTCCGCGAATAGTAATGTCATAAGGAGTCTTCATAGGTCCAGATTTTATCATGGGGGTTGCGCGACTCCGCCCGCTTCTCTTGCCCCCGATCCTCGTATAGACTCCAACCATGGATAGAACCCCCGAAGACACGGTGAAAGTCCGCGCGAACTCGCCCGGAAAATACCCCATCCTGGTCGTAGAGCTCCCCGACGGCGGCCTCCGCACGGCCTACTTTGAGACCGACTACGACCTCGACCGGGGCAAGACGGTAGGCGAGGACTGGCTCAGGGACAACGCCATAGGCCGCCACAGCTTTGTCGCCGTGGACCCGCCCGCCGAGGTTCCCGCCCCCTCGCTCGAGGGCTACGTCCGCCGGGAGCTCCTCGGCGAGGCCTAGGACGGGATCGGCTCAGGGGCGTTTCGCGGGGCGTCCCCGGGCCGGGGTTCTAGTCGTCCCCGCCGCCCCTGCCGTTGTCGTCGTCGTTGTTGCCGCCTCCGCCTGCACCACGGTTCCCCCGACCGCCGCCGTTGCCGCGTCCTCCTGCGTCCGGCACGTTCTCGTTCTCCCGCACGTTCTGCGGGATGTCGTTGCCGCTCTGGTTCTCTTCGGCGTTCTCTTCGTCTTCCGGCGGGGCCGACGCGTCGGGTTCGGGTGAGACGACCGTGGGCTCCGGCGGGCCGGCGCTGTAGTAGAGGGGCAGCGTGCTCCCCGGCTCCACGAGGGCGCCGACGCCCGGTTCCGTCGAGAGGGCCGTGCCCGCCGGCTCGTCGTTCGGCAAAGTGCTCTCGACCGGCTCGGAATTGATCCCGGCCTCGTCCAGGATCGCCTGCGCCTCCTCCACGGGGACGCCGTAGACCTCGGGGACCTCGACCTGCTCGACGCCGAGGCTCACCGTCACGTCCACCTCTTCGCCGGGCTCCAAGCTCTCGCCCTCGCCGGGGTCCTGGGAGATGATGGAGTCCTCCGGCACGGTGTCGCTGTAGTCCTCGGCCACCTCCCCGAGCACGAGGCCCGTCTCTTCGAGGATCTGGCCCGCCTGCGTCGTGTTGACCCCGGAGACGTCGGGCACCTCCACGGAATCCGGCCCGGTCCCGACGGTTATGGTGACGTCGGAGCCGCTCTCGACGCTCTCCCCGCCTTCCGGGTCCTGGCCCAGGACCCGGCCCTCTTTCTCGAAGGAGCTCTCCCGCTCGTCCGTGGAGACCTCGAAGCCCGCTTCCCCGAGGGCGTCTCTGGCGGCGTTCCGGCGCTCGCCGATGACGTTCGGCACCTCGGCCACCTGAGTGCCCACCACCTCGACGGAGATGGTCGAGCCCTTCTCGGCCTCCCCGTCCTCCGGGTCCTGGCTCAGGATCGTGCCGACGGGCCGCTCTCCGTCGACCTCGGCCGTGGTCTCGATCTTGAAGTCGTCCCCGAACTCGTCCTTCGCCTCCTCGACGTCCGTGCCGACGAGGCTTGGGACGGAGATCATCGCGGGTTTGGGCTCCTCTGGCGGCTGGTTCTCGAGCAGGGCGTACCCCGCCCACGCGAGGAGGCCCAGCAGAGCGAGCACGAGGAGCGCCACGAAGAAGGGGGCTGCCCGCCGCTTCTTCTCTTTCGGGCGGACGCTTTGGGGTGGGGGCGGGGGGGCGAGGCGGGTCGTCGCCGCCGGCAGGAGGCTCGTCGCCATCTCCTTCGTTGCGCCCGAAGGGTCGAGGCCCGCCACCACCCTTTCGAGGTCCTCTATAAGCTCCGCGTCGCTGGCGTAGCGGTCCTCCGGGTTCTTCGCGAGGAGCCTCACCGCGACGGCGTTTATGCCGTCGGGGATCTCGGGCCTCAGCACCTGCGGCGGGACGAGGTGGCCATTCACGTGCTTCATCGCGATACCTATAGGGGTGTCCGCGTCGAAGGGCATCTCGCCGGTGAGCATCTCGTAGAGGACGACGCCAAGGGAGTAGAGGTCGCTCGCCGGGCCGACCGGCTCTCCCATCGCCTGTTCCGGGGAGATGTAGTGGGCCGTGCCGAGGATGTGGCCCGTGCGGGTCATCGTCGAGGAGGAGGCCGCGCGGGCTATGCCGAAGTCCGTCACCTTCACGTCGCCGGAGCTCGTGATCAGGATGTTGTGGGGCTTGATGTCGCGGTGGATAACGTCGCGCTCGTGCGCCGCGCACAGGGCCTCCGCGATCTGCAACGCTACCGCCGCCGCCGTCCGCGGGGGGAGCGCCCCCCGCTTGAGGATGCGGTCCTTCAGGGTGCCGCCGGGGAGGTACTCCATGGCGATGTAGTAGGTCCCGTCGTCGGCCTCGCCCCGGTCGAAGATCGAGACGATGTTCGGGTGGGAGAGGGCGGCCGCACTCTGGGCCTCGCGCCTGAAGCGCTCGACGAACTCGTCGTCGCTGGCGTACCGGCCGCTCATGACCTTGAGGGCCACGTCCCTGTCGAGGATGTCGTCGTGGGCCAGGAAGACGTCGGCCATGCCGCCGCTCCCGAGCGGCTGGCGCAGGCGGTAGCGGTTGTCTACGAGCTGCTGCACTGACCTCCCATTATATCTTTAGCCGTCCCCATCTCTAAGGTGGGCCTCCATCAGGTCCTGGGCTATGGGGATGGCCGGGGTCGCCGCGTCACCATCGGCGTCGATCACGGCGCCGTTCTCGACCATGACCGCGACGGCTATCTCCGGGTCGTCGGCGGGGGCGAAGGAGATGAACCAGGAGTGGGGCTCGCGCGGTGGGTCCTCGGCCGTCCCGGTCTTGCCCGCCACCTCCACGCCCGGCACCTCGGCCTCCGTGAGCCCTCCCGTGGTGATGACGTTCTGCATCATCTGGTTCAACGTGCCCGCGGTGGCGGCGTCGAGCACGTCGTGGCGCACCGTGGGGCTCGGCCTGTCGAGGATGATGCCGTCGGGGGAGCGGACCTCCTTCACGATGCGGGGGTCCATCATGTCGCCGCCGTTGGCGACCGTGGCGGCGACCAGGGCCATCTCGAAGACGTTGGATGAGACCCTGTCCTGGCCGAAGCTTATCTGGGCCGTGTTCCCCTCGACCCACCGCTCGACCGGGTACCCGAGGTCGCTGGCGGCGACGGGAAGGGGAAAGTCGTCGTAGGGGTCGCCGAAGCCGAAGTCCGTGGCCGTGTCGTAGAGGAGTTCGGCCCCTACCTCGTTTATGGCGATCTTGGCGAAGATCACGTTTATGGAGAAGGCGAGGGCCTCGGCGAACGTTACCCTCCCGTAGTCTTTGCCTTGGTAGTTGGTCACCGTGTAGCCGGGTGTCTCCAGCTGGCCGGGGTCGAAGAACTCGTCCGTGGGCCGCACCCCGGCCTTGAGCGCGGCGGCCGACGTTATTACCTTGAACGTGGAGCCCGGCGGGTAGAGGCTCTGGGTGGCCCGGTTGATCAGGGGGGCGTCCGGTTCCTGGGAGAGCTCGGGCAGGTTCTCGTCGATGTCGTTGTTGTCGAAGGAGGGGTAGGTGGCGAGCGCGAGTATCTCGCCGGTCTTCGGGTCTATGGCCATCGCGGAGCCGCGCCCCGTGGGGCTCGCGGCGAGGGACTCGTAGGCCTGGCGCTGGAGGTCCGTGTCGAGGGTAAGGACCACGTCGTTGCCCCGCTGGGGGCCGCCGGTGGCGCGGTTTATGAGCTCATCCAAGGTCTCGGGGTCGCCGGCGACGCTCGAGAGGTCGGTGTTGTTGCCTATCTCGATCCCGGTGGCGCCGTACCTGGTGCTCCAGTAGCCCACCACGCCGGTGAAGGGCTCCCCTCCCGGGTAGACGCGCTCGTAGACGGGGCCGGAGATGCCCTGGCGCTTCTCGCTCTTGGCGAGCACCGTCTCGCCGTCGCCGGCCAGGATCAGGCCCCGGGGGGACTCTATGGCCCTCTGGGTCTGGAAGCCGTTCTGGGGGTGGTTGGCGAGCGCCTCCCTGGAGTAGACCTGCCAGTAGGCCATCATCGCGACGAGACCTACGAAGCCCAAGGCGAAGAGGTAGAAGCTGCGCCTGAGGTGCGCGTTCAGGAGCCCGCACCCCCCTCTTCGCGCCGCCCGGCCCGCTCGGAGATGAGCAGCAAGAGGCCCGTCAGGATAAAGTTGCCCACCACCGAGGAGCCCCCGTAGGAGACGAAGGGGAGCGTGATCCCGGTGAGCGGTATCGCCTTGGTAACCCCGCCAACGATGACGAGGGTCTGGATGGCGAACATCGCTGTGAGCCCGAAGGCCAGGAGCTTGGAGGCGTCGTCCTCGGCGAGCAGGGCTATCTTCGTCCCCCGGTAGACGAACGCGAGGAAGGCGAGCAGGACGGCCGTAGCCCCGAGGAGCCCGAGCTCGCTTGCCACCGCCGAGAAGACGAAGTCCGTCTCGACCTCGGGGATGGTCTGGGCGAAGCCGGCTCCGAGGCCCGTGCCGAGCAGGCCGCCGTCGGCGATGTTGAAGATGCTCTGAAGTATCTGGAACCCGTCCGTGTCGGGGTAGGCCCAGGGATCGAGCCAGGCCCGCACCCTCACCTTTACGTGGTCGAAGAGCAAGAACGCCAGGAACGACCCGACGGTGAACAGCACCGTGCCGAGCATCACGTAGGCGATGCGGCCGGTCGCCGCGTAGAGCATCAACAGCGGCACGGCGAAGAACAGGAGGCTGGAGCCCAGGTCCTTCTCGAAGACCAGGAGGCCCAAAGAGGCGGCCCAGACGAGCGCCACGGGCCCGAAGTACTTGAGCGCCGGGACCTGGACGCCGAGGATGGTGCGGCTCGTCGCCGCTAGGAGGTCGCGCGTCTCGGCCAGGTACCCGGCAAAAAAGATGATGAGCGCGATGCGGGCGAACTCCGAGGGCTGGAAGCCTACCGGCCCGAGGCTCACCCACAGGCGCGCCCCGTTCACCTCGTAGCCAAGAGGCGTGAACGTCGAAGCGATAAGCAGGACGGCGACGGCGGCGAGCATGTACTTGTAGTCGAAGAGGCGGTGGTAGTTGCGGAAAAACAGGACGAGCAGGAACATGGCGCCCGAGCCGATCAGGATCCAGACGGCCTGGGTGATGGCGAGGCCCTCCTTGCCCTCCACGTTGTACGTGAGGCGGAAGATCATGACGAGCCCTAAGCCCGTGAGCAGCGTCACGAGCGGCAAGAGCAGCACGTCGGAGTGCGGCAGCATGAGCCTGATGCCGAGGTAGAGTGCGAAGAGCGTGCCCGCGTAGTAGGCGCCGTAGATCAGGGGCGGGCTGGTCGCCCCCTGGGCGAAGATCAGGGTGGCGAAGCCTAGGGTGGTTACGAGCAGCGCGAGGATCATGGGCGTGGTGGCGCGCTGGGTCACGGACGCCTCACCCTACCGGCCCAGGTCCCCGAGGACCTTCTCTGCGTCCCCTTTGGTGTAAAGCTTGTGGGTCTCTATGGGCTGCTCGTAGGGCTCCTTGATCTCGGCCTCCGTGAGCCCCGGCTTCCGCCACTCCCGGCTGAGCTCGATCCCCAGAGGCGCGTACGGCAGGCCCCTGTAGGCGACGACCTCGCCGTCCTCGAAGGCGAAGTAGTACCGGCTCGAACCCCACAGGTAGGCCGGCACGAGCGCCACGAGGACGACGAGCACCACGGCCAAGCCCCTCACGAGCCCGCCGAGGAACTTCGCGATCCCGCCGGAGCGCCGCTTTTTGGGGCGCTTCGGGGCCCTCGTTCGCCGCTGCCTCGCACCGGCCGAGGGGGGCCCGGCACCCGTCCCCGGCCGCGGCGTGCCGGGCGGCGGACCGAGGCTCGGCATCTCGGCCGTCCCGGCCGAGCGGGCCTCGGC
>DASYWA010000086.1:0-2368 GCA_035936475.1 Rubrobacter sp. | reverse complement strand
CTCGTCTACACGGTCAGAAAAGCCGACCTGCAGGATCACGCAGGCCAGATCTCCTTCCCCGGCGGCAGCATGGACCCGGCGGACGCCTCCCTGCTGGAGACCGCCCTGCGCGAGGCCGAGGAGGAGATAGACCTCAGCCGCGACCTCGTCGAGGTCGTGGGAGAGCTCGAGGAGATGTACATACCGCCATCCAACTTCCGGGTGAGCCCTTTTGTCGGGCTCCTGCCGCCCGGCGCCGAGATGGTCATCGCCCCCGACGAGGTCGAGGAGATCTTCACGGTCCCCCTGAAGGAGCTCCTCGCCCCCGAGACCTTCCGCCGCGCCCTCTGGCGGCGCGACGGCCGGGACTACGAGGTCCCCGTCTTCGCCGTCGAAGGATCGCGGCGCGAGATCTGGGGCGCCACGGCGGCGATGACCGCGGCCCTCCTCGCCCGCCTGGGCTGGGAGGGACACCGCAAGTAGAGGTATCAGCACGCGCAGCGCTTGCCCCGATCGAATGCCGGCGGCTTTGTGTGCGGGCACGCGGTTGGCGCGGCGCGGGGCTGCTAGATTCTCCGTTCGTGGCTACGGCGGCGGAGAGAGAGGGCGGGGTTCGCAAGGTCTACAAGGACCACAACCTGCACGTGCTCTGGGGCGTGACGTTGATGGCGGTCTTGGGCGTCTCGAGCGTGACGCCGGCGTTTCCGCGGATCGTGCAGGAGCTCGGCGTCTCGAGCGGGCAGGTGGGGCTGCTCATCACAGTCTTTACGCTGCCGGGGATCGTGCTGACGCCGGTGCTCGGCGTCCTCTCCGACCGCCACGGGCGGAAGAAGATCCTGGTCCCAGCCCTCCTTCTCTTCGGCGTCGCGGGCGGGGCCTGCGCCCTGGCCCGCAGTTTCGAGCTGCTGCTGGTCTTGCGCTTCTTTCAGGGGATGGGTGCCGCCGCCCTCGGGACGCTGAACGTCACCGTGATCGGGGACATCTACGGCGGACGCGAGCGCTCGGCGGCCCTTGGCTACAACTCCAGCGTGCTCTCGGTGGGAACCGCGAGCTACCCGGCCATCGGCGGCGCGCTCGCGACGTTCGGGTGGTTCTACCCGTTCGCGCTGCCGATCGTCGCCGTCCCGATAGGCGTCCTGGTGGTCTTCTCGCTGCGTAACCCGGAGCCGCGCAACGAGCAGGGCCTCAAGGAGTACTTCGGGAGCGTGTGGCGGCACCTGCGCGACCGGGAGGTGGTCGGCCTCGTCGGCGTCTCCCTGCTGACGTTCATCATCCTGTTCGGACCGCAGCTCTCGTACCTCCCGATCCTGATGAACGACCGCTTCGACGCGCCGTCGTACGTGATCGGGGGCGTCCTCTCGGGCGCCTCCCTGATGACCGCCCTGGTCTCCTCCCAACTCGGCCGCCTGACGGGCCTCTTTCGGGAGAAGACCCTGCTGCGGTGCGCCTTTCTGTTCTACGCCGCGGGCCTGGCCCTCGTCGCCGTGACGCCGACCTTGCTCCTGCTCCTGATACCGATGGCGCTCTTCGGCGTCGCCCAGGGCATCAACCTCCCAAACGTCTTCTCCCTCCTCAATGCCCACGCCCCGAACGAGAACCGCGGCGCCTTTATGGCCACCAACGGCATGGCCCTCCGCACCGGACAGACGGTCGGCCCCCTCCTGATGGCCTCCCTCGCCGGCACCCTCGGCACCCTCGGCGCCACCGGCGCCTACCTCGCAACCGCCTGCATCGCCCTCCTCGCTTTCTTCTTGGCCTTCGCCGCGGTGCGTTAGGGGCGAGGTCTGGACGTCGGATCGACCGGTGGTAACAAGATAGAGCGTTCGTACGCCCCTAAACGGCAGTTATCCACAATATGTTGTGGATAAAGCGGGGCAAACGGGGGATAAGTGCATCAGGTGTAACAAGGGCTTAACCGGAAACCGCGTTCCGGGGGCAGGAGGATGGTGGGATCGTCGGGTGGGGCGTGGGGTGGAAAAGGGGCGGGGCGGCTTTACAATCAGGGTGCTGCAAAGATCCTACAAGAGGTGAGAGAGTGATAACCGAAGAGCGCGTACGGGATCAGCTCAGGAACGTCATAGACCCGGAGATCGGGATGGACCTGGTGGAGCTCGGCCTGATCTACGACGTCGGCGTCCACGACGAGGGACGCCACGTGGACGTCACGTTCAGCCTCACGAGCCCGATGTGCCCTGTGGGGGACATGATCCAGGAGCAGGTCGAGACCGAGGCGCTCGCCATAGAGGGCGTGGAGACGGTCAACTCCCAGCTCACCTTCGACCCGATGTGGAACCCGGAGATGATGAGCCCCGCCGCCAAGCTCTTTTTCGGCCGCTAGTCCCATAGTACCGGCCGAAGACCCGGGAATGCTGCACCTCCTCACATGCGT
>DASYWA010000085.1:0-15222 GCA_035936475.1 Rubrobacter sp. | reverse complement strand
GGCCCTGAAGAAGAAGTTCACGAACGGGACGCGCAGGTTCGCCTGCACGCCCTCGTAGACGGCGCGCACCTCCTCGCCGGCGTCGTCGGGCATCACCTCGCCGAGTCGCGGGACCAGACGCAGCCCCCTCTCTATGTCCCCCGAGCGGTCCTCCGGTTCCGCCTCCCTCACCTCTTCCCCGATGGCCTACGCGTACAATACTATCATCGGCCCCGTTCCCTTAGGGGGACCCGGGCGATCACCAAACAGTTTCTCAGGAACCGTCTCCGCCGCCGCCGTGATTCCCGCCGTCGTTGCCCCCGCCGCCGAAGAAGCCGTAGTAGCCGGCGCCCGCGCCCACGTCTGACCCGCCCCTGCCCCGTCGGCGACCGCCGCGGCGGCGTCGGACAAAGCCGACGACCGCCCCCAAGACTATGCTCGTCGCGATCACGAACAAGACGACCAGAAACAGTTCCACGGCACGATCCTTCCTGTGGGTGCCCCAGGATGCAAGGTAGGTATTCTACCCGTGTGCGTCTGTTGGTTACAACTCTTCCGTTCTCCTGTGCGTCCGCGCGCGGGTCGTATACTAGACCGCGGACCCGATAGAACTAGGTGCGAGGTGCTGTTAGTGGATCGAAAGACGATCGTGGTGATGGAGGGCGACCAGACCGGGCAGGAGCTTTTGGAGGAGGCGCTACGCGTCCTCGACCCGGCCGTCACCGGGGTGGACGTGGAGTTCCAGCGGTACGACCTGTCGCTCGAGAACCGCCAGGCGACGGACAACGGGGTCGTGCACGAGGCCGCGGCGGCCATGAAACAGTGCGGCTTCGGCATAAAGGCCGCCACCGTCACGCCCGAGACGCCCGGGAACCTGGGCTCGCCCAACGCCATCCTCAGAAAAGGCATAGACGGGACCGTCATCGTGCGCACCGGCAGGCGCATCCCCGGGGTCAACCCGGTGACCGGCGTCCACTCGCCCGTCTCCGTCATAAGGATGGCCGTCGACGACGCCTACGGGGCCGAGGAGTGGCGCGAGGGCGAGGGGCTCGACGAGGTCGCCTACAGGACGGAGAAGATCTCGCGGAGGGTATGCCGCGGCGTCTCGGAGTTCGCCTTTATCCAGGCGCGCAGGATGCGGGCCAAGGTCTTCGGCGGCCCGAAGTACACCGTCTCCCCCGTCTACGAGGGGATGCTCAAGGAGGAGATGGACCGGGCCGCGGAGAACAACCGCGACGTCAGCTACGACCCGCAGCTCATAGACGCAACCTACGCCCTGCTGCTCACCACCTTCGGCGAGCCGCTCGTCATCCCGACGCTCAACCGCGACGGGGACTGCATCTCAGATCTGGTCATGCAGATGTTCGGGTCCATCGCGGGCGCCGAGTCGCTCCTGATCTCCCTCGACGAGGACGAGAACCCCGAGACCGTGATGGCAGAGGCCCCGCACGGGACCGCGCCCTCGCTCCAAGGCAAGAACGTCGCGAACCCGATGGCCATGATCCTGGCCGGCGCAGCGCTTCTGACGTTTTTCCACGACGAGGAGGCCAGCCGCGCCTCGAGGGCCATCTACGAGGCGACCTTCGAGTCCATCCTCGACGGCGTCCGTACGGCGGACCTCGGCGGCCCCACGGGCACGACGGAGTTCACCGACGAGGTCATCCGCCACGTCCGCACGAAGCTGGAAGTCTGGAGCGCCCTTGCCTAAGGACAACGACCTCGTCATACAAGTCTCTCCCGACGCCCTGCGAACCGCCGCCCTCGCCGCGATCTCCGGCGTGCGCTCGATGGCTGCCCCGGCGCTGCTGGCCCGCGCCATCGGGCGCGGCGACGTGTCGGGCCTGCGGACGACGCCATTCGCCCTTCTGGGCGACGACCGGGCCTCGACCGCGCTCCAGGTACTCATGGCGGGAGAGATGATCGGGGACAAGACGCCCTTCATTCCGTCCCGCACAGCGGCGGGCCCCCTCTTCGGCCGCGCCCTCTCCGGCGCCCTCGTCGGGTCCGCGCTCTTCGTCTCCCGCAAACGGCCGGGCCTCTCCGGCGCGCTGCTGGGCGCCGCCTCGGCCCTCGGGGGCGTCTACGCCGCCGACCGCCTGCGCTCGGCGACCACGCAGGGCCTCGGCCTTCCCGACCCCCTCTTCGGCCTCCTCGAAGACGGCCTCATCCTCCTCGGCGGCAGCCGGCTGCTGCGCAGAGAATCGGCGGGCGGCTAGGGGCCCCGGGGCCAAGGGACGGCCCGTGACGGGCGGAAGGGAGCGGTTGAGGTCCACGTTCGACGGGGCGGCGGCGCTCTACGACGAGGTCAGGCCAGGCTATCCGGAAGGGCTCTTCGACGACGTCGTCTCGCTCTCGGGTATACCGTCAGGAGGCCGGGTACTCGAGGTCGGCTGCGGCACGGGCCAGGCGACGCTGCCGCTCGCCCGGCGAGGTTACGAGATCCTCTGCGTCGAGCTCGGCGAGAATCTTGCGGCGGTCGCCCGACGCAACCTCGCCGAGTACCCGCGCGTGGAGGTCCTGACCGGCGCCTTCGAGGGGACCCCGCTCCCCGAGGCGGCGTTCGACCTGCTCGTCTCGGCCACCGCGTTCCACTGGCTCGACCCCACGGTCGCCTACCGGAAGGCCGCCCGAGCCCTCAAGCCCGGCGGGACCATGGCGCTCTTCTGGAACGAGCACGTGCACACCGACGCGGATAAAGGTTTCTTTAAGGCGGCGCAGCAAGTCTACGCGCGCGAGGCGCCCGAGATCTGGGACGAGAGCTACGGAGGCCCGCCCCTCCCCGAAGATCTCCCGGACAAGACGGGCGAGATCGAGGCCTCCGGGCTTTTCGGGCCCGTCGTCCGGCGCTCCTACCTCTGGGGCCAGACCTACGACGCCGCCGAATACCTCCGGGTCCTGGATACGTACTCCGGGCGCATAAACCTTGGGAGAGGGACCAGGGCGCGCCTCTACCGGGGCATCTCCCGCCTGATCGAAGACGCGTACGGTGGTCGCGTCGTGAAGGGGTACGGGACGAGCCTGTACGTTGCCCGCAAACGCTAGAGGCTCTTACAGCCCGAACCGCTCCAGGGTACGCCGCACGGATCCGAGATAGCCGCCGCCGAAATAGTACGTGTGGACCAGCAGCGGGTAGAGGTTGTACAGGTCGCGGCGCGTCTCGAAGAAGCCGTCCCGGATGGGGCGTATCTGCGCGTAGCGTCGCATGAACGCATCGCCGAACGAGTTGAAGAGGCTAATAAAGGCGAGCTCGATCTCGGGGTCCGCGTGGTAGATGGCCGGGTCGAGGAAGGCCGAGATCCTGCCCCCCTTCGCGAGCACGTTCCCGCGCCACGCGTCGCCGTGGACGAGCGAAGGTGGGTTGGGTTCCCCTATAAGATCTTCTAGCCGATCGGAGAGACGCTCGACCCTGCTCAGGTCCTCGCCCGGCAGCCGCCCGGCCCCGTGCGCCGCCCGGGCGGCGTAGAGCAGGCGCTGCTCCCGGAAGAACTCGACCCAGCTCCCCGTCCACGGGTTCGGCTGGTCCAAACTGCCGATGAGGGTGTCCCGCTCGTGGCCGTAGCCGTCGGCGGTGATGCCGTGCAGGGCGGCCAGGAGCTCGGCGGCGTGGCGCTCGGCCTCCTCAGAGAAGTGGCTCGCCCCCTCGACGAACTCCATCAGCAGGAGCGTCTCCGAGCCGTGGAAGACCTCGGGGACCGGGAGGTCGGTCTTCTCGCGCAGGTAGCGGAGCATGTAGGACTCGCGCTCCAGGTGAGATTCGCCCCCGCGGTCCACCTTGGCGACGAGCGGCGTCCCGTCTTCGAGCTCCGCCCTGTACACCTCGCCGATGCACCCGCCGCCTAAAGGGCGGACGCTCCGCAGGCGCTCGCCGAGGTGGGCCAGGACGCCCTCTGAGACGATGCCCTCAGCCACCGGGGTTCAAATGCCGACCGCGGATCTCCTCGATCAGGCCCTCCGAGGCCTCCTCGACGAGGTCGAGGACGCGCTCGAACTCCTCAGGGCCGCCGGAGTAGGGGTCGGGAACCTCCGTCTCCGGGGAGTCGGTGGCGAAGTCCAGGAAGGGACGGACAACGGCGCTGCCGCGGCACAGGGCGGCGACCTTCCGGTAGTTCTCCTCGTCCATGGTGAGGACGTAGTCGAAGGTGCGGCAGTCCTCCAGCGTGATCCGGCGCGCCCGCTGATCGGAGATGTCCAGGCCGCGGGCGAGAACGCTCTCCTGCGCCCGCGGGTCCGGCGGCTGACCGGCGTGCCAGCCGCCCGTGCCGGCCGAGTCGACCTCCACCTCGTCTTCCAGGCCCTCGCGCCGCACGACGTTCTCGAAGACGCCCTGGGCGACGGGGCTGCGGCAGATGTTTCCCATGCAAACGAACAGAACCTTTACAGCCATGGGGACGAATATACCGGCGCGGGCCCGCGTTGTCAGCGGGCTCCCTTGGTCAGCCTTCCGGTCCTGCTCCCGGCCCCGCGGGACGCCGCGGGGCGCCGCGGGGCGCGGTTCGCCGACGGCCGGTTTGCTAGACTGGCGTCTCTTGATGGGGTCTTGGAGGAGGTCGCAAGGTGGCCGAGGTGAAGAGGGTCGGGATGCTCACGGGCGGCGGGGACGCGCCGGGCCTTAACGGGGTCATAAGGGCCGTCACGATGAGGTGCATAGAGGACTACGGTTACGAGGTCGCCGGCCTCAAACGCGGCTGGAAGAGCCTGCTCTCGCCCGAAGAAGACACCGTGATGCCGCTCGGCCTCGGGGACGTGCGCTACATCCTCCAGGAGGGCGGCACCATCTTGGGCTCCTCCCGCACCAACCCGTACAAGAACGAGGGGGACGCCGAGAAGGTGGTCAAGAGGCTCGAAGAGTTCGGCGTGGACGCCCTCGTGGCCATCGGCGGGGACGACACTTTGGGCGTCGCCAAGCGCCTCCACGACGACTTCGGCATCCAGGTGGTCGGGTGCCCGAAGACCATAGACAACGACCTCTCCGCCACGGACACGACCTTCGGTTACGACACCGCCGTCGCCATAGCCACCGACGCCATAGACAAGCTCAGGACCACGGCCAAGAGCCACGAGAGGATCATCGTAGTCGAGATCATGGGCCGCCACGCGGGTTGGATCACCTGGGGCGCCGGCATCGCCTCCGCCGCGAACGTTACCCTCATCCCCGAGGTCGAGCCGGACCTGGACGAGATTACGAGCATCTTCAAGACCCGCGCCGAGCGGGGCGAGAAGTGGGGTCTCGTGGCCGTCTCCGAGGGCGTGACCTTCAGCGAGGACTTCGTCACCCAGACCGGGGAGAAGGACGAGTTCGGCCACGTCCGCCTCGGCGGCGTCGCCAAGGGCCTGGCGGGCGAGCTCAAGGAGCGCACCGGGATAGACACCCGCCACGTTGTCCTCGGCCACCTCCAACGCGGCGGCACCCCGACCGCCAACGACCGCATCCTCTCCACGCGCTACGGCCTGCGCGCCGCCGAGGCCGTGAACAACGGCGAGTGGGGCAAGATGGTCGCCCTGCGCGGCAACGAGATAGTCACCGTGGACCTCTCCGAGGCCACGGAAGAGACCAAAACCGTCCCAAGAGAGCTCTACGAGGCCGCCGAAACCTTCTTCGGTTAGGACGAAGCCGGGGCACTCCCCAGCCTGGGGATGGTCGCCTACGCGGCGGTCCCCATCCTCCTCGGGCGCCACGGCAACATTCCGGGAGGATCGCGCGCCAAGGTCAGGCTGAGGGCTCGGGTCCGCCACCCGGGAGGGGCCTGCCCGGAACGTCGGGCCTGTGGCCCTCCGCGACCTCCGCCAAGAAGTGTTCGAAACTAGCCCCTTCGGGGCGTGCACACCTCCTCGCGTGGTTGTATGATGCGCCCGTTACGTACCGGGGAGGGGAATACGCTTTTCTCTCTCCCTCTCGCGAAGGAAGGGTATACGGGAGTGAGGAAAACAGTTTCGCTGATCGCCGATGGCCTTAGCGGTTCTGGTGGCATGCGTGGCGGCCGCGCTGACGGCCGGGCCGGGCTCCGGGCGGACGTCGACGGCGACGCTGGTCGGCGCGGGGGACATAGCCGGCTGCGCCGAGAGAGCCAGCAGCGCCACGGCGAGGCTGCTCGGCAACATACCGGGGACCGTCTACACCCTCGGCGACAACGTGCAGGGCCAGGGCGATTCGAACGAGTTCAAGAACTGCTACGACCCTACCTGGGGCAAGTACAAGAAGCGCACCAAGCCCTCCGTGGGCAACCACGAGTACATCACCGCCGGGGCGAGACCCTACTACAACTACTTCGGGTGGCGGGCGGGCAAGCCAGGCAGGGGCTACTACTCCTACGACCGCGGAAGCTGGCACATAGTGGTTCTCAACAGCAACTGCAACCAGGTGGGGGGCTGTGAGAGGCGTTCCGCGCAGGGGCGCTGGCTAAGGAGAGATCTCGCCGACCACCGGTCGAGGTGCACCCTGGCCTACTTCCACCATCCGCTCTACGCCACCGGCATGAACACCCCGACCCCGCAGGTGAGGCCCCTCTGGAGGATGCTCCACGACCGGCGCGCCGACGTGATACTCAACGGGCACGCCCACCGCTACGAGCGCCACGCCCCGATGACCCCGAGCGGCAACCGTTCGGCCAACGGCATCCGCCAGTTCGTCGTGGGCACCGGAGGGGCCGACGGCGGCGGCGAGATCTACCGCTCCCAAGCCCCCAACCTGCAGCGCGTGGAGGTCGGTACGCCGGGCGTCCTCAAGCTCGGTCTCCGGGCCGAATCCTACGCGTGGAAGTTCGTCCCCATAGCGGGCAAGTCCTTCACCGACTCGGGAACCACCAGCTGCCACTAGGTCGCCCCGGAGGCTTATTTGCCCGAGCGCGTGGAAGATACCGCTGCGCGCTCGGCGCCGGTCTCTTGACCGTCGTCTACTTGGGCGCGCGGGCCACCGTGTTCTTCACCGCGCCGGACCTCCCCTCCGTCTGTCCCACCCCGCGCCGGTACGGAGACCCGGCACGACCGGCAACCGAAGACAAGGACCACCGGCCCCGCGCCACGGGCCACGCGGCAAATCTCGGGCCCGTCGACGACCGCTAGGCGCCATCTCGGACCCGCGAATGGGTCGCCGTCAGAGTGTCCCGTTCCTCATGGCGTGGTCGCCTATCCTGCGGTAGCGTTCGTAGCGGCGTTTGACGAGGGCGGCCGGGTCGACGTTCTTCAGCTCCGGGAGCACCCTCTCGAGGGCGGCGCCGACGGACTCGACGGCGGTCTCGGGCTCGTTGTGGGCGCCGCCCAGAGGTTCGTCGAGGACCTCGTCCACTATCTCGTGCTCCTTGAGGTCCCTGGCCGTGATCTTCATGGCCGCCGCCGCCTCCGCGGCCCGGCGCGGGTCGCGGAAGATGATGGAGGCGCAGGCCTCGGGCGCTATCACGGAGAGGTAGGAGTTCTCCAGCATCCCGACGTAGTCAGCGGCGCACATGGCTAGCGCCCCGCCAGAGCCTCCCTCGCCGATGATGACGCAGACGATGGGGACCGGGGAGCGGGCCAGCGCCATCAGGTCCTCGCTTATCGCCCACGCCTGGCCCCGCTCCTCGGCCTGGCGTCCCGCGAAGGCGCCCGGCGTGTCCACGAGCGTAACGACCGGCATCCCGAAGCGGGCGGCCAGGTCGTAGAGCCTCCTCACCTTGCGGTAGCCTTCAGGGTGGGCCATGCCGAAGTTGCCCCTTACCCGGCTCTCGACGTCCGAGCCCTTGTCGTGCCCGATCAGGACGACGTTGTGCCCGCCCCGCTTGAGCCTGGCGAACCCGCCGCGCACCGCGTGGTCCTCGCCGTGCGCCCGGTCGCCGGAGAGCTCGTAGAAGTCGTCGGCCAAAGAGTCGTGGTACTCCCGGAAGTTGGGGCGGTCCGGGTGGCGGGCGACTTGGACGCGCTGGTAGGGGGAGAGGTTCGTGAAGATCCTGTGCTTGGCGGCCTCCAGGGCGTCCTCGAGGCGCGAGATCTCCGCCTGCAAACCCACGCTCTCGCCGGCAAGCCGGTGGAGCTCGGCGATCCTGGCCTCTAGCTCCTTGATCGGCCTCTCGAAGTCTAAGATCACGCGACGAACCCCAGCAAACGCTCGAGGTCGTCCCTCAGGGCCAGCCTGTGCACGATCCGGTCGACCATCCCGTGCTCCCTCTGGAACTCGGCGGTCTGGAACCCCTCGGGCAGCCTCTCCTTGGTGGTCTGCTCGATGACGCGCGCGCCGGCGAACCCGATCCTGGCCCCCGGCTCCGCGAGCACCACGTCGGCGGCCGTCGCGAACGAGGCGGTAACCCCCCCGAACGTCGGGTCCGTGAGCACGGAGATGTAAGGCCACGACCCCTCGACGTAGCGCGAGAGCGCGACGCTGGTCTTGGCGAGCTGCATGAGCGAGTAGACGCCCTCGAACATCCTGGCCCCGCCCGAGGCGGACACTATGACCAGCGGCAGCTCCTCGGCGTAGGCCCGCTCCACGGTCCTGGCGACCTTCTCGCCGACGACGCTCCCCATGGACCCCCCGATGAACCGGAAGTCCATGACCGCGAGCGCGACCCGCCGCCCGCCGACCGTCCCAACACCGCTCAGGACGGCATCGTCGAGCCCGGTCTTGCGGCGCGCCTTCTGGAGCCGCTCCTCGTAGCCCTCGAAGCCCAAGGGGTCGCCCGCGAGCAGCCCGTCGTCGCGCGTCTCGAAGGAGCCGCGGTCGGTGAGGAGCCTCACGCGCTGGGGCGCAGCCAGCGGGTAGTGGAACTCGCAGTGCGGGCAGACGTTGAACCTGGCGGCCAAATCCTTCTCGTAGATGGGCTGCCCGCACCGCTCGCACTTGGTGAAGACGGCGTCCATGGGCCCGACGCCGCTCTCCGTCTCGGGCGCGGTCCGGGAGTACTCCCTCCTCTTGCTAAGCCAGTTTCTGATGGGCGTCCCCCGCCTTCCCGACGGCGGAGACCGCGTCGCGAACCCCGCGCAGCCATACCCCCGCCTCCTCCGCCCCGCCGTCGCCGACGAGCCGCATCAGCTTGCTCCCGATGATGACGCCGTCCGCCTCGGCCGCCGCCTCGGCCGCGGCCTCGGGCGAACCTATGCCGAACCCGAGCGCCACCGGCACCCCCGTCTTCGCCCTGACCCGCCGCAGGAGCTCGACGGCCTTCGGCGGCAGGCCCTCGCGTACCCCGGTAACGCCCGCCACGGAGACGCAGTAGACGAAGCCCGTCGCGAGGGCCACCGCCTCTTCTACGCGCCCTTCTGAGGAGGTCGGGGCGACGAGCGGGCAGAAGCCGACGCCGCGTTCCGCGCACGCCTCGGCGAAGGAGGCCGCCTCGTCCACGGGTAGGTCCGGTATCACGAGCCCCGAGACGCCCGCCTCGGCCGCCTCGTCGAGGAAGCGCTCGGCGCCCCTGGCGAAGATAGTGTTGTAGTAGAGCAGGAACACGACGGGCACCCGGTCGGCGAAGCGGGAGGCGAGGTCCAGGCAGTAGCGTAAAGTTGCGCCGTTCTCGATGGCGCGGGAGGTGGTGTCCTGGATCGTCGGCCCGTCCGCGAGCGGGTCGGAGAAAGGGACCCCTATCTCCAGCACGTCGGCCCCGGCCGCGAGGAACGCCTCCCCCACCTCGGCCGCGCCCTCCAGCGTCGGGTAGCCGCCCGTGAGGTACGGCACGAGGGCCGCCCGGCCCCCGGGGAAAGCCCCCCTCAGCCTCTCAGCGCCGCTCACGAGGGATCTTCGCCCGCCTCAGAAGCAGAGGTTGCATGTGTCTCTTTGTCTTCAGTCGCAACCTCTGCTTCGTGAGCGTCCATGCCTATAGTCTCGGCCACGACGCCGATGTCCTTGTCGCCGCGGCCGGAGAGGTTGACGACGAGGTTCTTGCCGGCCCCGAGCTCGCGGGCCACCTTCTCGGCGTAATGGATGGCGTGCGACGTCTCCAGCGCCGGGATGATGCCTTCGAGGCGCGAGCACAGGACGAACGCCTCGAGCGCCTCGTCGTCCGTGGCGCCCACGTACTCGACCAGGCCCTCGTCCTTGAGGTAGGCGTGCTCGGGGCCGACCGAGGGGTAATCCAGGCCAGCGCTTATGGAGTGGGCCTCGCGGATCTGGCCCTCCTCGGTCTGGAGCACGTAGCTCAGGTTGCCGTGCAAGACGCCGGGCCGCCCACCGGTAAGGGACGCCCCGTGCTCGCCGGTGTCAAGGCCCCGACCCGCGGCCTCCACGCCGACCAGCCGCACGTTCTCCCGCCCGACGAACGGGTGGAAGGCCCCTATCGCGTTGGACCCGCCGCCGACGCACGCGACGATGGCGTCCGGGTCGCCGCCGAACCGCTCCCTGCTCTGGGCTTCTAGCTCGCGGCCTATGACCGATTGGAGGTCGCGGACGAGCCTGGGGTAGGGCGCCGGCCCAGCGACCGTGCCTATGATGTAGTGGGTGTCCTCCACGTTCGCTACCCAGTCCCGGATGGCCTCGTTGAGCGCCGCCTTCAGCGTACCGGAACCGGTCGTCACGGGGACGACCTCCGTCCCGAGAAGCTTCATGCGCAGCACGTTCGGGGCCTGCCGTCTCGTGTCTTCGTCGCCCATGTAGACCACGCACTCGCGGCCGTAGAGGGCGGCGACGGTGGCGGTGGCCACGCCGTGCTGGCCCGCGCCGGTCTCGGCGATGATGCGCGTCTTGCCCATGCGCTCGGCGAGGAGCATCTGGCCGAGGGCGTTGTTGATCTTGTGCGCCCCCGTGTGCGCGAGGTCTTCCCGCTTGAACCACACGTTCGCCCCGCCCCACTTGCGGGTAAGCCGTTCGGCGAACATGAGCGGGGTCGGGCGGCCGACGAAGTCCCGGGCCAGGCGGTCGAGTTCCTCGTTGAACTCGGGGTCGTCGCGGTAGCGCTCGTAGGCCTCTTCGAGCTCTTCGAGGGCGTGGATCAGGGTCTCGGGGACGAACCTCCCGCCGAAGGCGCCGAAGTACCCCTCTCGGTTCTCAACCTCTTGCCGCAACGATGAACCTCCGAACGGACTCTTCGTTCTTCTTTCCGGGCGCGTCTTCTAGGGATGAGGAGGCGTCCACGCCGTAGGGCTCGAAAAAGTCTATGGCCTCGCGCACGTTCTCCGGCGCCAGCCCCCCGGAGACGACGATGTTACCACGCCCCTTTAGCGATTTCGCCACCCCCCAGTCGAACGTCTCCCCCGTCCCGCCGCGCGCCTTCTCGCTGTACGCGTCCAGCAGGATCAGGTCCGCCTCGAACCTTTCGACGTCCGCCAGGTCGTCCGCGTTACGCACCCTTATGGCCTTCATCACGGGCAGCCCGCTCGCCCGGACCGCGGCCACCGTCTCGGGCGTCTCGTCGCCGTGGAGCTGCGCGAGGTCGAGGCCGGCCTCCCGGGCTACCCGCAGGACCTCCACGGGCGGGGCGTTCACGAAGACGCCGACCTTCAGGACGTTCTCGGGGAGGGCTATGGAGATCCTGCGCGCCTCCTCGGCGCTCACCAGGCGCGGGCTCCTGGCGAAAATGAAGCCGACCGCGTCGGCCCCGGCCTCGGCGGCCACGCGGGCGTCCGCGGGGTTGGTTATGCCGCACACCTTTACCATCGTCATGGTCCTGAGTTTACCCTTTGGGGCGGGGGACAATCGCGATGGACGGCGGCGGATGATCGGGCCCCGTTAAGCGTTTCGTAAGAAAGGTACAAGGTCCGCGTAAGACCTGCCGCTTAAACTGGGGTCGCACCAAGAACAGAAGGAGCCGAAGCTTTGACGTCGAACTACGATCTGGTGGTAATAGGCGGGGGGACCGCGGGGTTGGTCTCTGCCGCGGGGGCGGCCTCGCTCGGCGCGCGGGTCGCCCTCGTCGAGCGGGACAGGCTCGGCGGCGACTGCCTCTACCGCGGCTGCGTCCCGACGAAGGCGCTCGTCAAGAGCGCCCGCGTCGCCCACCTCGTCAGGCACTCCGAGGAGTACGGTATCAGGAGCGGCGAGGCCGAGGTCGACTTCCAGGCGGTGATGGACCGGATGGAGGGGGTCATAGCGGCGGCGGGCGAGCACGACAGCCCCGAGCGTTTCCGCAGGCTCGGCGTTGACGTCTTTACCGACGAGGCCCGCTTCGAGGCTCCTGACCTCGTCGCGGTGGACGGCCGGCGGCTGAAGACCCGCAGCGCCATCGTCGCCACGGGGTCCCACCCAACCGCGCCGCCGGTGGAGGGCCTGGATGAGGCCGGCTACCTAACCAACGTCGGGGCGCTAGAGCTCAGGCGGCTGCCGCGCTCAATGGTCATCGTCGGCTCGGGGCCCATCGGCAGCGAGTTCGCCCAGATCTTCGCCCGCTTCGGCTCGGACGTGACCCTCGTCTCCTCCTCGCCCTTGCCGCTGCCCAAAGAAGACCCCGAGATCGGTGAGGTACTAAGACAGGTGCTCCTGGCCGACGGCGTGACGTTTCACGGCGGCTACAGGGCCGAGAAGGTCCGCGCGGAGAACGGCGAGAAGGTCATGACCGTGAAGAACGACGCGGGGCACGAGATCGAGGTGCGCGGGGAGGAGATCCTTATAGCCGCGGGCCGCGCCCCGACGGCCGGGGGCCTGGGGCTGGAGAACGCCGGAATCGAGCTGGAGAAGAAGGGACTCGTGGTGGACGAGCACCTGCGGACCACCGCCCCCAACGTCTACGCCGCAGGGGACATCACGGGCAAGTATCTTTTCACCCACGTCGCCGAGTACCAGGCCCGCAACGCCCTCAGAAACGCCCTCTTCCCCGTGAAGGCGAAGGCAGACCACCGCGTCGTACCCTGGACCACGTTCACCGACCCCGAGGTCGCGAGGGTAGGGCTGACGGAGGAGCAGGCCCGCCGGGAGCACGACGGCGTCGAGGTATTCCGCCAGCCGTTCGGCGGGGTGGACCGGGCGATGGCCGACGGGGAGACCACCGGGCTCGTCAAGATCGTCACGGGTCGGCGGGGGAAGATCCTGGGCGGCCACATCATAGGCCCCGACGCGGGGAACCTGATCCACGAGGTGGTCCTCGCCATGCAGAAGAACATCCCCGTGGGCACCCTCTCAACCACGATCCACGTCTACCCCACCCTCGCCCAGGCAAACCAGCGGGCCGCGGACAACTACTACCGCGAGAAGCTCATCCAGAACCGCAAGCTCTTCTCGGCCTTCTTCGGGGCGCGCCGCCTGCTGGACAAGGCAAGACCGCCCGCAAAGGGCCGCTGAAACGCAGCGAGAGAGGACGCACGCCGTGAGCACGAAGGGCGGACCACCCAGGACGGGGCCGGACGCGGAAGGGGCCAGCGGGCCCGCAGAGAAAAAGAGGAGTTGGGGCAAGCTCGTAGGCATCGGGCTCATGCTGGCGGCCTTCGTGGTGGTCGCGCGGCTGACCGGCCTATCAGAGTACATCAGCCTCGACGGTCTCGGCCGGCTGCGGGATTGGATCGACGGCTTCGGGGCCCTCGCCCCCCTCGTGTTCATAGCGATCTACGCCGTCGCGACCGTGGCTTTCCTGCCGGGCACGCCGCTCTCGCTGCTGGCGGGGCTGATCTTCGGGCCGGTCTTCGGCACCCTGTGGGCCGTCATTGGGGCGACCATCGGGGCGACGCTGGCTTTTCTGATCGGTAGATACGCGGCCAGGGGCCTCGTCGAAGGCTGGACCGCCAACAACGAGCGCGTCAAGAAGCTGGACGAGGGGGTCGAGAGGCAGGGCTGGCGGATGCTGCTCATCACCCGCCTCGTGCCCGTCTTCCCCTTCAACCTGCAGAACTACGCCTACGGGCTCACCAGGATCGGGCTCGGCACCTACGTGCTCCTGACCGCGATCTGCATAATCCCCGGCGCCGCGGTCTACACCTTCGCCGGGGGCTCCCTCGCCAGCGCCCGCCAAGACCTGACCACGACCTTCGTCTACCTCGGGGTGGCGGCGGTGTTCTTCGTCGCGCTCTCCCTGATCCCGGGTTGGATCGGCAGGAGAAACGGAGGCGAGGAGTAGAAGGGCTCAGCAGGTCTTCCTCCGAGCCCTGAGGGCGAGACGACCCGAATTACCGAGGCCCGCCGGCCCGCCCTTCTCCTGACCCGGCGAACGCGAAGCGACGGCTTCGGGTCTGTGTGACCGCCAACGCCGCGTGCGGTTGGGAGAGCCGCGCCCCGCGTGGCGCCACTACCGCCGACAGCGTCGGCGGGGCGAGAAGCCGCGGCCCTGCTATCGGGCTCCTCTACCCGCGGCGACCCGCTACCGGCGCGCGTACCGCCGGCGGGATCACCCGTAGAGCAATTCGTCGAGCACCCTGCCCTGCGCGTCCGCTGGCGGACGCGCTCCCAGCAGGGCGGCGATGGTCGGCGCCACGTCGACGAGGCGGGCGTCTTTGGGAGCGGCGCCCGCCCTGACGCCCGCACCCGAGATCAGGAGCGGCACCCGCATCTCCAGGGTGCTGCCGTGACCGCCCCGCGACGCCCCCTCTCCCGGCTCCGCGAGCCCGAAGCCCCACGGCGCCCTGGCCTCAACGACGAAGTCGCCGGGCTTGTCGCCCGCACGCAAGGTTTCGAGGTCTGCCGCGTCGAGCACCCGGGAGACCTGGGGTAGCCCTTCGAGGACCCCCCGGACCTCCGCCAGCTTCCCCGGGGTCGCCGACCGACCCCGCAGGGTGACGTCCATGATCCGGCCCGCGCTCTTGACGATGACGACCTCGGTGTCGGGGGAGGGCGTGCCTCCCGGGGGCACGATCTCCACGCCGCGGCCGAGCCCGGGCGCCGCGGCGAGCCCCTCCACGAAGGAGCGCTCCCAGGAGGTCATGCCGTGGTCGGCGGTGAGGATAAAGGCCGTCCGTTCGTAGATGCCGACCTCCCTCGCCGCCTGCACGAGCCATCCGAGTTGGCGGTCGAGCTCGGCGACCAGCGACCCGATGTTCGGGCTGTCGGCGCCCTCTAGGTGGCCGAAGGCGTCGAGGTCCGGGCCGTAGACGGCGAGGAAATCGGGGATCTTCGGCACGGCGACCATCTCGCCGCCGGAGTTTACGGGCCTCCTGTTGAGGATCTCGACGGCCGCGTCCACCCGCTGCTCGAAGAGCCCACCGGGCCGGACGTAGAGGTGCTCGGGGTCCCCGTAGGAGGCGCCGTGGTCCTGCACCATGTACCACTGCACCGCCGCCGTCGTCAGGCCTTCGGCCGCCAGCGCCTGGGTGATGGTCTCGGCGGCCAGAAACCGGGTCTCGCCCACGGCCTCGCCGGTCTCGTCGTCGAAAAAGTAGGCGGCGTTGCCGTGCGTCTCCGGGTAGGCGCCGGTGGACATGGAGGCCCGCGCG
>DASYWA010000084.1:0-120139 GCA_035936475.1 Rubrobacter sp. | reverse complement strand
CTGCGCTTAATCAGGGTGTTGATCGCGAACGCCCGTCCAAAAGAAACGATGGCCAACCTCGGGATAGCAGCTCCCAACAAGGCTAGCCGGTTCCAGCAGGAAACGATCTATGAACCCGTCGTCCCTGCCATCCGCTATCTCCTGCAAGAGCCGGGGCTGAATGCCTCCGTAGAGGGTTACAAAGGGACGCTCTACTATCATCGGCTCGTCTCGGCCCATGCGGTCAACGGATATGGTCTCGTTGCTCCATATCTGCAGGTACTTCTGACGGGTGCTGCCCTTGCCCCCGCTCTTGTACTGGTCGAACCCCTTGATCCACCCGGTAAGTTCGTCCTGTATGAGATAGAGCCCACGGGGGTTCTCCTCCAGCCGGGACGCCAGAGCCTCAATCGTGGTGTCGTCAACCCAGGTTCGGGGGAATGAAGGCTTTCGCGGGGGGCGGGGTGCCGCTTTACCGTCCTTAGCCGCAGTCTTCTTGTCAATCTCGTACTGGCGTAGATCGTCCTCATACCGTTCTTTGAGCGTTTCGTAATGCGCCTTGAGTTCTTGCTGCCGCTTCTTTATGGGGGCCGTCGCTGCGCTCATTGCAGGGGACTTGCCGCTCCCCGGCTCGTCAATGCACGCGAGGTACAGGACCGCACTTTGGGTGTAGTCTGCCGATCGCATGCCCTCCCGCGACTGCCCGATAGCGGCGGATAGAGCGCCCAACGTAGGTACGGCCACGAGGTCAACGGAGCAGTCTATGGAAGCCGCCGTCTCCCGGATAAAGCGTCGGGTTTTCGCGGGCATGGCCTCCACGGGGAACTTCGGGGTTTCAGCTTGTCTGTAGGAATAACTGTTGGCACCGTTGGCACCGTTGGCAGAGAGGAGGTTCTTTATGGCTTCCGGGAGTCCGGGGGCTCGCTCGTCGAGGGTCTTCCCCCCTTCGATGTTCTCCCCGTTCACGTAACGCTCTGCGGTGTTCTCTACGAGGTCCGTGATCCGCTGCGGGGTCTCGGGGTCTCCGTAACCTACCCGTTCCCAAGCATCGAGCATCGCCGCCAGCGTCCGAGGCTTCTTCAGTCTCGGGATTAGGTAGCCTGCCAGCGCACGGGCGAACAGGTGGCGCTCCCCCATGGGGGGCATGAACTCCTGAATCACCGCCGCAAGATCCTCCGTCTGCTCGTCCGTGATCTTCGGTATCTCGTCTCTAAGGGTTACGTTCGTCGAGTCCTTGAGAGCGACCAGGTATGGGACGGGTTCGGGCATCGCGTGGTCCACATGCCGGGGCTTGCGTGCCAGTTCCTTGATCTCGTCCATGCCCAGATTCAGCAACTCATCAAAGGTCAGCGGGATTTTGTACAGTCCCGTCTTGCCGTTGATGGTGTTGGGCGATCTCCACAACCTGTTACGGTCGTAAACGGCGGCGTCCGTCTCGATGCCATCCAGTATTCGTAGCGCTAGATCTTTTACCTTCTGCGGCGCGTTCACAGATGCCTGGATGTCGTCGAAGCACCCTGCGGGAACTTCCACGTGAAAACCTTTCGAGCCGCTGAAGTAGAACCGCAGCATGTCGGCGGGCACATCGTAATCTTCGACAAGCCTGCTACTGAATTCGCGGGTGTCTCTGAGGGCGTCCGCAAGTTCGGTGCGGTCTATATCGAAGGGGACGAAGAACGGCTTCACGGCCCCCGCGTACCCCCTGCAAGATCCCACACCCCTGCCCGTGGCGGGGTCGTTAACGTAGTCTTCAAAGTCTCTGGCATGTCCGTAGAGTGAAGTGTAGTGATCCGCTCCGTGGGGCTCCACATCTTCGAGCCGCTTCACCTTGCCCCGCTTATTCGCGCCGCCCGTCGCCGCCTCGGTATACACGAAAGAATCATTGGTAATGTCTGATATACTCGTTTCGATAGTCAAGATACTTTCCTCCCTTTGAGGCTCGTCCCCTGTAGTCGCCAAAAACTTCGGGGACGGCCTCTTTTCGTTGGTCTACTTCCTGAGCAGCGCCAAAACTTCCGGCGGCAACTCGCTCACCTTGAACGTCAGCGTGGGTTCCGTGGCGGTCTCGATATCCGCGACCTCGCACATCAACTCTCGGGCTATGCGTTCTGCCAGCGTCCTGGAAATGCTCATGCCCTTCTCCATGTTGGAGATTCGGGGTTGGTGCATACCCAGGCGCTCTGCTAGTTGGCGCTGGGACAATTTACGATCCCGGCGAACCTTCGATAGATTCTCAATTTTCAATGGCCTCACCTCCCATCCCCATTCGAATATTTATGGTCTCGTCTATAACAATGACCCACTTTTCCTAACCCGATTGTCTAAAAAGTGGGTTTCCCTTGTGCCGCCATTATACCATTTTGTGACACAATAGTTACAACAATCATTACAGGCTTAAAGTGTAGAAATCTGTGGATAACTCGCACATTCATGCCGTAGAATCGGGGGAGAGGGTTTCCCGGATATGAACCGCTGTGCTCGCCTACAACCCGCTCCTCGTCTACAGCACCGGCTTCCAGCTCTCCGTCGCCGCCGTCTTCGGCATCCTGCTGCTCAGGACGCCCCTGAACGCCCTCGTCGAGAGGACCGTACTGCGACCGCTCGAAGACCCGCCCCGCGCGGTATCGAACCTGATCTCGGTCTCCCTGGCGGCCCAGGTCTCGACCGCCCCGATCATCGCGGCCACCTTCGGGGAGGTCTCGATTGTCGGCGTCTTTACGAACCTCGTCGCCGTCCCGATCTCCGGCCCCATACTGACCCTCGGCCTCCTAGGCTCCCTGCTCGGCAACCTGATGCCCTCTCTTGCCTACCCGCTGAACGCCTGCAACGGCGCCCTCGTTACCGTCCTTATAGCGGTAGCGCGCTTTGCCTCCTCACTGCCCTTCGCCACATCCACCACCCCCGGCGTGGCGCCTCCCCTGGTCGCCCTCTTCTACGCCGCGTGCGTCCCCGTCGTCGCCGCCTGCCGGGCGTTTCGCGAGGAGACGCGACCGTTGTGGGCCGCGCTTCTGCTCCTCTGGACGACGCTCTGGCTGGTCCTCGTCGGCTCGGGAAGCCTGTAGCCGCCAGCCATTGACGAGAAATCGGTCCCCGCACCAACGGTTCCCATCAGCCTCTCCCGAGAAGCCGCTGAAAGCTACAATAACCGGCGTGGGCGTTTACCTTTTGCTCGGGGACGACGAGGAGCGCAAGGCCCGTGGCGTCGAGAAGCTGCGCCGGGGCCGGGCGGCGGAGTCGTTCGACGCCTCGGCGACGTCCCCGCAAGCCGTCGTCTCGGCCTGCAACTCGTTCGACCTGTTCGGCGAAGGACCGTTCGTGGTGGTCAGGAACCTGGACGCGTGGAACGCCGCCCAGAAGGCCGTGATCGTGGACTATTTGCAGGACCCGACCGAGGGCGCGGACATGCTGCTCCTCGGGAGGAAACTCGGCGCGCGGGAGAGGCTGCTAACGGCGGCGAAGAAGAGCGGCGAGGTACACGAGTTCCAGCAGCCGACGGGCCGCGCGCTAGTCAAGTGGCTGGTCGGGCACGCCAAGAAGCTCGGCCTCGACATGCCCGACGAGGTGGCAGAAGACCTGGCGGAACGCGTCTCGGGCGACAAGATGCGCCTGGTGCGGGAGACGGAGAAGCTGGCGCTCTACGTGGGGGACGGGACGGCGACGCGCGAGGACGTGGACCTCCTCTGCCCGCCCGACGTTCAGTCCAACATCTTCGCGTTCGTCGACGCGCTCGCCGGCGGCGAGCGGGGCCGGGCCATCGAGCTCCTGGAGGCGCTCGTCGCGAGCGGCGAGCCTCCCCTGCGCCTGACGTTCATGGTGCGCCGGCAGTTCCGCCTGGTGGCCCGCGCCCGCGCCCTCTTCGAGCGGGGCGTGGCGCAGCCGGAGGTTGCCCGGGAGCTGAAGGTCCCTCCCTTCGTGGCCCGCAAGCTCTCGGAGCAGAGCCGCAAGCTGGACGAGCGGGACCTCGAACGGGCGCTCGCCACGGTCCTGGCCCTCGAAAGCGGCCTCAAGGGCGGCAAAGACCTGCGCGACGGGCTGCAGGTAGAGTTGGCCGTGCTCAAGCTCTCCGGGCCCCCCGAGTAGGCGCGTCCCGAGAACGGGAGGGAGAACGCCGTGGTTGACCTGACGCCGCTGCCCGAAGAACGGTTCCCCGCCTTTAGGGCACACCTCGCGACGCACTACGCCAGGGACAAGGTGGACGCCGGCGTCTGGTCGCCCGAGGAGGCCCCGCGCCGGGCGCGGGCCGACCTGGACGGCTTGCTGCCGGGTGGGACGAGTACCAGGGACCACTTCCTGTACGCGGTTACGGACGCGTCGACCGCAGAGGAGGTCGGCACCTTGTGGTTCGCGGTGCAGAACCCGGGCGCGGGCCGCAGCGTCTGGATCTACGACATCGAGATCTTCGACCCCTTCAGGCGCAAGGGGTACGCCACGAAGACCCTTGAAGCCGTAGAGGGCAAGGCCGCGGAGCTGGGCGCCGACAGGATCGAGCTGCACGTCTTCGGGCACAACGAGGCCGCCAGGACGCTCTACGAGGCGTCGGGCTACAGGCCAACGAGCATCGTCATGGCGAAACGGTTGGACGGACGGTAAGCGCAGAACGCAGCTCTCGGGTCTTCTGCGAGACGCGTGAAGCCCGCAAATACGCTAAATGGACCAGGCTCCCGGCCCGCCGGCGGAGTAAAATTCTGGCGACCCGGGCTGCGAGCAAGGGGTGGCGGCGATGGTCGATTTGATGAGCCTGGCGGAGCAGGTGGACAGGGAGTTCAACGCCGCGAGGCGGCGGGCCCGCCTGCACGGGCTCAGAAGACGGCTGACGGGATCGGTCGGCACGGGCAAGCTCCTCTCGTTCGACGAGGAGCGGGGGGCGAGGGGTGCCTACGGCGGTTTTCGCCGGGGCAGAAGCACGGTCGAGGTCTCCCGCATAGTCGGCAGCGCCGGCAAACACGAGCAGTTCGACGACGCGTTCATGCCGCTGCGCGCCGCCTCGCCGGACCGGTGGAAGCGCATCGACCGGGCCTACCGGACCGGTGAGGAACTGCCCCCGGTGACGCTCCTGGGCGTCGACGGGGACTACTTCGTCGAAGACGGCCACAACCGCGTGAGCGTGGCCCGCTTCCACGGGGCGGAGTGGGTGGACGCCGAGGTCACCGAGTTCAGGTCATCCGGGCGCGACAGGAGGGCCGCCGGAGGTGGCCGCCCAACGTCGGCCGCGGCGCCCCGCCCGGCTTAGGGTACGCAGGTGCGGGCCCCGCGCCGTAGGCATCCCTCGGCGCCGGTCCGCTTGCGGGCTCACGACAGCACCTTCGAGCACGCGTCGTACCGGGTCAGGGGCCGGTAACCGCCAGCATCTCGTCCGCGCCCCGGAGGAACTCGTAGGGTACCCTCCGCCGCTCGACGCCGTAGCCGCGCTCTTCTAGTTGGTGGATCACCGGGTCGAGGTGGGGGGATGGCTCTCCGTAGGCGCCGAGGAGCGGGAAGATTCGGGCCTCACCGGCCACGCGGCACATCTCCTCGATGGCGGCCAGGTGGAACTCGAGGGAGAGCGCGTCGGAGTAGAGGAAGAGCAGGTGCGAGCAGAGGGCGAGGTCGAAGTCATCGTCCCCGAAGGGGAGGTGGGGGAGGGCATCGTCGCGGTAGCGTCCCTCTTCGAGCCCCGCGGGAAGATCCCTCAGAAAGCGGTCCATGGCCGCGAGCCGGAGCTGACCGAGCCTCTCGGGGGACTCGATGTCCCGCCAGACGAACCGGTCGGCGTGTTCGCGGACGGTGCCCAAGACTGTTGCGGCCGTCTCTTCTACGCGGTGCCGGATGTCGGGGGCGGAGAAGCGGTACAGTGGGTCACAGGAGGTTATTCGGTGGCCCGCCGCGGTGGCTTCGGCGTTGAAGCTTGCGGGCCCCGCGCCGCAGTCGAGGATGCGACCCCGAAGGTCTCGCGGCGTCAGGGCGAACATCCTTGCGTACTCGTCGAGGGAGCGGCCCCAGGGGACCACCCCGGCGAGCTTCGGGGCCTTGCGCGCCGATGGGTTACTCGCCGCGGGCGGCGAGGGCCTTGTCGAAGCGGCCGACCTTGCGGGCCGCCTTGTTGGGGTGGATGATCCCCTTCGAAGCGGCGCGCGCAAAAGCCCCCTGCGACTCGTCGCGCAGGCGCCTGGCGGTCTCCTCGTCGCCTGCGTCTATCGCCTTGTAGAAGTTCTTGGAGAGGTTCCTCAGGCGGGTCCTCTCGCCGCGCTTTTGCTCGAAACGCTTGACGCTCTGTTTGTCGCGCTTGGATGGTGCGGGCACGCTGCTCCTCCGTATGATACTTGCGTAACCGGCAGAATGTAACACACGGGGAGCAAAGGGGCAATCATGGTAAACTCGGCCGGTGAAAAACATCGAACGCACCCGCAATTTCTGCATAATCGCGCACATCGACCACGGCAAGAGCACCCTCGCCGACAGGCTGCTCGACCTGACGGAGGCCGTCGCCGAGAGGGACCGAATGGACCAGATCCTGGACACCATGGAGCTCGAGCGCGAGCGCGGCATAACCATCAAGGCCCAGGCCGTCCGCCTCCTCCATAAAAGGGACGACGGCGACTGGATGCTCAACCTCATCGACACCCCCGGCCACGTGGACTTCACGTACGAGGTTTCGAGGGCGATCGCGGCGTGTGAAGGCGCGCTGCTGGTCGTGGACGCGAGCCAGGGCATCCAGGCCCAGACGCTGGCGAACCTCTATCTCGCGATGGAGCAGGACCTGGAGATCATCCCGGTCCTCAACAAGATAGACCTCCCCGTCGCCGACGTGCCGGCCGCCACCGAAGAGCTCGTCGAGCTTCTCGGGGTGGACGAGGACGAGATACTCAAGATCTCGGCCAAGACCGGCGAGGGCGTCATGGACGTGCTCAACACCGTGGTGGACCGGGTCCCCCCGCCCCAGACGCGCGGCGAGCAGACCCGGGCCCTGGTCTTCGACTCCTACTACGACCCTTACCGGGGCGTCGTCTCCTTGGCCCGCCTCTTCGACGGCGAGCTGAGCAAGGGCGACACCGTCCAGGCGATGGGCAGCGAAGAGGAGTTCGAGCTTCTGGAGGTGGGCTGCTACTCGCCCAAGCCCACGGCCCTGCCGACGCTCAGGCCCGGGGAGGTAGGGTACGTGATCGCGGGCCTCAAGGACATCGAGGCCCTCCGCGTCGGCGACACGGTGACGAGGACCAAGGACCCCGCCACCGAGCCGTTGCCAGGCTACGCCGAGGTCCTGCCTACCGTCTTCTGCGGCCTCTATCCGACGGAAGGGGACGAGTTCGAGCGCCTCAGGGACGCGCTCTCCAAGCTGCAGCTCAACGACGCGTCGCTCTTCTACGAGCCGGAGAACTCGAGGATGGGCTTCGGGTTTAGGTGCGGGTTCCTGGGGCTCTTGCACATGGAGATCGTTCAGGAGAGGCTCGAGCGTGAGTTCGACCTCGACCTCATAGCCTCCTCCCCGAGCGTGAAGTACGAGGTAGAGACGGACGGGGAGACCGTCGAGGTCACCAACCCGAGCGACCTGCCCGAGGACTTCGACGAGATCCGGGAGCCCATGGTGCGGGCGACGATCATCTGCCCCAAGGAGCACGTCGGCGCCGTCATGGGCCTCTGCCACGAGAAGCGCGGGACCTCGGTAGGCATGGAGTACCTCTCCGCCCGCAGGGTCCAGCTCACCTACGACATGCCGCTCGGCGAGGTCATCACGGACTTTTTCGACGCCCTCAAGAGCCGCACCAAGGGCTACGCCTCATACGACTACGACCGTTTGGGCTACGAGCCCGCTGACCTCGTCAAGGTCGAGGTGCTGGTCTCGGGGGACCCGGTCGAGGCGCTCTCGATCATCGTGCACCGCGACAAGGCCTACTACCGCGGGCGGGCGCTGGTGGAGAAGCTCAAGGAGCTCATCCCGCGCCAGAACTTCGAGGTGCCGGTCCAGGCGGCCGTCGGGCGCAGGATCATCGCCCGCGAGACGGTCCGCGCCTACCGCAAGGACGTCACCGCCAAGTGCTACGGCGGCGACATCAGCCGCAAAAAGAAGCTCCTGGAGCAGCAGAAGAAGGGCAAGCGCCGCATGAAGCAGGTCGGCAGCGTGGAGATCCCGCAAGAAGCCTTTCTCGCAGCCCTGCGCATTTAGCCATCAGCCGTCAGCTTTCCGCTAAACACCCGAGAACCTGACCGCGCGCAGAGCAGGGCGGTAGGCGTTATTGGATGCTGCGGCCCGCCAAGCGGGCATCGAACGAACCAAGCCGTAACGCCAGCGCATGATAAAGGCTGATGGCTGACAGCTCCCCTGGGACGAGCGAGCGCGCGTGTTAAAATTTCTCGCGTTATGAGGCATCCCGAAATCTCCGACCGGCAGCGGGAGATCCTGCTCAAGACCCTGGAGCTTTACATCTCCACGGGCCTGCCCGTGGGCAGCCATGCCCTGGCCGACGAGGTGGAGGCGAGCAGCTCCACGATCAGGGCCGAGCTCGCCTACCTGGAGTCCGTGGGCCTCCTGACCCACCCCCACACCTCCGCCGGGCGCCTGCCGACGGACGCGGGCTACCGCTACTACGTGGACGCCCTGATGTCCGCCGAGCCGGGCGAGTCGGTCTCCTTCGCCACCCCGCGCGGCTTCGGCAACCTGGACGAGCTGCTTCGCGGCGTCTCGGAGGACATGAGCGAGGTGACGCGCCTCTTGGCGGTCGTCGCGGGGCCGAGCGCCCTCGGAGACTCGCTCTCGCGGGCCGACTACGTGGCGCTCCCTGGCGGCGCGCTGCTGCTCGTCGTCTCGATGGGCAGCGGGTCGTCCTCCAGCACGACGCTCGTGCTGCCTGCGCCGGCCGAGGAGGGGGAGCTGCGGGAGATGTTCGCGGCGCTGAACGGTTGGATCGGGGGTCGCCCGGTCGGGAGCGACCTGGAGCTCGCCAAGGCAGCCCGCAAGGCCCTCTCTGACCACAACCCGCTCGTGGTGGACGCGGTGCTAGAGGCGGTCGAGGGCCTGGGCCGCGTGACGGAGCGGGGCGTGTTCGTGCGGGGCGCCTCCACCCTCCTCGCCCGGCTGGACGAGATGGACCCGGCGAGCCTGGCGGCGGTCGTCGAGATCTTCGAGCGCCGTAGGTGGCTGCTGGGCCTGATGGGCGACGCCCTGCGCCGCTCGGTTTCGAGCAGCGGCGTCGTCGTCTCCATAGGCGCCGAGAACGCGGTTTACAACCTCGTGGGCACTAGCTTTGTGGCGGCGGCCTACGGGCAGCAGGAGCGGCCCTACGGGGTGGTCAGCCTGATCGGGCCCAAGAGGATGGACTACGACTCTGCCATCTCCACGGTCCGCTCCGCCGCAGAGACCCTGACCCTCCGTCTGAGCGACGGCTTCTAGCTTTGGCGACGAAGCGCGACTACTACGAGGTTCTGGGCGTGTCCCGCGAGGCCTCCGAGACGGAGATAAAGAAGGCCTACCGCCGCCTGGCCCGCTCCCACCACCCCGACGCCAACCCGGAGGACCACGGCGCCGAGGAACGCTTCAAGGAGCTGACCGAAGCCTACGAGGTCCTCTCCAACGCCGAGGCCCGCCGCGCCTACGACACCTACGGGCACCAGGTGCCGCGCGGCGCGAACGGGTACCCGGGGGGCGGTTACCCGGGCGGGGACCAGTTCGGCGGCTTCCAGGACATCTTCGAGACGTTCTTCGGCGACAGCTTCGGCGGCTCCTTCTTCGGCGGGCAGACGGCCCGCGCCCCGAGCCGGGGCGCCGACGTCGAGACCGAGGTCGAGGTCTCGCTGCGCGAGGCCGCCTACGGGGCCGACCGCGAGGTGAACGTTCAGATCGTCAAGAACTGCGAGGTCTGCGACGGCGTCGGCGGCACCGAGTCGCACGCGTGCGGGACGTGCGGGGGGGCGGGGGCGGTGCGGACCGTGCGCCAGAGCATCCTCGGCCAGATGGTGAGCACGCAGGCGTGCTCGGCGTGCGGCGGGCGCGGCAGGATCATCGACGTGACCTGCGACAACTGCCGGGGCGGGGGACGCGTCTCGGACCTGCAGACCCGGCGGCTGCGGATACCCCAGGGCGTCGAGAGCGGGATGCGGCTGCGCGTCTCCGGGGCCGGGCACGCCGGCGAGCCCGGCGGGGCTCCCGGGGATTTGTACGTAAGGATCAACGTCACAGAAGACCCCGAGCTCGTGCGGGACGGGGAGGACCTGATCCACCGCCTCAAGGTGAGCTTCGTGGGCGCCGCCCTCGGCACGGAGGTCGAGGTCCCGACCCTGGACGGGCCCGCGCCGGTGAGAGTGGAGGCCGGCACGCAGCCGGGGGCCACGCTGAGGTTGCGGGGCGAGGGCATGCCGCGCATCCGGGGGAGGGGCAGGGGGGACCTCAAGGTGGTCGTGGACGTCATGGTGCCGACGCGGCTCACCGCGGAGCAGCGCGAGCTATTGGAGAAGTTCGAAGAGGTGAGCGGGGCCGAGACGTACAACGGCGGGGGCGGCTCCTTCTTCGACCGCCTCAAGGGCGTCTTCAGGTAGGGGGACGCTACGCGTACCGCGAGAACGCGTATCTTTGTCCAGGCCGAGCCGGAGGTCGGCGGGATCCTGACGCTGCCCGAGAACGAGGCGGGGCACGTCTTCAAGGTGCTCAGGGCGCGGCAGGGCGACTTCGTAGAGGTCGTCGGCGCCGGGGGCGGTCTGTTTCTCGCGCACGTCGGCGAAGGACGGACCGTTGGCGTCGTCGAGGAGCTCGAGGCGGGTTTTGAGGAGGTACAGGTGACGCTCTACCAGGCGGTGCCCAAAGGCGGCAGGATGGACCTCGTGGTGGAGAAGGCTACCGAGGCCGGGGCTACCCGGATCGTGCCGCTGCTGACGGAGCATGGGGAGGTGAACCCGCGGGAGGGCAAGCTGGACCGGTGGCGCCGGGTGGCTGAGGCCGCAGCGAGGCAGTCGCTCCGCCTGCGCGTGCCGGAGGTGCCTGAGCCGGTAACTTTCGGGGCTGCCCTGCGCGAGGCCGGGGAGGCCGGCGTGCTGCTGCACAACGCCCCGGGTGTGGGGGACGTCGAGGACGCGGTCGAGCCCGGAGCCTGTCTGTTCGTGGGCCCCGAGGGCGGGTGGAGCGAGGAAGAGTTAGAGCGGGCTCGGCAGGCCGGGCTCTCGGTAGCCGGGCTCGGGCCGTACCGGCTCAGGAGCGAGACGGCCGGGGTGGTCGCCGTGGCGCGGGCGCGGGCGGCGTTGGCGAGACGGGTCAGGGTCGAGGGAGGGGTGTGATCGTGGAGAGGGACTGCATCTTCTGCAAGATAGCCGCAGGCGAGATAGAGGCCGAGATGGTGCACGAAGAGGAAGAGGTGGTGGCCTTCAAGGACATAAACGGCAGGGCCCCGGAGCACGTCCTCGTCATCCCGCGCCAGCACGTGCCGAACCTGGAGGCCATGTCCCAATTGCCCGACCGGGCCGCGAAGCGGCTGCTCGAGGTCTCGAGCGAGGTGGCGGGGAGGCTCGGGGTGGGCGAGAGCGGCTACGCGGTCAGGATCAACAACGGCCCCGACGCCGGGCAGGAGATCTTCCACCTCCACCTGCACGTCATGGGCGGCAGAAAGTTGGGTATGCCGTGAGCGCATCCGAGAGGATCCGGCAGGACGTCAAGGCGGCGATGAAGAGCCGGGACAAACCGCGCCTCGGCGCCCTCCGGATGCTCGGCGCCGCCCTGAAAAACGGGGAGATCGAGGCCGGCAGGCCGCTTGAAGAGCACGAAGAGCAGACCATCCTCAGGCGCCAGCTAAAACAGCGCGAGGAGTCCGCCGAGGCCTTCCGCAAGGCCGGACGCGAGGACCAGGCCGCCTCCGAGGCCGCCGAGGCCGACGTGATCCGCGACTACCTACCCCGGCCCCTCTCCTCCGAGGAACTGGAGAGGGTAGTCGACACCGCCATACAGGAGACCGGCGCCACCGGCATGAGGGACATGGGACGGGTCATGGGCCGGGCGACGCAGCTCTCGGAGGGCAGGGCCGAGGGACGGGAACTCTCCGCCCTCGTGAAGCAGAGGTTGCAGTGAGAGCTTTCAGACCTCGGCCGCCAGCATCAAGGTCGGTAGGCGTCACTTCGGGCGGATCTGGGGAAACTGGAAATACTAGCGGTTTCGTCTCCCGGACCACGGGGGCGAGGCGCGGAGAACATTTAGCTGACGGCTGAAAGCTGAAAGCTAGAACAAAGGAGTTCACGACGGACACCAGAATTAGCAACCAGGTCGAAGCCAAGCTCGTAATACCGCCGGGGCGCATGCTCGACGTCTTCGGGGAGCGCGATTCGGTGTTGCGGCGGGTCGAGGAGCTCGTGCGGTGCGAGGTCATCGTGCGGGGGAACGAGATCGTGCTGCGCGGGGCCGACGTGGCCGTGGAGCGGGCCGAGGCGGTCTTCGACGGGCTGGTCGGGCTCGTCGAGGAGGGGCACCACCCGACCCCGGAGACCGCCGAGAGGCTGTACAAGATGGCCGACGGGGGCGGCGGCCGCGAGGTGCTCGGGGACGTCATCCTGACGCACCGGGGGCGCCGGGTGGCGCCGAAGACGCGCAACCAGAAGGCCTACACGGACGCGATCCGGGACCACCAGGTGGTGTTCGGCATCGGGCCGGCGGGGACGGGGAAGACGTACCTCGCCGTTGCCCTGGCGGTCGAGGCTTTGAACCGAGGCGAGGTGTCGAGGATCATCCTCACGCGGCCCGCGGTCGAGGCCGGGGAGTCGCTCGGGTTCCTGCCGGGGGACATGATGGCGAAGGTCGACCCGTACTTCAGGCCGCTCTACGACGCGCTCTACGAGATGATAGATCCCGCCAAGTTCCAGGGGCACCTGGAGCGGGGTATAATCGAGATCGCGCCGCTGGCGTTTATGAGAGGTCGTACCTTGAACGACGCGTTCATCATCCTGGACGAAGCCCAGAACACCACCCCCCAGCAGATGAAGATGTTCCTGACGCGCCTCGGGTTCGGGTCGAAGATGGTCGTAACCGGCGACAGGACGCAGGTGGACCTGCCCAAGGGCCGGGTGAGCGGCCTCGACGACGCCCGACGGGCGTTGACCGGGGTCGAGGGCGTCTCCTTTGTCGGGCTGCAGCGCGACGACATAGTGCGTAGCGACCTCGTGATGCGTATAGTGGACGCTTACGAGGGGGCCGAAGAGGGCGACGGGGCGTAGAGGCGGGCGCGGGAGCGACCATGAAGCTCAAGAGAAGCGTACCTGACCCGCCCCTCGGGGGGCGCGTGGACGACCTGCATCGGCCGCCGACGCGCTTCGAGCGTTTTCGGACCTGGGTCGAGCGCGTGCCGACGCTCAGGCTGTACGTCGCGCTCACTTTGGTCACCTGGGCCTCCCTGACCTCCCTTATCGCCGTTGGCGCCCGCCCGCCCGAGGAGCGCACCGTCGCGGAGGGCATCATCGAGAGCGGCAACCTGGAGCGGTTGGAGACCCTGATGCAGAACCCCAACCCCTGGACCGTGCTGCTGGGGGTCGGGCTGGTTGTCGGTATAGAGATGGGGATCGCCTGGTACTTTCTGGAACGCTTCGGTCGCCGCATCCTAAAGACGAACACCGCGATACGCCTCGCCCTCGCCGCCTCGCTGACCATCCTGTTCACGGCCCTCGCCCGTTTCTTCACCGAGCTGGAATTCAACGCCTACCTCACGCCGCTGGCCGGCCTCTCCGTTATAGGGACGATGCTCCTCGGTCCACGGCTGATGTTCCTGATGGTCGTCGTGACCGCGGTGAACGTCGGGGTGATGAAGGGCAACGACTTCCTCTTGACGGCCTCCCTGCTGCTCTCCGCGGGCTTCGCCATCTACGCCGTGGTCAGGGTAGATTCCCGCCAACGGCTGCTCAAGGCCGGCCTCTTTATAGCCCTGATGACCGCCGTCGTGACGTTCGCCTTCGGCCTGATCGGCGGCGGCAGCTTCTCCGAAGCCCTCTGGCAGGGCCTGCTCGGGCTGGGGAGCGGGCTGCTCTCGCTCATGCTCGCGATGGTGCTGCTGCCGCTGCTCGAGGACGCCTTCAACATCCTGACGCCCATGAAGCTGCTCGAGTTCTCAAACACGAGCAACACCCTGATCCACAAGCTCCTCCAGAAGGCGCCGGGCACGTTCACCCATTCGATGCAGGTCGGGACGCTGGCGGAGAACGCGGCGGAGAGGATCGGGGCGAACCCGCTCCTGGCGCGCGTCGGGGCCTACTACCACGACATCGGCAAGATGGAGCACCCGGCGTACTACATCGAGAACCAGATCGGGCAGATAAACCCCCACGACGCCCTCTCGCCGGCGCTCTCGGCGAAGGTGATCCGGCGCCACGTCAAGGACGGGCTGGAGATGGGACGCGCCTGGGGTCTGCCGCAGGAGATCCTGGACATCATCGCCCAGCACCACGGCACGACCCGCATCGAGTACTTCTACCGCAAGGCCATCGAGATGGACGGCGACAAGGTGAACGAGGCGGACTTCCGCTACTCGGGGGGGCTCCCCCAGGGCAAGGAGGCCGGCATCGTGATGCTGGCCGACGCTATCGAGGCGACCGTGAAATCCGTGGCCAAGCCGACCCCGAAGCGGATAGAGGACATCGTCACGGACACCATCAACCGCAAGCTCGACGACGGCCAGTTCGACGAGTGCGCCCTGACGATGCGCGAGATCCACGAGGTCGGCGAGGCCATCCTCGAGGCCATCGTGGGCTTTCTCGGGCCGCGCATCGAGTACCCCGGCGGCGCCGACGCTCGCAACGGCAAACCGAACGGAAAATCCAACGGCAAACCGGCGTCCCGTAAGGGCGTCGAGGGGGACAACTCCAGGCGGGCCTCGGGCGGTACGATCTGAGCGGCGCGCGCCCCACGCCGTTCGTCGTCGAGCTGCTCGACGAGACCGGTTACGGCCATCTCACCGCGGACCGCGCCACCGACCTCTTCGCCGCCGCCTTCCGGGAACGGGGCCTCGACCTCGACCGCGTGGGCGAGGCCTCCGTGGTCCTCGTCGGGCCCGAGACGATCAAGGCCCTCAGCTCCGAGTTCCGCCAAACGGACGCGGAGACCGACGTGCTCTCCTTCGAGGTGGACGGGCCCTACGGGGAGATGGTGGGGGAGGTCGTGATCTGCCCTGAGTGCGCCGAGATGCCCGTCGAGGAGCTCGTGGTGCACGGCGCGCTGCACCTCGCCGGGATGGACCACGGGGAAGACTTCGGGGCGAGCGAGATGGCCGCAGTCCAGCGGACCGTCATGGAAAGCGCTAATGGTTAAGAAGACCCACGAGCCAGCGAAGGGCCAGCAGGGGGTCGGGCGCAGCTTTCGGCACGCCTACGACGGCATAGTTTCGGCCGTCCGCACCCAGCGCAACATGCGCTTCCACGTCTTCGCGGCGGTGGGGGTGCTGCTCGCCAGCTTGCTCCTCGGCGTAAGCGGGTTGGAACTGGCGGTGCTCGTCCTGACCATAGTGGTCGTGTTCGTCGTCGAGATGCTCAATACGGCGATGGAGTTCGTCGTCGACCTCGTGACCAGCGAGTACCACCCGCTCGCCAAGCTGGCGAAGGACGTCTCGGCCGGGGCCGTGCTCGTCTCCAGCGTGGGGGCCGTTCTCGTCGGGTACCTTGTCCTGGCCGACGACCTCGGCACGCTCCTGACGGGGGCCCTGGGCGGCATCCGTCGCGGGCCTTTGCTTCTAACCCTCGTCTCCCTCGGCCTCGTCGTCCTCGCGGCGGTGCTCGGCAAGGCCCTTATACGCTCACCCAACTCGTTCTACGGGGGGATGCCCTCGGGTCATGCCGCCGTCGCCTTCGCGGGGTGGGTCGCCGCCAGCTTTCTCTCGGTCGGCGGGCGCCACGCGGGACTGGTCTCCCTGCTCTCGCTCCTCATGGCCCTCCTCGTCTGCCAGAGCCGCATCGAGGGCGGCGTCCAGAGCCCGTACCAGGTGGTGGTCGTGGGGGCCGCGCTCGGGGCCCTCACCACCGTGGCGATCTTCCAACTTTTATGACGGATAGGACCCCAGATGTGGACTCCCTGATGAACACGGCCCGCGAGGCCGCCCGGATTGCCTACGCCCCCTACAGCGAGTTCCTGGTGGGGGCCGCCATCCTTACCGAAGGCGGCGCCGTCCACGCCGGCTGCAACGTGGAGAACGCCTCCTACGGGCTCTCCATATGCGCCGAGCGCAACGCCGCGACGAGCATGATCTCCGCCAGCCCGGACGACCGGCGCATAAGGAGCGTCGCGGTCTTTAGCCCGAACTCCTCGCCGTGCTTCCCCTGCGGAGCCTGCCGGCAGTTCCTCCGCGAGTTCGGCTGCGAGGAGGTCGTGGTTGAGGACGCCTCGGGCCTCCCGCGCCGCTACCCCTTTGAGGAGATACTGCCAAACTCATTCGGCCCGGAAGACCTGTGAGGGGCCCCGACACGAACGGGTTCGAGGGGCACAGGAGCGGCTTCGTCGCCGTCGTGGGCCGGCCGAACGTCGGGAAGAGCACCCTGGTCAACCGGCTTGTGGGGGAGAAGGTCTCCATCACCTCCCCCAGGCCGCAGACGACGCGCAGCCCGATCCGGGGGGTCCGCAACGGCAAGAACTACCAGGTCATCTTCGTGGACACCCCCGGCTCCCAGAAGCCGCGCGACACCCTCAGGGCCAGGATGCAGGAGCAGGTCGTCGACAGCCTCTCCGGCTCGGACATCGTGCTGTTCCTCCTGGACGCCCCGCAGGCCGCGGAGGGCGTCGGCACCGGCGACCGCTACGTGGCCCGCCTGATCGCCAACAGCGGCACCCCGGCGATGGCCTGCCTCAACAAGGTGGATCTGCTGGCGAAGCCTACCCAGGCGCTGCCAGCCGTGCAGGCCATCACCGAGCTCGGGGACTGGCGGGAGGTCTTCCAGATCAGCGCGTCCGAGGGCACGAACGTGGACGCCCTCATGGACGCGGTAGTCGGGATGCTGCCCCCTGGCCCCAAGTACTTCCCCGAGGGCACCGTAACGGACTACCCGGAGTCCTTGATCCTGGCCGAGTACATCCGGGAGAAGGCCCTGAACGCGCTGCGGGAGGAGGTGCCGCACGCGGTGATGGTCGAGGTCGACGAGGTCGAGCGCAAGGAGAACGTCACCGTCGTCTACGCCATCATCCACGTCGAACGGGGCACCCAGCGCATGATCGTGCTCGGCAAGGGCGGCAAGACCATAAAGAAGATCGGCACCGAGGCCCGCCGCGACGTCGAGCGCCTGCTCGGGACGAAGATCTACCTGGACCTGAAGGTAAAGGTCAGCCCGGGGTGGCGCAGCGACAAGAAGTTCCTGGAGCGGTTGGGTTTATAATTACCCGCATCTTGGCGTCTAGCGGGGAGAAGCGGAATTGGCGATGAGGGTGCGGGAGTTCGCGAAGACGGTGGACCACACCCTCTTGAAGCCGGACGCGACCGACGAGGACATTACGAAGCTCTGCGGGGAGGCGGTCCGCTACCACTTCGCGGCGGTCTGCATCCCGCCTTGCTACGTGCGTCTTGCCGCCAGGGAACTCCGCGGTACGGACGTGAAGGTCGCGACGGTGGTCTCCTTCCCCTTCGGCAACGACGCGACGCCGGTCAAGGCGGCGGCGGTGCGGGAGGCGATCACGCGCGGCGCCTCCGAGATCGACGTCGTGCTGAACATCTCCAAGCTGCTCTCCGGCGAGTTCGACTACGTCGCCGACGAGCTCGCGAGCCTCACCCACGAGGTGAGCGTCGTCGCTATGAACAACGGCCTGAACGACGTTGTGATGAAGGTCATCATCGAGACTGCATACCTGACGGACAAGATGAAGCGGCTCGCCACCCAGATCGTGGCCGCAAGCGGCGCGGACTTCGTGAAGACCTCGACGGGCTTCGGCCCCGGCGGCGCCACCATAGAGGACGTCGCCTTGCTGCGCGAGGAGGCCCCCGAGGGGCTCGCCGTGAAGGCCTCGGGCGGCATCCGTACCCTGGAGGACGCGCTCGACATACTCAACGCCGGGGCCTCGAGGCTCGGCATGAGTTCCAGCGTGGCGGTGATGGAGGAGGCCGAGGGTGGCGGTCTACAAGAGTAAGGGGATCGTGCTGCGGTCCATTCGCTACGGCGAGGCGGACCGCATCCTCGACCTCTACACCCTTGATGCCGGCCTCGTCTCGGCCATCGCCAAGGGGATCAGGCGCACGAAGAGCCGCTTCGGCGCCCGCCTGGAGCCCCTCTCGTGCGTGGATTTCGTCGCCTACGGCGGGCGGACCCTCGACACGATCACCCAGGCCGAGACGCTCCGCAGCTTCCACGGCATCCGCGAGAACCTCGCCCGCTTCGAGGCCGCCGCCGGCATGGTCGGCAGCGTCCGCGCCCTCTCCGGCGGCGACGAGGCCGACCGAAGGGTCTTCAACCTCCTCTACAACGCCCTCGACGCCCTGGAGTCGCGCGATTCGGGCTTCGAGTCGGTCGAGGCAGCCCTCGGCCTCAAGCTCTCCATCCTCGCCGGCTACGCCCCGCAACTGGACAACTGCCTGAACTGCGAGATGGACCTGGACCAAGCCCCGGAGCCCCTCCACTTCGCCCCCGAGCACGGCGGCGTGCTCTGCGCCGCGTGCCGCGCCTCCACCGCCGACGCCTTCCCGATGGCGCCAGGCACCCTGGACCGTCTGCGCGAGACCATCGAACGCCCCGTGCGCGAGGCCCTGCAGGCCGAAGACCTCCGCGAGGGCGTGCTGCGCGTCGTCCGCGCCCACGTCCTTGCCCACGCCCCCGGGAACACGCGCTCCGCCGTCAAGCTCTCCTCCCGCACCCGACGCCCCGCGTGAAGCCTGAAGGGACGGCGGACCTGCCGGCGCGGGACTGGGCCTGCGAGGAGAGCGCCGGACGGGTCCGGCCCGAGCCCCCCGACGGCGTGCGCAACGAGTTCCAGCGCGACAGGGACAGGATCATCCACGCCAAGGCCTTCCGCCGCCTGATGCACAAGACTCAGGTCTTTATAGCCCCGGACGGCGACCACTTCCGCACCCGCCTCACCCACACGCTGGAGATGATGCAGGTCGCCCGCACCATCGCCCGAGCCCTCGGCCTCAACGAGGACCTCACCGAAGCCATAGCCCTAGGCCACGACCTCGGCCACACCCCCTTCGGCCACACCGGGGAGGAGGCCCTCGCCTCGGCCCTCGCCGAACACGGGCGTACCTTCCGCCACAACGAACACTCCCTACGCGTCGTTGACCGTCTGGAGAGGTATGGAGTTGGTTTAAACCTCACGTTAGAGGTTAGGGACGGTATACGTAACCATACAGGACAGGGTTATCCATCAACGAGGGAGGGTGAGATCGTGCGCATCGCCGACCGCATCGCCTACGTCAACCACGACGTGGACGACGCATTGCGGGCGGGGATCATCAGGTTCGAGGACCTGCCGGCCGGCCCGATCTCCGCCCTCGGCGAGAAGATGAGCCGGCGCATAGATACCCTCGTCCGAGACATGATTTCTACATCTAAACTAAAGGGTGAGATAGCCTTGTCCGAAGAGGGGTACGCGGCGCTGATGGGGCTGAGGGGCTGGCTCTTCGAGAACGTCTACCGTGGCGGCGGGCGCTCGCGGGAGAACGAGAAGGCCGCGGGGGTGGTCCGGGAGCTTTTCGGGTACTTTCTCCGGCACGAAGAGGAGCGAACGAAGAGCGACCCCGACCCCATCGTGGAGACGGTGGACTTCGTGGCCGGCATGACCGACCGCTACGCCCTCGCCACCTACAAGAAGATCCTCCTGCCCAGGGGCGAGATCTTCGCCTGAGCGGCACTGGGGTCTGTTCGACCGGGCCGCCTCTCGCATCTAACTGGAATGTGCCAGGCGTGTAAGCGAGCGGTCTCACGGGGTCGGGGCTGCTTCTCGCGCGCCCGGTACCGTGACCATAGAGGACCGCTAGCGGCCGGTCAGCCCGTGTTCAGTAGGCCGGAGGAGATCCCCGAGACTGTGAGCAGCAGGGTCTTGAGGATGCCTTCGCGCCTGGGGGAATCTTCGGGGAGGTCGCGCAGTTTGCGCAGCAGGCTGACCTGCACGTAGGAGAGCGGGTCCACGTAGGGGTTTCTGAGGCGGATCGAGCGCTGCAGGACCGGGGTGTCGTCGAGCAGGTTCTCCGAGCCCGTTATGAGGAGCAGGGCGTCGACGCAGGCGGCGTGCTCCGCGGAGATCCTGGCCCACATCCGGTCCCTGACGCCCTCGTCCGAGACGAGGGAGGTGTAGGTCCGGGCTATGCGGAGGTCGCTCTTGGCGAGGGTCATCTGCATAAAGTCGAGCAGCGTCCGGAAGAAGGGCCACCTGCGGTACATCTCGCGCAGGGTTTCGAGCTTCGATGCGTCCCTCGCGAACGAGCCGAGCGCCGAGCCTGAGCCGTACCAGGAGGGCAGGAGGAATCGGTTCTGCGTCCAGGCGAAGACCCAGGGGATGGCGCGGAGGCTCTCGACGTCCGGGTTCTGCACCCGGCGGGGCGGCTGCCCATGTTCAGCGACGGAAGCTCGCCGATGGGGGAGGCCTCCGAGAAGAAGGTCAGAAAGTCCTCGTCCTCGTAGACCAGCGAGCGGTAGGCCTCCCTGGCGGTGGAGGAGAGCTCCTCCATCGTCTCGATCCATCGGGGCTCCGGGGCGGGGGGAGACGTGTCGGCGGTAGCTTCGAGGACCGCGGCCAGCACCGTGTCCAAATTGCGACGGGCGAGGCCGCGCATGCTGTACTTAAAGGAGATCACCTCCCCCTGCTCCGTGATCCTGATGTTGCCGTCGAGCGTGCCGGTGGGCTGGGCCATGATCGCCCGGTAGCTCGGGCCGCCTCCCCGCCCGGCGCTGCCCCCGCGCCCGTGGAACACCCTCAGGCGCACGCCGTGCTCACCGGCGACCGACGCGAGTTGGCCTTGCACCTCGTAGAGCGTCCAGTTGCTCGTCACGTAGCCGGCGTCCTTGCCCGAGTCGCTGTAGCCGAGCATGATCTCCTGCACCCCACCCCCGTGGTGAAGCGACGACCTGTAGAAGGGGTCATCGAGCAGGGTCCGGAGGGCGTCGGGGGCCTGTTCGAGATCCTCCACCGTCTCGAAGAGCGGCGTCACCCGCAGGAGGTTCGCCGTGCAGTTGCCTTCCGCGTCTACGGAGAGCAGGCCGGCCCGCTTTGCCAGCAACTGCACGCAGAGCACGTCGCTCGCGTGGTGGGCCATGCTCAGGACGAAGGCCTCGACCGGCATCTCCGAGAAGTCCTCCCTGGCCGCCTGTATTCGTCCGAAGGTGTCCAGGACCTTCGCCGACTCCTCGGAGAGGTCGTCCGGCGCCCCGTCGAGCGGGTCGGGGTCGGCGAGAAGACGGCGCAGGAGCGCGGCGCGTTCCGGCTCGTCCATCTCCAGAAGATCCTCTCCCGTGGCGTGGGCGACTATGGCGGCCGTCGCCCGGACAACCGTCGCGCTCTCCTGGCGGACGTCCAGCTTCGCCAGGTGGAACCCGAAGACCTCGACCTGCCGGATCAGGTCCCGCAGCCCGCCCTCGGCCGTCCGCTCGCCCCCGTGCCGCAGCAGGCTCTCCCGCACGACCGACAGGTCCTCGAGGAATCCCGCGGCGCCGGCGTAGGCGTGGGCGGACCTGGGATCTTCGAGCGTGCGCCGCAGGCGTTCGGCGACGAAGAGCAGCACCTTGCGGTAGAGCTCGTTGGGGTCGATGCCCCGGTAACGGTCGGCCACCCCCGGCATGCGCGCCTCGTAGCCCTCGATGGCCTCCCTGAGATCCTCCGAGACGCCCGTCAGCCTCTGCGATTGGCTCATGTGGTCCACCAGCCGCGAGACCGAGCCCAGGTGGCGCTCGACGATCAGGCGCCGGTGCAGGCCGAGCGCCGTCTCGATCATGGGCGGCTCGACGAAGGGGTTGCCGTCCTGGTCCCCGCCGACCCAGGAGCCGAACTCCAGCACGCGCCCGAGCCGGGGCGTCTCCTCCGGGAACTGCGCCTCCAGCTCGTCCTCGAACTCCCGGTACGCCTCAAGGGTCGCGGAGATGAGCGGGTGCTCGAAGAAGAGCAGGGTCCGCTCTATCTCCTGGGTCACCTCCGGTCGCCTTGCCCTGAGCTCGTCCGTCTGCCAGAGGACCGTGATCTCCTCGGTGAGATCCTCCTCGATCCGGCGCCGCTCCTTGCGCGTGAGCGAAGGCGACTCGAGGCCGGCCAGCATCTCGCCGATGCGCTCGTGCTTGCGCCGGACGCTCCTGCGCATCGCCTCCGTGGGGTGCGCCGTAAGGGCGAGCCCGACGGTCATGCCGTCGAGCACCCGCTGAAGCTCCCCGGCGCCCACACCTTCGTCCTTGAGGCGCGAGAGCGCGCTCGCCACCGAAGCGCGCTGCGGCGGGCTCTCCGGCGAGGCCTCGTACTGGCGACTGCGGCGGACCCTGTGATAGCGCTCCGCGATGTTGACGAGCTGGAAGTACACGGAGAAGGCGCGAACGATCCGGTTCAGGTCGTCCGGGTCGAGGCCGTCGATCAGGTCCCGCAGCCTGCCGTCGAGCCCCGGATCGTAGTCGAAGCGCAGCCGCTTGCACAGCAGGCGTATCTCCTCTTCGGCGTCGAAGAGACGCCTGCCCTCCTGCTCGATCAGGACCTGCCCCAACACCCGCCCGAGCAGGTTGATGTCCCGCCTTAGCGGCTCGTCTTTGGGCGCGAAGCCGACCCCCGGCGGGAGGTCCGCGTACCCGACGCTCGGCGCCTGCCCCGATCTCTGACGGATAGTCACGGTCGGTAGAGTAACATTACGCTCCATGGGGCCGGAGACGAAACGCAAATCTCTATACATCGGGACAACGGGAGGGCGGGGTTGAGGATCTCGCAGCGCAGCATCGAGGACGTGCGCGAGGCCACGGACATCGTCGAGGTCACCTCCGAGTTCACCGCCCTGCGCCGCCAGGGCGCCCGCCTCTCCGGCCTATGCCCCTACCCCGACCACCAGGAGAAGACCCCCTCCTTCAGCGTCACCCCGGACAAAGGCTTCTATTACTGTTTCGGCTGCCAGAAGGGCGGCGACGCCATCAAACTCCTGATGGACCTGAAGGGCCTGGAGTTCGCCGAAGCCGTCTCCTACCTGGCCGACCGCTCCGGGGTCGAGCTCCAGTACGAGGGCGGGGGAGACGCCGACGTCGCCAGAAAGCAGGCCGGCCGCAGAAAGAGCCTCCACAAAGCCCTGGCCGTCGCCACCGTCTACTACCACAAGTACCTCCTCAAGTCCCAGAACCCAGAAGCGCAACAGGCCCGCGACTACCTGAAGGGCCGGGGAATGAAGCTTTCTACTATAGAAGAATTTCGCTTGGGGTACGTTCCTCGCGGGGGTTCCGGCTTCTTCCAGGCCGCGAAAAAGCTTGGCATCCAGAGGTCGCACCTCGACGCGGCGGGGTTGCTTTCGTCGCGGGGTGGGGAGCGGTTTGCGGGCAGGATCACGTTCCCTATCTCCGACCGCCGCGGCCGGATAGTGGGCTTCGGGGCGCGCACGCTGGGGGACGCCCAACCGAAGTACCTCAACTCGCCGGAGACCGAGATCTTCAACAAGCGCGACCTCCTCTACGGCTTCCCGCAGGTCACGCGGGCGATGAACAGGGAGCGGGCGGCCCTCATCGTGGAGGGATACACGGACGTCTTGATGCTCTACCAGTCCGGCATCGAGAACGCCGTGGCGACGCTCGGGACCGCCACGACGGCGGGACACCTCAGGCTCCTGAGCAGCTACGTGGACAGGATCTACATGCTCTTCGACCCGGACGCGGCGGGCGAGAAGGCCCTCGAACGGGCCGACGCGACGGTGCGCGAGCTGGAACGCTCCGGCGGCGGCGACACGGTCTCGGCGGCCACGAAGCTGAAGCTGGACCTGCGGGTCTTGCGCCTCACGGAGGACCCCGCCGACTGGCTGCTGGAGCACTCCGCCGAGGAGTTCCGCTCGCTGCTCTCCGAGTCGACGACCCTGCTCGAGTACCTGTTCCGTCGGAGGGCGGAGCGCGCCAGGGGCGCCGGGGCCGCCGAGAGGTCGCGCATGATGGCCGAGATACAGGAAGTCATAAGCCGGATCGACGACCCCGTCTTCTACCGCGACGCCCTGCGCGTCGCGGCCGAGGCGCTCGGCGTGAGCCCGCAGGAACTGCAGAGCGGGCGCCGCCAGCGCACCGCCGAAACTACCCAGAAGAGAACCCCTGCAAGGAGCCCCCTCGAACAGGCCGGCAGGGAAGTGCTCGCCCTGATGCTCGCCCATCCGGAGCTGACAAAAGACCTGCCGGAGAAGGGCGTGCGCGTCCCGTTCCTTCCGCAACCCTTCCGCCTTACCGACGCCGACTTCGCGGACGAGGGCCAGGCAAGTCTCTACCGCATCCTCAAAGCCCACCCGGGCGAGACCCTTGATGCCGTGCTCGCGGACGACCGGGCACGGGAGCGGATGGACGAACTGGTCGCCCTCGGCGCCGAAGCGGAGGAGATGCGCCAGAACGACCTCCACTCTTCCCGCAGCGTCGTGCGCGAGATATGGCTGAAACTCGGCATCTTGAGCCGCGAGCGCGCCAAGCGGGACACGCCGGACTTCGACAAAAAAGAAGAGTTGCGGGAGGTGATACAGACTCTTAAAGACGCGCGCCGCGCTGTCTCCTCCTAACCTTGAAGGCGGCAGGGCCGCGCCGTATAATGCCCCTTGCTGCAACCTTTCCCCTGTAGCTCAATTGGCAGAGCATTCGGCTGTTAACCGAAGGGTTGCTGGTTCGAGTCCAGCCGGGGGAGCCGGACGGTGTCCGCCCAAGGGCACGCCGCCACGGGCCCATAGCTCAGTTGGTTAGAGCATCCGACTCATAATCGGACGGTCCCAGGTTCGAGTCCTGGTGGGCCCACCGGGAACCGCAGCCCTACGCGAACCCTCCTCACTTCCAACCACCGTTTTCCCGGCCCCCAACATGTTGCGTGCCGCCGCCCGCCCGTGCCCATATATCACCCCATCCACGAACGCACCTGCCGACGCGCCCCGCTACCCCGAAGGCCCCATTCCAGCAATTTTGTAGGGGGTCCATACCCCTTGGGGGGTGGGTTATAGGGTGTTTTGGAGGTCCTCGAGGTCCGATCCCGGCCCTCTGTCGGTGCCTACGTTGCTTATTTTTGCCCCATATGCAAGAATTTCGCCAGTTGTGGGTCAAAGTGGAGCGTAGTGGGAGGAACAGGTCCTGGCCCTTCTAGGCGAGTACGAGCACACGCTGGACGAGAAGGGTCGTCTGACCCTCCCGTCCCGCCTCCGCCCGTACTTCGAGGGAGGGATCGTCATCACCAAAGGGGTCGACCGTTGTCTGTTCGCGTTCCCGCCCGAGGAGTGGGCGACGTTCAAGGCCAACATCAAGGCCAACGCCGACCTCTCCTCGCGGGGCCGTCAGCTCTCCCGGATGTTCTTCTCGATGGCCTTCGAGGCGACGTTGGACCGGCAGGGTCGGGTTCTGATCCCGACCAAGCTCGCCGGGTACGCGGGGCTCCAGCGGGACGTGACCGTCACCGGGGTTGACGACAGGTTGGAGATCTGGGACACCGCCGAGTGGGACCGCTACGTGACCGGCGCCGACGACTCGTTCTCCGAGATCGTGGAGGAGTTCGCCGGCAGGGACCTCGGAGGGTGATGGCGACCGGCCACAGGCCAGTGTTGCTGGAAGAAGCGGTGTCGGCCCTCCAGATCCGGGATGACGCGGTCGTCGTGGACGCCACCTTCGGGGGAGGCGGGCACACGCGACGCATCCTGGACGAGATGGGACCCCGCGGGGCCGTGGTCGGGGTGGACAGGGACCCGCTGGCCGCCGATCGGGCGCGCGACCTGCTCTCGGACGAACGCTTCTCGTTCGTCGCCGGACCCTTCGACGAGGCGCTGTGGGGGATGGTGGATAGAGGGGAGCGGGCGGACGCCGTGCTCTTCGACCTCGGCCTCTCCAGCTTCCAGATCGACGATCCGGGGCGCGGTTTCTCGTACGTGGCGGAGGGGCCGCTGGACATGAGGATGGACCCCGGTGGCGGGATCTCGGCCGCCGAGTACCTGAACGGGGTGGAGGTGGCGGACCTGATCGGCACGCTGGTCCAGTACGGGGACGTGCCGCGGGGTGAGGCCCGCAGGGTCGCGCGCGAGGTCGTGCGCCGCAGGCCGCTCTCCACGACGACGGAGCTGCACGACGCCGTGCGGGCGGCCGTCGGCTGGAAGGAGCGGGGCGGGAACCCGGCGAAGAGGATCTTCCAGGCCGTCCGGGTCCGGGTGAACGACGAGCTGGGCGGCGTGCGGCGGGCGCTGGAGGCCACGGAGCGCCTGCTCGCGCCGGGCGGACGTCTCGTCGCCATCACCTTCCACTCCGGGGAGGACCGGCTGGTCAAGCGCTTCATCTCCGAGCGGGAGGGTCGTTGCGTCTGCCCCCCGGAGCTGCCCGTCTGCGCCTGCGGGGCGAGCCCGATCTTCCGGCGGGGCGTGGTGCTCCGGCCCTCTGAGGACGAGGTCAGGGAGAACCCGCGCAGCGCCTCGGCCAGGCTGCGCTCGGCGACCCGGACGGCCGAACCCGCGGGGGACGCCTGATGGCCGCCCCCCAGCGCCGGTACCGCTCGACGCTGCCCACCGAGCCGGCGTGGCCCGTGTGGGAGCGCGCGCCGGATAAAAAGGATAGGAAGCGAGCCGGGAGCGAGCGGCGCAGGGCGCGGGGCCGCAAGCGCCGGTTCGCGGGCCTGGTGGTGGTTCCCGTGTTGCTGATGCTCGGCAGCATCTACCTGCACACGGTATCGGCCGGACTGGAGGGCCGGGTGGCGGCGCTGGAGCAGGAACTGGATGCGGCAAGAGCCCAAGGGGAGAGGCTCGAGGTCGACGTCGCCAAGTTGTCAGCGGCGGACAGGGTCCGGCCGTTAGCCCGCGACAAGCTCGGCATGCGGGACGCGGGCAGCGCCGACCTGGAAGTCATCAAGGGTGGAGAACGGGAGGATGGGACCACAGATGCGGGAGCAGAGGAAGGAGGGGGGCAGCACTGATCGGGCGCGCGGCCGGGGCGCCAACGCCAGGGCCGCCACCCCGAAAAACTCGCCCCGGATCTCTAAGAAGCGGGCGCGGACCGGCGGGCCGAGGGTCGTGTCTATCTCGGAGCACCGCCGCGCCCGGTCCCGTGGGAACGGCCGCCGGAGACGGGCCGGGCGGCCCGGTGCCCCGGCGGGAACGCCCGTCGGCTACGGACGGTTGCGCATCGTGGCGGCGGTGTTTCTCGTGATCGGTCTGCTCCTCGGGGGGCGCGCGGTCCACATAGGCATCAGCGACGGCGACCGCTACGGCGCGTACGCCTCCGAACTCGGCGTCGAGCAAGTCGCCACGACGGGCAAGACGCGCGGCAGCATCGTCAGCGCGGACGGGCGGGAGCTCGCCAAAAGCCTGGAGACCGCCAGGATCGTCGCCACACCTTACCTGATCGAAGACCCCGAAGGCGCGGCCCGGGAGTTGGAAGGCGTGCTGGGCTCCGCCGTGGGACTCGAGAAGAGAGAGATACTGGCTTCGGTCTCCGCGCAAAGCCCTTCCGGAAAGCCGTCCGGTTACAGCGAGGTCGCCGCGGACGTGCCGCCCGAGGCCGCAGCGCGTGTCGAGGACCTCGGCCTTGCCGGCATAACCACCGCCCCCGACACGACGAGGGTCTACCCGGAGGGCGCCCTGGCGAGCCAGTTGATGGGATACCAGGGGCCTTTCGGCGACACTTTCGGCGGCGTCGAGGCCCGCCGGGATCGGGACCTCGGGGCCGGGGAGGACGTCCGGCTGACCGTGGATACCGCCGTCCAGCAAGAGCTGGAGGACGTGCTCCAGAAGACGGTCGAGAAGCACGAGGCCAAGAGCGCGGTTGGCCTGATGATGCGCGTCGAGGACGGGGCGATCGTGGCGCTCGCGAACTCGCCCGGCTACGACAACAACGAATTCGGGGAGGCCCCCCCGGGGTCGCAGCGCGACCGGGCGATCACGGACCCCTACGAGCCGGGATCCACCTTCAAGGCCTTCACCGTCGCCGCGGCGCTGGATGCCGGGGCCGTGACCACCGAGTCCACCTTCGTCGTGCCCGACCACATGGCGGTCGCCGACCGCGTCATCCACGACTCCAGGCCGCACGAGACGAAGGTGATGGCGCCGGCGGACGTGCTGCGCGAGTCGAGCAACGTGGGGGCGATACAGGTCGCGCAGGCGCTCGGCGGGCAGGGGTTGCACGACGCGATAAGGCGTTTCGGCTTTGGGGAGACGGCCGGCGTGGACCTCTGGGGCGAGGACCCCGGGCTGGTGCCGGCCTACGAGGACTGGAGCGGCTCCTCTATCGGGAACATCCCCATCGGGCAGGGCCTCACGGTCACGCCGCTGCAGCTCGTGGCCGGCTACGCCGCGCTCGCCAACGGCGGGCGGCAGGTCACGCCCCACGTCGTCGAGCCGGGGGCGGAGCCCGCGCCCGGGCCCAGGGTGATAAGCGAGGAGACCTCGGATATAGTAGGCACGATGTTGCAAGGCGTCGTCTCAGATGGGTCGGGCCACCTGGCCCAGATTCCCGGTTACACGGTGGCCGGCAAGACCGGCACCTCCCAGAAAGTGGACCCCGAGAGCGGCACCTATACCACGGAGTACGTATCTTCTTTCGTCGGGTATGCCCCGGCCACGCACCCCGAGTTCGTCATGCTCGTGACGGTCGACGAGCCGCAGACCACCTACTGGGGCGAGCTGACCTCGGCGCCGGCCTTCAAGGACGTTATGGGATTCGCCCTCGGGTACTACAACGTTCCCCCGGACGCGAGCGGTTCTGATCGGGAGGCCCCGTGAGGCCGGCCACCCTTCGGGACGCGGCGCGGGCCATGGGCGCCGGGCTCCACGGCGCCAGAGAGACGGCGGAGGTGCGCGGGGCGGCCACGGACTCGCGGCTCGTGCGGGAGGGCGACCTCTTCTTCGCGCTGCGGGGGCGGGTCGACGGCGCCGATTACGCGGAGGATGCCCGGCGTCGGGGCGCCGTGGCGGCCGTCGCCACGCGCCCGCTGGCCGGCCCCACGCTCGTCGTCGAGGACCCGCTGGCCGCACTCCAGGACCTCGCGCGCTGGTCGCTGCGGCGTCCGGGGGCGGAGGCGCCGACCGTGGTCGGCATCACGGGCAGCATCGGCAAGACCACTACCAAGGACGCGCTCTCGGCCGTGTTGCGGTCGGCCGGGACGCGGGTCTTTGCCACCGTCGGGAACCTGAACAACGAGATCGGGCTCCCCCTCACCGTCCTCGCCGCCCCCGCCAACACCGAGGTGCTCGTCTTGGAGATGGGCGCGGACCACGTCGGGAACATCGCGGAGCTTTGCGGGATCGCCCCTCCCGGGTACGGGATCCTCTCGGCCATAGCCCCGGCCCACCTCGAGACTTTCGGGAGCCTCGGGGCGCTCGCCGCGACGAAGGGCGAGCTGGCGGCGTCCCTCCCGCCGGAAGGCTTCTTCGTCCAGCCGGCGGGCGTCCCCGAGGCCGCGGTGGCCCCCGGCAGGGAGCTCGCGCGCCGGATCGTCTTCTCCGCCGCGAAGGACGCCACGGCCGACCTCTGGGCATCGGACTTCGACGAGGACGACGACGGCCTGCGCTTCACCGCCCACATGGGGGAGAGCTCGGCCGCGGCGCGGGCACCTGTGTTCGGAACGCACCTCGTCGAGCCGTTGCTCGCCGCGACCGGCGGGGCCGTGGCGCTCGGGATGGACCTCGAGGACGCGGCAAGGGGCCTCGCACGCCTCAAGCGGTCGGGGATGCGCGGCGACGTCTACCGCCTGCGCGACGACGTCCTCGTCTACGACGACTCCTACAACGCCGCCTCCCCGCCCTCGATGGCCGCCGTGCTCCGGTACGCCGCGCAGGCCGCCGCCCGGCAGAACCGGAGGCTCGTGGTCGTGCTCGGGGGTATGTTCGAGCTCGGGCCGGGCGCTCGGGCCTACCACCGCGAGATCGGCGAGCTCGCCAACGGGCTGGGGGTGGGCCTGCTCGCCTGCGTCGGGGACGAAGCCCGCTGGTACGCCGAGACCTTCTCCGGCGAGGCCATCCACTACCCGGACGCCGCGAACGCCATCGGCATCCGCGAGCTCCTCAGGCCCGGCGATTACCTGATCGTCAAGGGTTCGAGGGGGGTCGGGCTCGACACCCTGACCCGTCAGCTAAAGGAGAGTTTAGCTCTTGTTTAGCGTTGTGCTCGCGGCGGCGGTCTCCTTCGTGGTGACCGTGGGCCTCGGGTCCACGTTCATACAGTTCCTCCAGTCCAGGAAGTTCGGGCAGTTCGTGCGGGAGGAGGGGCCGCAGACGCACCTGATCAAGGCCGGCACGCCCACGATGGGCGGCGTCGTGATGCTTATGGGGCTGGTTGCGGCGCTGCTCGTGGTGGCCCGGCCGAACGCGGCGACGTTCGCCACGCTCCTGCTCGTGACGGTGGTGGCCGGCATCGGGCTCTACGACGACTGGCAGAAGATCTCCAAGAAGCGCCCAGAAGGCCTGAGCGCGCGCTACAAGTTCGCGCTGCTGACGCTCGCCGTCGTGCTGGCCGACGTGCTGGCGATCTATTACGTGGGCGTGACCCAGACCGTGCTCGTCCCTTACTTCGACCTGAGCTTCGTGCTGGGGCCTGGCATCGTGGGGATCGCGCTCTTCAGCGGCTTCTTGCTGCTCGTCATAGCCGGCACGACGAACGCGGTCAACCTGACGGACGGTCTCGACGGGCTGGCGGCGGGGGCCGGGGCTCTTGCGCTGCTTTCCTACACGGCGATCGCGTTTTTGGAGCGGCAGTACGACGTCGCCATCGTCTGCGGGGCAATGGTGGGGGCCATCATCGGGTTCCTCTGGTACAACTCCCACCCGGCGGACATCTTTATGGGGGACACGGGCTCCCTCGCCATCGGGGGCATCCTGGCCGCCGCCGCGGTGCTCACCAAGACCGAGCTACTTCTGCCCGTCATCGGGGGGCTCTTCGTCGTCGAGGCGCTGAGCGTCATGATCCAGGTCGCGGTCTTCAGGGTAACGGGGAAGCGGGTCTTCAAGATGGCCCCGATCCACCACCACTTCGAGTTCCTGGGCTGGGAGGAGAACAAGGTGGTGGTGCGGTTCTGGATCGTGCAGGCCGCGTGCTCGGCGTTCGGCTTCTTCCTCTACTACCTGTTCCTCTACAACTCGGTCGGCTGAACCCGTGAAGACCCTCGTATACGGCCTGGGAGAGTCGGGCCTCGCCGCAGCGCGCGCCCTGATCTCGCGGGGCGAGAATGTCACCGTGGCCGACGACCGGACCGACGAGCGCCTGCGCTCCACCTTAAAGGACCTCGGCGTCGAGGGGTACCTTGGGGCGGGGCCCGAGGTATCCCTCGACGGCGCCGACAGGGTGGTCGTCAGCCCCGGGGTCAGGCCTTCGCACCCCGTGCTCCGGGCCGCCGAAGGGCGCGGCGTGCCCGTGGTCCCCGAGGTCGGGCTGGGCCTCGACCTGATCGGGCCGGACGTGCGCGTGGCCGCCGTGACCGGGACGAACGGCAAGACGACCGTCGTGGACATGCTGAGGAGCGTCCTCGAGGCCTCTGGCGTGCCGCATACGGTCGCCGGTAACTCGTGGAGGGACCTGACCGGGTGCGTCGGTGAGGTGCGGTCCACGGGGCTTCTGGTCCTGGAGGTCTCCTCGTTCCAACTCCACTACCTGGACAGGCCCGCCTTCGAGGTCGCGGCGCTGCTCAACGCGCGCCCGGACCACATGGACTGGCACGCCTCTTTCGAGGAGTACCGGCGGGACAAACTGCGCGTCTTCGAGGGCCAGGGCCCGGAAGATCTGGCCATCGTGGCGGCCGATGACCCGGTAGGCCGCGGGGCGGCGCCGGGCCTGCCGGGCGACGTCGTTGTGGTCGGCGAAGGCGGCACTGCGGTCCGGGACGGACGCCTCTACCTGTCGGGCGCCGAGCTCGCGCGTGCCGGCGAGCTGTCGTTCGCCGGCACGCACAACTATTCCAACGCGCTGTTCGCCGCCGCGGCGGCGGAGCGGCTGGGCGCTTCGGTGGCCGGGATCCGGGAGGGTTTGCTCGCCTACCGGCTCAAGGCCCACCGGCTGGAGGCCGTGGCCGAGGGGGGCGGCGTGGCCTACGTGGACGACTCGAAGGCGACCAACCCGGCGGCGGTCGCGGCGGCGCTCGGCGGCCTGGACCGACCCGTAGTCCTGATCCTCGGCGGTTCGGAGAAGTACACGGACTTCGCGGAGATCCTGCCCTACGTCGGGGGATGCCGCGCCGTCCTGTGCCAGGGCGAGGCGGGGCCGCGCATCGCCGCGTTTCTCGAAGACGAGGGACACGCCGACCTCGTCGAGCGGTTGGGGGGCCTCCGAGCGGCCGTGGAACGGGCCGCCGGGCTGGCGCGACCGGGCGACGTGGTCCTGCTCTCGCCGGGGTGCGCGAGCTTCGACCAGTTCGCCGGGTACGCGGAGCGGGGCGAGGAGTTCGCGCGACTCGTCCGCGGGCTCGTCGCGGACCAAGGGGCCGTCCGTCGGTGACGGCGCTCAGGGCCAACCTGCTCTTCGTGGCGCTCGGCCTCTCGTTGCTCGGGGTCGTGATGGTGTACTCGGCCACGTACCGTTTCTCCGGGACGGAAGTCCTGGTCGTGCGCCTCGCGCACCTGGGGCTCGGGATCGGGGTCTTCTTTGCGGTGAGCCGCGTCCGTTACACGGTGTGGAGAAAGCACGCCAACGTCCTCTACGGGGTCGTGCTGGTGGGACTCGTGCTCGTCCTTATACCGGGCATAGGCATGAGGATCAACGGCTCCAGCCGGTGGTTGGACCTTGGCTTCATGAGCCTCCAGCCGTCCGAGTTCGCGAAGATCGCGGCCGTCGTCTTCCTGAGCTGCGCCCTGGCGCGCCTGAAACCGGGCTCCGGGCTACCGCTGAAGCCCCTGGCCGCCGTCGGGGTGCTCTTCGGTCTCGTCCTGATCGAACCCGATTTCGGCACCTCGGTCATCCTGATGACGGGCGTGGCGGGGGCGCTGTGGGCGTCCGAGGTTCGCACGAAGGACCTCCTGCTCGCCGGCGCCGCGGGCGTCGTCGCCCTATCGGCGGTGATGCTGCTCGCCCCGTACCGGCGCGAGAGGTTCCTTACCTTTCTCGACCCCTGGGCCGTCGCGGACACCTCCGGCTACCAGAACGTGCAGGCCATGATCGCGATAAAGGCCGGCGGGGTCTTTGGGTCCGGCGCGGGCTCCGGCGGCCAGGGGGCCAACGTCCCGGAGATCGACACGGACATGATCTTCGCCCTCGTCGGCGAGGAGCTGGGCGTGCTCGGCATGGTCGGGGTGATAGCCGCCTTCTGCTTTGTCGCGGTGGCGGGGGTGAAGATAGCGCTGGAGGCCCCCTCGGTGATGGCCCGCTGCGTGGCGGCGGGGCTGACGACGATGCTGGTCTTGCAGGCGGTCTTCAACATGGGGGCGGCGATGATTGTCCTGCCGCTGGCGGGGATAACGCTGCCGTTCGTCTCCTACGGCGGCTCGAGCCTCCTGGTATGCTTCGCGGCCGTCGGACTCCTCTACAGGATATCGGAGGACAGTGAGAGAGCGAGAGAGATCAAACCCCGCCGCAACCGCCGAACCCCCGCGCGTTCTGATAGCCGGGGGCGGGACGGGCGGGCACGCGATCCCCGCGCTGTGCGTGGCCTCTAGCTTGCGTTCCATGGGCGCAACCGTGCACTTCGTAGGCTCCCGCTCCGGCATCGAGGCGACCCTCGTACCCAACGCCAACTTCCCGCTCCACCCCCTGAACCTCACGTCCTTCGCCGGCAACCCCCTCGCCCGTGCCCGCGCCGCCGCCCTTTTCCTCAAAGCCATCCACGCCTGTAGACGCATAATACATCGGTTCGGGCCTGGGGCGGTTCTGGGGGTGGGGGGGTACGCGAGCGCGCCGGCGGTGGTGGCGGCGCGGACGCTCGGGGTGCCGACGCTGCTGCACGAGCAGAACAGCGTGCCGGGGCGGGTGAACCGGGCGGCGGGCAGGATCTCGCACGAGACGCTGGTGACCTTCCCGCGCGCGGCCGACTATCTGCAGGGGGCGGAGACGGTCGGGATGCCGACGCGGGCGGAGTTCTTCGGGGCTTCGCGGGAGGAGGCCCTGCGGGGCCTCGGGTTGGAGCCGCCGGTGGTCCTTATCTTCGGCGGGAGCGGCGGGGCGTTCAAGCTCAACCTCGCCGCGGTCGAGGCCTTTCGCGGCGGCACGCCTTACACGGTGGTGCAGGTAGCGGGGCGCCGGGACTTCGGACGGCTCTCGACGGAGAACCCGCGGCACGTGATCCTGGAGTACGTCGACGACATCTGGCGGTACCTGGCGGCGGCCGACCTGGTCGTCAGCCGGGCCGGCGCCGGGTCGCTCTTCGACATAGCGGCGGTCGGCAGGGCCGCCGTGCTCGTCCCCTTCCCCTTCGCGACGGGCGACCATCAGCTGCACAACGCCCGCTACTTCACCGAGAGGGGGGCGGCGGAGTTGATGATGGACGCCGAGGTAACGGCGGGCTCGCTCAAGCGGCGGGTCGAGGACTTGCTCGACGACCAAGACAGGCGCGGGGCGCTGGCCCGCGGGATGGCGGCGCTCGCGACGCCCGGGGCGGCGGACGTCGTCGCCCGGCGGTTGATGCGCGCGGCGGGAGAGGAGTCAAGGCGGTGAAGGTCCACATGATAGGCATCGGCGGCGCGGGGATGAGCGGCATCGCGGAGGTCCTCAAGAGCCGGGGGCACGAGGTCTCCGGCTCGGACCTAAAAGAGTCGGCCTACACCAGGAGGCTCAGAGAGGCCGGCATAACGGTTTATATCGGGCACGACACGGGGCAGGTGGGGGACGCCGAGCAGGTCGTGATCTCGACGGCCATCCCGAAGACGAACCCCGAGCTCCTCGAGGCCCGGCGGCGCTCGATCCCGGTCCTGCCCCGCGCCGCCGCCCTCGCGTCCATCCTCGAGGGCAGCCGCAGCGTGGCCGTCGCCGGAACCCACGGCAAGACGACCACGACGAGCATGACGGCCCACGTCCTGAGGTCGCTCGGCGAGAACCCGACGGCGCTCGTGGGCGGCGAGCTCAACGACATCGGCAGCAACGTCGCCTTCGGACGCCAGGACCTCGTCGTGGCTGAGGCCGACGAGAGCGACCGCTCCTTTCTCTACCTCCGCCCGCAGGTCGCCATCGTCACGAACGTCGAGTTCGACCACCCGGACTTCTACGACTCGCTGGACGACGTGGTCGAGACCTTCGGAAAGTTCCTCGGCGCCCTGCCCCCCGACGGCCACCTCGTCGCCTGCGCCGACGACCCCGTGTGCCTGCGGCTCGCGGCTGAGGCGCCGTGCCCCGTCACCACCTACGGCATCTCGGAGGGGGACCTGCGGGCCGAGGTGACCGGACCGAACAGCTACAGGCTCATCGAGAACGGAGAGGAGCGGGGGGAGGTCGAGCTCGGGGTCTACGGGCGGCACAACGTGCTCAACTCGCTGGGCGCCGTCGCGACGGCCCGCTGGCTCGGCCACGACGCGTACGAGGCGGCCCTGACCCTGCGGACCTTCGGCGGCGTGCGACGGAGGTTCCAGCTCAAGGGGGAGAAGGCGCAGGTCCGCGTGGTGGACGACTACGCCCACCATCCGACCGAACTCTCCGCCACGCTCGACGCGGCCCGCTCGACCGTGGGCGAGGGGGGGCGCGTGATCGCGGTCTTCCAGCCCCACCGTTACTCGCGAACCCGCGCCCTCTACAAGGAGTTCGGCGACTCCTTCGGCGCGGCCGACGCCGTCGTCATAACCGAGGTCTACGGGGCTGGCGAGATGCCCCAGCCCGGCGTGAACGGGAAGCTTATAGTTGACGCCATCTGCGAGACCCCCGGGCACCCCGAGGTCTTCTACCTGCCGCAGCAGGGCGCCATCCCCCGCGTCCTGCGCGAGGTCTCCGAGCCCGGCGACCTCGTGCTCACTTTAGGCGCCGGGGACATCTCCGGCGTGGGAGACGACCTGCTAGATCTTCTGGAGGCCCCGAGATAGAGACCGTGACCTCCCACCTGCGCGCCATCCTCTTCTCCCTACTCGTCGCCGTCGTGACGACCGGCGCCGTCGTGGTCGTCGCCTACCTGAGCTCCCCCGTGACCGGGATCCGGGTCGAAGGCGCCACCGTGTACCCCGAATCCGACGCCTGGGATGCCGTCTCCCAGCACGCCAGCCTGCTCACCCTCAACGAGGAGAAGCTGGAGCACCACGTAGAGTCTAACCCTTGGGTCGAGGGTGCGGAGGTGCTCGAAGATACCGAGTCCGGTATAGTTACGGTTAAGGTTGAGGAGCGCAGGACGGTGCTCGACGCTGAGGTCGAGGGAGAGCGCAGGACCCTTGCGCTGGACGGCGTGTCGCTCCCGGGGCTCGGGGGGGCGAGCCTCCGGAGGGTGGAGTTGGACGAGGACCAGGTAGGAGACGTCTTGAGGGTCGGGAGGATCTTGGAAGAGGGCGGCCTGCTGATGGAGTCGGTGGACGACGCCGGTCCGGGGGGAATTGCTGCGACCGTCGAGGGGCGCCGGGTGGTCTTTGCCGAGGAGGTCTCGGAGGCGCAGGTCCGGGCGCTCGGGGACGTGATGGGGCGCTCGCGCGGGTCGGCGGTCTTCGATCTTCGCTCCCCCGGCCGGGTGGTGGTGACCGCCGACGGCGACGTGGGCGACGGGACGGGAAGTCTCTAGATGGCGCCTTCCCTCGTGTACGGCATAGACGTGGGTACCACGAAGATCGTGGCCGTAGCCGGCCGGGTTGACGCGCGGCGCGGGTGGGCGGAGGTGCTCTCCATCGGGGAGGCGCCGAGCTACGGGCTCAAGCGGGGCGTCGTGGTGGACCGTCAGGCCGCGGCGGAGTCGGTCGCCGAGGCGATGGACGCCTGCGGGGTCCGCGGCGGTAAGGTCAGCGTGGGCATCGCCGGCAGCCACATCTCCTCGTTCAACACCGAGGTCACCCTCCTCAACCGCAGCCGCAACCTTACCGTGAACGAGCGCTTCCTGAAGAAGCTCGAACAGGAGGCCCGCCAGCTAGATTTGCACGAGGACGGGAGAGTGATCCACGTCGTCCCCCGCGGCTACGTCCTCGACGGATCGGAGGGCGTCAAGAACCCGCTGGGCCTCGCCGCCCGCAAGGTGACCATGCGGGCGCACGTCGTCAGCGGGGCGGTCTCCAGCATCCAGAACCTGCTCCACGCCGTGGAGGACTGCGGCGTGAGCGTCTCGCGCGTCGTTCTGGAACCGCTCGCCTCCGCGGAGGCCTGCCTGCACGACGCCGACCGCGAGGGCGGCATCGCGCTGGTGGACATAGGCGGCGGCACGACCGACGTCGCCACCTTCTCTCGCGGAGCCCTGACCCACACGGCGGTGATTCCTCTAGGCGGCGAGAGCTTCACCTCGGACGTCGCATACGGGCTCAAGGTGCCGGAGCGCACGGCAGAGCTCCTCAAGCTCCGGTACGGGACGGTGCTCTCCACGACCGTCGACTCCGTTGCCGCCGTCAAGATCGACGACCGGCACTACAACGCGAACTTCGCCTGCCAGATCCTCGAGTACCGCGCCCGCGAGGTCCTCGAGTACGTCCGCGATACCCTCGACGCGGCGGGCATGCGCGACCTCCTTCCCGGCGGCGTCGCGCTTACCGGGGGGGGCTCGCTCCTCGACGGTATGCCCGAGCTCGCCGAGGACATCCTCGGCATGCGCGTGCAGTCGGTCGCGCCCCGGCGGGTAAAGGGCGAGGTTAAACCTGTACAAAAGCCTCAGTACTCGACGTCTGTAGGTCTGCTATACTTCGCCGCTCGAAACGGTGACCCTGGACCGAAGAGTAAAGGTGCAGGAGTTACCAGTTTTGGTAGCATAGTGTCGGCGGTCAAGGGCTGGTTCCGGGGAGGGTAGACGGAAGAGCCACCGGAAAGCGCGTGATGGAGGGTAGACGAGGGATGTTGGACGCGGCGACGAACTATCTGGCGGTCATCAAGGTCGTGGGCATTGGCGGGGGCGGGACCAACGCCGTCAACCGCATGATCAACTCGGGGTTGCAGGGGGTCGAGTTCATCGCGGTCAACACCGACGCGCAGGCCTTGCAGATGTGCGACGCGGACCAGAAGATCCACATAGGAGAGAAGATCACGCGCGGCCTCGGGGCCGGCGCCGACCCGAAGATAGGTATGGAGGCCGCCGAGGAGAACAAGGCCGAGATCGAGGAGGCCCTGCGCGGCGCGGACATGGTCTTCGTCACCGCCGGCAAGGGCGGCGGGACCGGGACGGGGGCTGCACCCGTGGTCGCCAAGATCGCCCGCGACTCCGGTGCGCTCACCGTGGGCGTCGTTACGCGCCCGTTCGCGTTCGAGGGTCGGCGGCGTTCGACTTACGCCGAAGAAGGCATCAAGCGCCTCAAGGAGAACGTCGATTCCCTGATCATCATCCCGAACGACCGCCTCTTGCAGGTCGCCGAGAAGCGGACCAGCATGATGGACGCCTTCAAGATGGCGGACGACATCCTGAGGAAGGGCGTCCAGGGCATCACGGACCTCATCACGGTGCCAGGCCTCATCAACCTCGACTTCGCGGACGTGCGCACGATCATGCACAACTCCGGGTCCGCGCTCATGGGCATCGGGGAGTCGACCAGCGAGTCCAGGGGTTCTGAGGCGGCGAAGACGGCGATCTCGAGCCCGCTGCTGGAGGCGAGCATCGAGGGGGCTACCGGGATCATATTGAACATCACCGGCGGGCCCGAGCTCGGCCTCTTCGAGGTGAACGAGGCGGCCGAGATCGTGCACAACGCCGCCCACCAGGACGCGAACCTGATCTTCGGCGCCGTTATAGACGACGCCTACGGCGACCGGGTGAGCGTCACGGTCATAGCGACGGGCTTCGACCAGCGCCTGGCGAACCAGCGCCGCTCGGAGCGCTCGGTCGCCGAGCCGCCTCAGCAGCAGCGCGAAGAGGAGCCGGTCGCTCCGTCGCAGGAGGGCGACGTCCTGGACATCCCGGCCTTCTTGCGGCGCAGGTAGCCACGACCGCCCGGAGCGTGCGCGCGCGCCTTCCCGAACTCCACGACGGCGCCCCCGCCTCCATCCACACGGCGGCCGGGGGCGCCGTCTACGTCTACCCGGATCCGGAGCCCGAAGGGGCGCGGGTCTACTTTTTTACCCGCCTCGGCGGCGAGTCTGAGCGGCCCTACGACGAGCTGAACGTCTCCGTGAAGGTCGGCGACGACCCCGAGACCGTCGGGGAGAATATCCGCGTTATCCACGAAGCGATGGGCGACAAACCCTCGGCGTGGGTCAAGCAGGTCGCTGGCGACGGGGTCGCCCGCGTCTTTGAGGGAGGGTTCGCCGGCGAGGCCGACGCCCTGATCACCTCCGAGGACGACTTGTGCCTCAACGTGGCCGTCGCCGATTGCGTGCCCGTGGCGCTCGTCGGGGGGGACGAGGTCGCGATGGTCCACTCCGGCTGGCGGGGCACCCTCTCCGGCATCTCCGGCAAGGCCGCCCAGCAGATGTGCGGGGACGTAGGGCGGGCCTATATAGGGCCGTGCATCCGGAGGTGTTGCTACGAGGTGTCCGAAGAGCTGGCGGACGCCTTCGCCAGCGAGTTCGGGCAAGACGTGGTCTTTGGGCGCCACCTGTCGCTGCCTGAGGCGATACGGGTGGATCTCGAACGGGCGGGGGTGGAGGTCGTGGACCTCGGTCTGTGCACGGGCTGCCGGCCCGACCTCTTCTTCTCGCACCGCAAGCAGAAGCCGGTGACCGGGCGGAGCCTGGCCGCGGTCGTGAAGGTGTCGCGTTGACGACGCCGGCGACCGAGGCCGGCATCCGGGAGAGGCTCGCCCGGGTGCGCGAGAACGTCTCCGGGGCGCTGGAGCGGTCCGGGCGCGGACCCGGGGAGGCGCGGGTGCTCGTGGCGAGCAAGTACTACGCGCCAGAGCAGGTAGGCGCGCTCTCGGCGGTGGGCGTGGACCTCGTAGGGGAGAACCGGGCCGAGGATCTGGTGGAGAAGCAGGAGCGGTTCGGGGACGCCTTCGAGTGGCACTTTATCGGGCACGTGCAGCGGCGGAAGGCGAAGATCGTGGCGCCCAGGGTAAGCCTCATCCACTCGGTCGATTCCGCCAAGCTCGTCGAGGAGCTCGGGCGGCGGGCGCCGGAGGGTGGGGTGGAGGTCCTCTTCCAGGTCAACGTGTCCGGGGAGGAGAGCAAGTACGGGGTCTCGGAGAAGGGTGTCGAGGAGCTACTCGAGGCGGCGGCGGCGACGGAGGGGCGGGTTCGGGCGAGGGGGTTCATGACGCTGGCGCCGCTGGTTGAAGAGGCCGAACAGGTGCGCTATGTTTTCGCGAAACTCAGGTCCATCCGTGATAGGCTACGCGGAAGCTGGAGCCCGCACTTCGATCTCTCCGAGCTTTCGATGGGAATGAGCAGCGACTACGAGGTGGCGGTCGAAGAGGGAGCCACGGTGGTCAGGATCGGGCGGATGCTAATCGAGGAGGATGGGCCCGTAAGGAGGCACGATGGGAGTTAGGGACCGTCTGGACCGGATCGCAGCCTGGTTCGGTTTCGGTGTCGACGAGGACGACTACTACGACGACGAAGAGGAAGAGGACCGCCGCCACGTGAACGACGCTTACGCCAACGGGTCGCGCGCGGGCGGCGAGCCCGGGCCGACGGTCCGCCGCCTCGGTCGCTCGGAGCGCTCCTCGGCCTTCGGCACCTCTTTAGGCGACCTCTTCGGCAGCGAGGGGCCGCGCGGCGGCGCCGACCGCTACGCCGGCCAGAACCAGCCGTCGCACCTGCGCCCCGTCCCGGACCAGCGGCCTACCCGCGTGAGCGTCGTGGAGCCGGCGAGCTTCAACGACGCGCAGAACCTCGCGGACCGCTACAAGCGCCAGCAGCCGGTGATCCTGAACCTCCAGAACGTGGACGGAGACCTGTCTAGGCGGATGGTGGACTTCTGCTCCGGCCTCACGTACGCGATGGACGGGAACATCCAGTCCGTCGCCAACCGGGTCTTCCTCTTGACCCCGCGCGACGTCGAGGTGAGCGCCGAGGAGCGCAAGCGCATCGCCGAGCGGGCTTTCTTCAACCAGCTCTAGGGTTATCCTCTAGGCTTCCGTAAGGGGGGACTTGCAGAAGGTCGGCATCATCGGGGTCGGCAAGATCGGGGGCTCCCTCCTAGTAAGGCTCGCCGAGTCCGGCGACTTCGACCTCTCGGCCAGCGACGTCCACGCCGAGCAACTCGCCGTCTACGAGAAGGCGGGGGTCCGCACCACGCGATCGAACCTGGAGGTCGCCGAACGGAGCGACCTCGTCTTCGTGGCCGTCAAGCCCTGGGACGTGGGGGCGGTGATGGAGGAGATCTCACCGGCGATGAGCCCCGAGGGCGGGAAGGCGGTCGCGAGCGTGGCCGCCGGCGTCACCATCTCCAACATCTCCGAGCGCCTCCCGCAGGGCGCCGCCGTGCTGCGGGTTATGCCGAACGTGTGCGCCTCTGTCGGGCTAGGTTCGGCCGTGGTGACGGCCAACGAGGCGGGTAGGGAGATGCTCGGGGACGTGGTCGGGATCTTCCGCCACGTCGGGGACGTGATGGAGCTTCCCGAGCGCCTCTTCGACGCGGCGACCGCCCTGCACGGCTCGGGGCCGGCCTACGTCGCCCTCTTCGCCGACGCCCTCATACAGGCCGGCGTACGCCAGGGCATCCCGCGCGACGTGGCCAGGAGGCTCGTCGTCGAGACCATAGGGGGGACGGCGGTGCTCCTCAAGGACCGGAGCGCCCACCAGGTACGCGACGAGGTGATGACGCCGGGGGGGACCACGGCCGCCGCGTTCGTCGCGATGGAGAAGGCGGGTTTCGTCGGGGCCGTCCACGACGGGGTCGAGGCCGCAACAGAGCAGGCGCGGGGACTCGGGGGATAGCTCTTGCTCTTGCTCCAACAGTTCGGGTACGACATCGTGAGCCTTCTCGTCACCCTCGTGGACTACGCGTACTGGATCCTGTTCGGGTTCATCATCGCGTCCATACTCTTCTCCTGGTTTCCCGGCTACCCGTCGAGCTCGTTCATGCAGGCGGTCTACGACGCGGTGAGGGCCGTGGCGAACCCGATACTGATGCCCATAAGGAGCCGGGTGCCGATGCTCCAGCTCGGGGGATTCGGGATCGACCTGTCCCCGATCATCGCGATCTTCGGGCTCTCCATAGCCCGGACGTTGCTCACGATTGTCATTGAACAGTTCATTGGACCAGTAGTGGGGTGATGTGAGATGCCGATTCGACCGATAGACATCCGCCGCAAGGAGTTCCGCAACGGCTTCCGCGGCTACGACGCGAACCAGGTGGACGACTTCCTCGACACGGTGGCCGACGAGTTCGAGCGCAACTACAACGAGAACCAGCGGATGCGCGAGGAGACGAACAGCCTCCGCGAGCGCCTGCAGCAGTTCGAGGATTTGGAGGGCTCCATCCGGGCGGCGCTCGTGCACGCCGAGCAGGCGGCCAACGACCTCAGGCGCAGCGCGAACCGGGAGGCCGAGGACGTTCGCCAGAGCGCGCGCCGGGAGGCGGAGTTCACCGTCAGGGACGCCCAGAACCGCTCCCACCAGATACTCGCCGACTCCGCCGCCCGCATCGAGAGGGTGCAGGAATCGTACGAGGCCCTGCAGGAGGCCAAGCGGGGCTTCGCCAACGACTTCCGCCACCTGCTGAAGACCTACATGGACATGATGGAGAACATGGAGGTCTCCTCCGCCAAGGAGATAGAGGCCGCCCTGCGCGAGCGGCTTGACACGGAGTCCATAGCCGTCGTCCGCGAGGCCGCCGCCCAGCAGGAGCCCGCCACGGATGCGGGGGACCCGGAGGCCGAGGAGCCGGCCTTCGGGCCGACGGAGGCGGAGGCCGCGGACCTCGACGACCCGGGCGCGACCCGGCCCATCGAGACCGTCGCGGCCCCGGAGGCCGGGCCGGGGGACGCTTCGGGTACGGAGGAGCCGCAAGGGACGGGACCGCTCGCGGACGGGCCGGCGGCGGGAGACCAGGAGACCCAGGTGATCGGCCCGGGCGAGAGCATGACCTTCGGCCCCGAGGACGACGAGGCACAAACAGCGCCCGCCGCGGCAGATGACACGTCGACCGAAGGGTCGGGGGCGGACGAGACCGTGGCCACGGAGCCCGAGACCGAGCCCTCCACGGCGTCCGGCGAGGCCGGCCCGTCGGCGACCACCGACGAGCCCGGGGCCGCCGAGGAGGTGGAGCGGGAGGAGCCGACGCTAGCCGAGGAGAGCCGCTTGCACGAGTTCTTCGACCGGGAGGACAAAAAGGAGGAGAAGGACAGCAGGATCTCCCGCGCCAGCCGCTTCCTCCGCAGGCGTGACTAGCGACCCCGTCGTCCCCCGGGGCGACGGCGCCCTCGTCAGGCTGCGCGTCTCGCCCAACGCGAAGAGCACGGGTCTGCGGGGACTCTACGGCGAGGCGGCCCTCAAGCTCAAGGTCGCGGCCCCGCCCGTCGAGGGCAAGGCCAACGCCGAGGTGGAACGTTTGCTCGCCGAAAAGACCGGCGCGTCTCCTTCGCGGGTGCGGGTTGTGCGGGGCCTCTCGGGGAGGGACAAGACCGTGTTCGTGGACGGCGTCGGCGCGGAGAGGGTGCGGGAGGTTCGCCGCTCGCGCCCGCGGTAGCCGCGTGCCGTCTGAGAGCTTCGAGGTGGGCCCGGGCGAGGCCGGGGAGAGGTTGGATCGGCTCGCCGCCCGGAGGCTGGACCTGAGCCGCAGCGCCGTTCGGCGCCTGCTGGACGACGGTGCGCTCCTGGTGGCCGGCAGGCGGGAGGGCGCATCCTACAAGGTGCGGGCCGGAGAGCTCGTCGAGGCCAGCGTGCCGGACGAGGGGTTGGCGCAGGAGGAGATCCCCGTCCCCGTGGTGTTCGAGGACGAGCACCTCGTCGTGGTGAACAAACCGGCTGGCCTCGTCGTGCATCCCGGTGCGGGCAACCCTTCTGGGACGCTGGTGAACGCGTTGCTGGAGATGGGCATATCGGGGGGCGAAGACCCTTCCCGTCCCGGCGTCGTGCATCGCCTGGACAGGGACACCTCCGGGTTGATGGTCCTCGCCAGGGGCGAGCCAGCCTACACGCGGCTCGTCGGCATGATGTCCCGCCGGGAGGTCGGCCGGGTCTACAGGGCCGTCGTTGCCGGGTCGGGGCTGCCGGAGACCGGAACCATCGACTCCCCGGTTGGGAGGGACCCCGAGAACCCGACGCTTATGGCGGCCGGGGTCGGCAAGGAGGCCGTCACGCACTTCGAGAAGCTCGCGGAGGTCGACGGATACACGATGCTGCGGGTGCGGCTGGAGACGGGAAGGACGCACCAGATCCGGGTCCACCTCTCCGCCATCGGACACCCCGTCTACGCCGACCCGCTCTACGGGACGCCCGTGCCCGGACGCCGGCTCTGGCTCCACGCCGAAAAGCTCTCCTTACGGCATCCGATCACCGGCGCGGAGCAGGAGTTCGAGGCGCCGATCCCAGAAGGCCTGGAGGAGGCCGCTATTCTCCTCAACCTCCGCTGAGTCGCCCGTCGCGGCATGGTCCGCCGTGGCCCGGGCGGCGTAGGCGGCGACCGACCCCGCTCGCTGCGCGCATCCGTCCGTAGCAACCCGCGGTACTCCAATAACGGCCATTTCGCCGGCCTCCTTTACGTGTCGGCCCCGGGCGATGGAGGCCGGGCACGGCTTTCGGGCGGGCGCGGCGGAGCTCCTCCCTTGACGGCCCTCGGGCGCTCTGTTAGCTTCCGTTACAGCAAGACCGACCTTTAACGGCGTCCCGTGAGGCGCGAAGGAGGCAGGCTTGGGCCGATCAAGCGTACACGAGCACGCGCGCTCGCAACTGCTCACCCCGGACGGGATGGACCGTTCTCTCCGTCGCATCTCCCACGAGATACTCGAAAGAAACGCCGCGGCCCTCGACAGCCTCGCCCTCGTCGGGGTGCTGACGCGCGGCGTCCCGCTGGCGCGCAGGATCTCAGAGAACCTCGTCCGCTTCGAGGGGCTCGACGCGCCCGTCGGGTCGCTGGACATCACGCTCCACCGCGACGACCTCTCGGGCGACGATCCCGAGGTGAAGGGGAGCAGCGTGCCGTTCGACGTCACGGGCAAGACGGTGGTGCTGGTCGACGACGTCCTCTACACGGGCCGGACGGCGCGGGCGGCGATGGAGGCGCTCCTGGAGCTCGGGAGGCCGGCCGCCGTGAGGCTCGCCATCCTGGTGGACCGGGGGCACAGGGAACTCCCGATCCGGGCGGATTACGTCGGGAAGAACGTGCCGACGGCCCGCGACCAGCGGGTCCTGGTCAACCTGGAGGAGACGGACGGGGAGGACGGGGTGATCGTAGTTGGGGGCTAAAGGTTTTCTCTCGCTGGAGCACACGAGCAGGGAGGAACTGAGGGAGATCCTGGACCTCGCCAGGGCCCACGAGGAGGGTAACGTGGAGGGGGCGCTCGCGGGCAAGGCCGTGTGCCTGGCCTTCTTCGAGTCTTCGACCCGGACGGCCGTCTCCTTCGAGCTCGCGGCGCGGAGGTGCGGGGCCGACGTGATCTCGCTCTCCGGCAAGGGCTCCGCCATCTCCAAGGGCGAGTCGCTCGTGGACACGGTGGTCACCCTGGACCGCCTCGGCGCGGACGCCATCGTCCTGCGCCACCCGGCTGCGGGGGCCGCCTCCCTCGCCTCCAAACACACCGCAGCACCCGTCGTCAACGCGGGCGACGGCTGCGGCCAGCACCCGACCCAGGCGCTACTCGACCTCTACGCGCTCGGCAAAGCCATGGGCGGCTTCGACGAGCTCGCCGGGCGCAAGGTCGCTATAGTCGGGGACGTCCTGCACAGCCGGGTCGCCCGGAGCGTCATCCCGGCGTTCGCCAGGGCCGGGATAGAGATCTCCCTGGTGGCGCCCCGGACGCTGCTGCCGCCGGATGCGGACGGCTGGGGCCTTCCGGTGCTGTCCTCCGTCGACGAGGCGCTCGGTTGGGGCGCCGAGGTGCTCTACGCGTTGAGGCTCCAGCGGGAACGGATGACCGGCGCGCGTATACCCTCCGTCGGCGAGTACGCGCGGTTCTACGGCGTGGCGCGGCGGCACCTGCGGGGCGGGGCGCTCGTCATGCACCCTGGCCCCGTCAACCGCGGGGTCGAGATAGCAGGCGACGTCGTGCTCGACGCCGCCTCCCTCGTGCCGAACCAGGTGACAGCCGGCGTCCCCGTGCGCTCGGCGGTCCTTACCGTCGCCACGGGCGCCGCCCAGCGGGTGGCCGCGTGATCCTGGGCCATACGGACCCGCCGGATCTCGTCGTCCGCCGCGCCCACGTACTCGACCCCGAAACCGGGCTCGACGGCGTCGCGGACGTTCGGCTCTCCGGCGGGAGGATAGCCGAGGTCGGCGAGAACCTGCGCGGGACGCGCCACCTCGACGCCGACGGCCTGCACCTGTTCCCCGGCTTCGTGGACGTCCACGCCCACTGGCGCACCCCCGGGCGGGAGGACGAGGAGACCATCGAGAGCGGCTCCGCATCCGCGGCGGCCGGCGGCTTCACCGGCGTCGTCATGATGCCGAACACGGACCCCATCGTGGACAGCCCCGTGGTCGTGGGCGGCCTCGCCCGCCGGATAGAGAGGGAGTCGCGCGTCAGGGCGCGCATCTCGGCGGCGCTGCACGTCGGCCTCGAAGGGGAGCGGCTCACGGAGATGCGGCTCCTCAAAGAGGCGGGCGCCTTCTGCGTCTCGGACGACGGGCTCGGGACCGCTTCGGCCGGCGTGTTGCGCAACGGGATGACGTACGCGCGCTCGGCGGGGCTGCCCCTGATCCTGCACTGCGAGGACCACACTTTGGCCACGGGCGTCGCACACGAAGGTGTGGTCGCCTCCCTGGCCGGTATCCCCGGCTCCCCCGCGAGCGCCGAAGACGTTGCCACGGCTACGGCCCTGATCCTCGCCGCCGAGACGGGCGCCAGGACCCACATAACCCACGTCTCCACGGCGCTTTCGGCGGCCCTGGTCGCCTTCTTCAAGGACCGGGCCGCCGTCACGGCCGACACCACCCCGCACCACCTGACGCTTACTGACGACCTGATCTCGACCCTCGAAGGCCTCTACCGCGTCAACCCGCCCCTGCGCCCCGACGCGGACAGGGACGGCGTGGGCGAGGCCCTGCGGGCCGGCGTGCTCGACTTCGTGGCGACCGACCACGCCCCGCACGCCTCTGAGGAGAAGGAGCTGCCGCTCGAGGAGGCGGCCCCCGGCTTTCTCGGCCACGAGACGGCCTTCGCGGCGCTGTATTCCGAGCTCGTCCTCGCCGGCAAGCTCGCCCTCTCCCGGCTCGTCGAGGCGATGGCCTGCGCGCCGGGTCGGTGGGTCGGGGAGGGGGGGAGTCTCGCGGTCGGGGAGCCCGCCGACCTCGCGCTCGTGGACCTCTCCGAGAGGTGGACGGTCGATTCGGAGGCCATGATCAGCCGCTCTTCGAACTCGCCTTATCTCGGAAAGACCCTGACGGGCCGGGTGGTGGGTACTATAGTTGGCGGAGAATTGGTACACGACAGGACTGGAGCGCAACTTGGAACACGCGGGTAGCCGGCGTCAGGGACGCAGCAGGGCGACGCTGGTGCTCGAGGACGGTTCGGTCTTCGAGGGTTGGACCTTTGCCGGGGACGGCGAGGTCGCGGGCGAGGTTGTCTTCACGACCAGCATGGTCGGTTACCAGGAGACCATCACCGACCCGTCTTACCGGGGCCAGATCGTGCTCTTCACCTACCCCCTGATAGGCAACTACGGCATGATCCCCGGCGACGAGGAGTCCCGCGACGTCCAGGCCGCCGCCGTCCTCGTCCGCGAGTACACGCCCTACCACAGCAACTGGGCGAGCGAGGAGTCCCTGGCCGCCACCCTCGACGGGGCGGGCGTCCTCGGCATCGAGGGCATGGACACCCGCGCCCTTACCCGGCGCATCAGGGAGAGGGGCGCTATGCGGGGCGTCATCTCTACCGTAGAGAGAGACCCGGACGTGCTGCGCGAGAAGGCCAACGCCCACCCCTCGATGGTAGGCCTCGACTTGGCGACCTCGGGCTCGGACCTCACCGAACCGACCCTCATGCCGGCCTTCGGCGAGGAGCGGTGCCGCGTCGTCGCCCTCGATTACGGGGTCAAGGGCTCCATCTACAAAGAACTCCGCAGCCGCGGCGCCACGGTGCTCGCGATGCCCGGTTCGGCCGAGCCGGGGGAGATCCTGGCGACAGAGCCCGACGGTCTCTTTCTCTCCAACGGCCCCGGCGACCCGGCGGCCCTGGAGCGCGCCGTCGACGCCCTGCGTCCGGCGCTCGGCGAGGTGCCGGTCTTCGGGATCTGCCTGGGCCACCAGCTTCTCGGCCTCGCCCTCGGTTGCGAGACGTACAAGATGCCGTTCGGGCACCACGGGGCGAACCACCCGGTCAGGAACCTCGAGAACGGCAGGATCGAGATAACGAGCCAGAACCACGGCTTCGCCGTTCTCGAAGGCTCGCTGCCCGAAGGCGTCGAGATGACCCACCGCAACCTCTACGACGGAACGGTGGAGGGGATCTCCGCGCCGGAGATGCGCGCCTGGAGCGTTCAGTACCACCCGGAGTCTAGCCCCGGGCCGCGCGACTCCGGCTACCTCTTCGACGGGTTCATAGACAGCGTGTCGCCCAAGGCGGTGGTCGGCTAAATATGCCGAGGCGTAACGACATCGAGAAGATCCTGATAATCGGGTCCGGTCCTATAGTGATCGGCCAGGCCGCCGAGTTCGACTACTCCGGCACCCAGGCCTGCCGCGCCCTGCGCGACGAGGGCTACCGCGTCGTCCTCGTCAACTCGAACCCCGCCACCATCATGACCGACCCCGAGGTCGCCGACGTCACCTACGTCGAGCCGCTCACGGTGGAGGCGGTCTCGGAGGTCCTGCGCAAGGAGCGCCCCGACGCCCTCCTCCCGACCCTAGGCGGGCAGACCGCCCTCAACCTCTCCATCGAACTGCACGAGGCGGGGGTATTAGACGACCTCGACGTCGAGCTGCTCGGCGCGTCCATCGACTCCATCCAGAAAGCCGAGGACCGCCAGCTCTTCCACGACGCCATGACGAGGATCGGGATCAAGGTCCCGCCGAGCCGCACCGTGAAGAGCTTCGAGGGAGCCGAGGAACTCGCCGGCAGGATCGGCTACCCCCTGATCATCCGCCCCAGCTTCACTTTGGGCGGCAAGGGCGGCGCCACCGCCAACGACCACACCGAGCTCCGCCGCGCCGTCTCGGACGGCCTTGAGGCGAGCCCCGTCGGCTCCGTCCTCGTCGAGAAGAGCGTCGCCGGCTGGAAGGAGTTCGAGCTCGAGGTCATGCGCGACCTCGACGACAACGTCGTGGTCATCTGCTCGATAGAGAACGTCGACCCCATGGGCGTCCACACCGGCGACTCCATCACCGTAGCCCCCGCCCAGACCCTCTCCGACCGCCAGTACCAGACCCTCCGCTCCGCATCTTTACGCATAATACGAGAGATCGGGGTGAGCACGGGGGGGTCGAACATCCAGTTCGCCGTTGACCCTGAGAGCGACGACTTCTACGTGATCGAGATGAACCCGCGGGTGAGCCGGTCGAGCGCGCTTGCGAGCAAAGCGACGGGGTTTCCGATCGCGAAGATAGCGGCCAAGCTCGCGGTTGGGTACTCGCTGGACGAGATCCCGAACGACATAACGCGGGCGACGCCGGCCTCGTTCGAGCCAGCGCTGGACTACGTGGTGACCAAGATCCCGCGCTTCGCCTTCGAGAAGTTCCCTGGCGCTTCGCCCAGGCTCACGAGCAGGATGCACTCCGTGGGCGAGGTGATGGCGATAGGCCGGACCTTCACGGAGAGCCTGAGCAAGGCGATGGCGTCGCTCGAGGTGGACCCGCAGGACGTGAAGGCCGGGCTCGACGAGCCGGGGCCTTACAGGGTCTTCGCCATCTTCGACGCGCTGCGGGCGGGGCTGGACATACGCGAGATCCACCACCGCACCAGCATCGACCCGTTCTTTGTAGCCTCCATAGCCCGCATCGTGGCGGCCGAGGGCGCGATCTCCATCCCCCTCGACGCCGAGGAGCTGCGCGAGCTGAAGCGGGTAGGCCTCACCGACGAGACGATCGCCGCGGCTTCGGGCACCTCGACGGAGGTCGTGCGCGGCGTGCGGCGGGCTTTGGGCGTCTCTCCTACATACAAGTCCGTCGACACGTGCGCCGGCGAGTTTCCCGCGCAGACCCCCTACTACTACTCGACCTACGAGGACGAGGACGAGGTGGTGCGCGGGGAGAACCCATCGGTGGTCGTGCTCGGGAGCGGGCCGAACAGGATCGGCCAGGGCGTGGAGTTCGACTACGCCTGCGTCCACGCCAGCTATGCCCTCAAGGACGCGGGCTACGACTCGGTGATGGTCAACTCCAACCCCGAGACCGTCTCCACCGACTACGACGCCTCTACCCGCCTGTACTTCGAGCCTCTGACCGCGGAGCACGTCCTCGAGGTGATCCGTCGCGAGAAGCCCCACGGGGTCATCTTGCAGTTCGGCGGCCAGAGCCCCCTGAAGCTCGCCCGCGAGCTGGACAGAGAGGGTGTTCCCATTCTCGGGACCTCGCCCGACGCCATCGACCTCGCCGAAGACCGGTCCCGCTTCGGGCGGCTGCTCGAGGACCTCGGCATCCCGCACCCGCGGTTCGGCACGGCGACGACCCCGGCCGAGGCCCGCGCGGTGGCGGGCGAGCTCGGTTACCCGGTCGTGGTGCGGCCCTCCTATGTGCTCGGCGGGCGCCGGATGGAGATCGTGTACAGCGACGAGGACCTGGACCTGTACCTGAAGACGGGGGCCGGGGCCAGCCCCACGCACCCGACCCTCGTGGACAAGTTTATGGAGGATTACGTCGAGGTAGACGTGGACGCCGTGTGCGACGGGGAAGAGGTCTTCGTCGGCGGGATCATGGAGCACGTCGAGGAGGCCGGGGTCCACTCGGGCGACTCGTCGTGCGTGACGCCCCCGATCACGCTCCATAGGGCGCTGGTCGAGAGGATAGAGGACTACACCCGCCGCCTCGCCCTCGCCGTCGGCGTCGTCGGCCTCATGAACGTGCAGTTCATCGTGCGTGGCGACGAGATCATGGTCATAGAGTGCAACCCCCGCGCCTCCCGCACCGTGCCCTTCATCTCCAAGGCGACCGGCGTGCCGCTCGCGAAGCTGGCGACGAGGGTCTCCGTCGGCGAGAAATTGCGCGACATACAGCCGCACTCGTCCACAAACGGACATTTCTCCGTAAAGGCGCCGGTCTTCCCGTTCGACCGATTCGCGGACGTGGACCCCTTGTTGGGTCCCGAGATGCGCTCGACGGGGGAGGCGATGGGAATAGACCGGACCTTCGGGGGGGCTTTCGCAAAGGCGCTCATCGCCGCGGGCCAGACGCTGCCCGTGGCAGGAAGGGTGTACATCTCGGTCTCGAACAGGGACAAGCGGTCCGTGGTGCTCATAGCGCGGGCGTTCGCGGACCTCGGGTTCGAGATCTCGGCGAGCGAGGGGACGGCGGAGGTGCTCAAGAGTAACGGGCTGCCGGTCGTGGTGGTGCCGAAGATAGGCGAGGCGGGCGGCGACGTCCTCTCGCTCATCGAAGGGGGCGGGGTGGATCTTATAGTCAACACCCCCTGGGGTCGCGGGGCCAGGACGGACGGGTACCTGATCCGGCGCAGGGCCCTCATGCACGGCGTCCCTTGCATAACCACCCTCGCCGGCTCGGCCGCCGCCGTCCAGGGCATCGAGGCCCGCATCCGGGGCGGAACCCGCCGCGTGAACAGCCTCCAAGGCCTCTACGCCGCCCGCGCATGAGGTTCCACACGGTAGAGGTCGAAGACCGCCGCGAGCTCGGCGCCTACACCCTCCTCAGCTACCGCTGGCCCGGCGGAGGGGTGGAGCCGGGCCGCTTCGTCATGGCCCGCGCGGCCGGCTACCCGGTAACCCTCGACCCCTTCCTGGCCCGCCCGTTCTCGTTCTACGATTTCGAGGACGGGGTGGCGAGCCTACTCTTCGAGGTAAGGGGCCGCGGCACGGCGCTGCTTGACCGGGCGACGGAGACGATAGAGGTTACCGCCCCGCTCGGCAGAGGCTTCGAGATAGGCGCCTCCGGTGGTCGGGCCGCGCTGCTCGGCGGGGGAATCGGGGTTGCGCCGCTCAAGATCTTGAGCAGAGAGCTCGCCGAACGCGGCGTCCCCCACGATATATATCTGGGATTCCTCGACGCGAGGACGGCGGCAGCCGCCGAAGGGTTTCCCGGCTCCTCAGTCGCCACGATGGACGGTTCGTCCGGTACCCCCGGCACCGTGCTCGACGCCGCCCCAGACCTCGAGCAGTACCCCACCGTCTACGCCTGCGGCCCGAACGCCATGCTGGCCGCCGTGAAGGACGCGGCGGGGCACGAAGGGCTGCGGCAGCTCTCCGTGGAGGAGAGGATGGGCTGCGGGAACGGGTCGTGCAACGGCTGCGTGGTGCCGGTGGACGGGGGATACGTCCGATCCTGCGTCGAGGGGCCGGTCTTCCGGGCGGAGGTGCTCGCGTGGTAGTGCGGGAGAGGGCGACGGGCGTGGACCTCTCGGTCAAGCTGTGCGGGATGACCCTGAGCACGCCGCTCGTGCCGGCCTCCGGGACGCTGGCCAAGGAGGCGCTCGGGGAGGTAGAGGGGGTCTACGGGGCGATCCTGCCCAAGACCACGACCCCGGCCGCCCGCAAGGGCAACCCTCCGCCGCGCGTCGCCGAGACGCCGGCCGGGATGGTCAACTCCATCGGGCTGCAGAACCCCGGCGTGGAGCGCTTCTTGGAGGACCTCGAAGCCTTCGATCTCGGCGTCCCCATCTTCGTCTCGGTGGCGGGGGAGACGGTCCGAGACTTCGCGGCCCTCTGCGAGAGGGTCTCCGAGGACGACCGCGTGTCGGCCATAGAGTTGAACCTCTCCTGCCCCAACGTCGAGCACGGCGGGCTCACATTCTGCGCCGGTCCCGCCGCCGTCGATGAGGTCGTGGCCGCCTGCCGCGCCGCGGCACCGGCGAAGCCGCTCTTCGCCAAGCTCACCCACGAGGGGGTGGTCGGGAACGCCCGGGCCGCCGAATCCGCCGGAGCAGATGCGCTAACGGTCATGAACACCATACCGGCCCTCACGATCGACGCGAAAAAGAGGGCCGTGCTGGTGCGGGGCGGGCTCTCGGGACCCGCCGTTAAGCCCGTCGCGCTCAAGGCCGTCCACGACGTCTCCAGGACCGTCGGCGTGCCCGTCCTCGGGGGCGGCGGCGTCACCAGCGGGATCGACGCGGCCGAGTTTATGCTCGCGGGGGCCACCGTGGTCCAGGTCGGGACGGCAAGCTTTGTCCGGGATCCGGTCGAGATCCTAACGGAGTTCTCCGCGTACCTGCGCGAGGCCGATATGGGCGCGGCGGAGCTGACGGGCGCCCTGCGGTAAGGGCCGAACGGCCCGGCGGGTGTCTTCTGCGAATCACGCCACGAGCGCCTACCATACTTCTTTATCCTACTAAAGAGGCTTCCCCGTCCACCTTTGCCTCCGGCCCGGAGGCGTAGTGAACAGGCGCGCGGGAACCGTCATGCATCCCAGGTCGACGCTTGACTCTAATATATTGGAGATATACTCTGACATAATGGAATACGGGTCATCGGGAGCGGACGCCCGGCTTGCGGGGCGGCTGCGGGCCTTACGCATCGAGCGTGGTCTCACGCTCGACGGTCTCGCCGGGCGCGCGGGCGTGAGCCGGTCCATGATCTCGCTCGTCGAGCGTGGCGAGAGTAGTCCGACGGCCGCCGTCCTCCACAGGCTCGCGACGGGGCTTGGCACGACGCTTGCGTCCCTGTTCGCCGAAGAGGAGCGATGCGAGGCTTCTCCCCTGGCGCGGCGCGCCGAGCAGCCTGCCTGGCGCGATCCGGAGTCGGGCTACCTGCGCCGCAACCTCTCCCCGCCCGGTTTTCCCTCGCCGATCGAGCTTGTCGAGGTGGTCCTCCCATCCGGCGCGCGTGTCGCCTACGACGGCGTGCCGCGCTCGATGGGCATCGGCCAGCAAGTCTGGGTGCTTGAGGGGGCGGTCGAGCTCACGGTGGGCACGGACGCCTATCGGCTCGCCGTTGGCGACTGCCTCGCCATGCGCGTCGACCGGCCGACCGCGTTTCGCAACCCGACCGACCGACCCGCCCGCTACGTCGTGGCGCTCACCGCCGATCGGGCGCGGGCGAGCGGTGGCGAGACGGAGCGCTGAGGGGTCCCGGGTGACCGAGCACGCCGTAGTCCGTTCCCTCTCGGTACGAGAGGCGAGGAAGAGTGTACCTGCCCTGTCGGGAATCCTGATCGACTGCGTGGAGGGCGACGACTCCGTCGGTTTCATGGCGCCGCTGGCGCGGGAGAGGGCCGACGCGTTCTGGTTGAACGTTGCGGAGGGCGTCGAGGCCGGCGAGCGCATCCTACTGGTAGCCGAGGATCGGACGAGCGGCGCGATCGTCGGGACCGTGCAGGTCGTATTCGGGCAGCCGGAGAACCAGCCGCACCGGGCGGACGTGGCCAAGACGCTGGTCCACCGTTGCGCCCGCAGGCGGGGCCTCGGGGCCGCCCTCATGCGGGCGGCCGAAGACGCCGCACGGGCGGCGGGCAAAACCCTGCTCGTGCTCGACACGGCCAGCGGCGACGCGGAGCGCCTCTACGAGCGCTTGGGGTGGACGCGGGTCGGTCCGGTGCCCGGTTACGCCCTTCTGCCCGACGGGCGGCCTTGCGACACCACGATCTTCTACAAGCCCATCGCGGAGGCCTGAGCGTGCGGCGGCCGCGGACGGCCGCCCCGAACGAGATCGTCGCGACGAGCCTCGTGGCGCGGCTCACTAAGTAGCGGGGCTCGCCGGGTGATCGCGAAGGCCCCGTTTCGAGTTAGGCCCGGTTCCGACCCGGCGATAGCGCGGCGCATTCAAGATTTCGCCGGGTACTCCCGTATACGGAAGATCCTGCCGTCCCTGACGAAGCACTCGTGCATGAACGGCACTTCGAACTCTTCGGTCCCGTGGCGCTCCGCGAACCGGCCGACGACGAGAACGCTGTCGCCGAGCTCCAGAAGGGTACCGGCGGAGGCCCGCGGTCCGCCGCCGTCCTTTTCTCGGCGGAAGGCGGAGCGAAGGACCGCCGGCAGGCCGCGGACGAGGCCGTCGAAGGGGAGGCGGGCGACCGCCGGGTGGACCCACGCGACCTGCGGGTCCAGGTAACGGGTCAGCGTCCGGACGTCCCCGGCTTCGAGCGCGCGGTACGCGGCGCGCACCGTCTCGGCGTCCTCCATGAACTCGCCCGGGACGGGGAACGACCCGTGCCGCGGGCGGTCGTATATCATGCGGCGGCCCCCCGTTCGGGCGGCGAGGAGACCAGGCCTTGGCGGAGGGCGGACGGCACGCGCCGGGGCACGGGGTTCGACAGTAGCCCCGAGAGGACCCGCCCGAAAGACGCGCGACCGGGGCCGTGGGCCACCAGCGTCGCGACCGTCCCCGAGAGGACGACGACCAGGGCGGCGTTGGCCCCTTCGTTGGCGAACAGTTTGCCGATCATCTTTGCTCCTCCTCTACTCGATTTGCTTTCCGACCGGGGGCCAAGGGCGGCCCCCGGTGCTCCTGCCGATTGGCTTGCCTCCCGCCGCTAGTTGGCCACCTTCGAGGGGGCGATGTTGCGGTTGAAGCGGAAGAGGTTTTCGGGGTCGTGGCGGTCCTTGAGCGCGACGAGGCGCTCGAAGTCCTCGGGCGGGTAGGCCGCCCGTACCCGGTCCTCGCCGGCGGCGTCCAGCTCCATGAAGTTGACGTAGGTCTCGCCGGTCTGGTGCTCGCGCGTCGCCTCGTTCACGCGGGCGAGGTGCGCCCTTACGCCCTCGGCCATCTCGGGGGTAAAGGTCGCCCCCACGCCGTTCATGATGAACCTGGCCTTGCCGCCGCCCATGGGGGAGAGGCGGTCGGGGACGCGGTCCAGCGCCCCTCCCAGCTGCCGGATCTCGAGCAGGATCAGCGGGGATCCGGAGTCGGGGCCTGCCACGTCGATGAGGGCGTCTATGGCCCCGGGCGAGAGATCGCGCAGCATCTCCGAGTGCTGGACGGAGCCCATGGGGTCGACCGGGTCCATGCTGATGGCGTCCATCGCCGCGACGGGCATCACCCCGAAGGTGTCCATGACGGGGTCGCCGATCCCCTCGCGCACGGGGCGGAACATCTCCTCGCCGTCCCCTGGGTTCTCCCCGGAGAAGCAGCCGCGCACGACCACGAACGACCCGCCGCGCAGGGGCTCCGGTATGTCCGGCAGCGGGGGCACGTTCAGGAAGGTGACGGCCGTCGTCATCTCGTCGGGCAGGTCCGCGCTCCAGCGGGCGTAGAGGTCGAGGACCTCCTTCGCCCTCTCGACCGGGTAGAAGACGTTGCCGCCGTAGACGGTCGTAAGCGGGTAGAGCCGGTACTCCAGGGAGGTGACGATCCCGAAGTTGCCGCCCCCGCCCCCGAGGCCCCAGAAGAGGTCGGCGTGCTCCTCGGCGCCCACGCGCAGGAGCTCGCCGTCGGCGGTGACGACGTCGGCCGCCGTGACGCTTGCTGCGTTCAGGCCGAAGCGGCGACCGAGCCAGCCGAAGCCGCCGCCCATCGTGTAGCCGACGACGCCGACGTGGGAGCTGCTGCCCACGAGGCCTGCCAGCCCGTGGGCCTGGGCCTCGGGGATCACGTCGGTCCAGAGCGCCCCGGCCTCGACCCTGGCCGTCTGGGCTACGGGATCTACGCGCACGCCCCTCATGCGGGAGGTGTTGACGAGGACGCCGCCGTCGCAGGGGGCCCCCACGCCGTGCCCGGTCGCCATAACCCCGACGCCCACCCCTAGGTCCCGGGCAAAGCGCACGGCGGCCATCACGTCGGCCGCGCCCTCGGCCATCACGACCACGGCGGGCTCCTGGCGCGCGTTCAGGTTCCACGCCCTGGACGCCTCCTCGTAGCCTTCCTCGCCCGCCGCGTACGCCGTGCCGCGCAGCCCCGTCCGCAGGGACTCGAGCGTCGAACCAATACCTATGGTCTCCACAATTCTCTCCTATCTCTTCTTCTCAACCGTCGCAGCTTAGGTCCGCGCGAGGGAACCGGCATCCCGCAAACGACGTATCTTCGGCGGGGGCGGCGCGCCGGTGGTGCCCTCGATCCCGCCGGGGAGCCAGAACGCCCACCGGGGTTCGCGACGGGGCCGCCGACCCGTCCGTGGCTCTCTTTCGAGGCGCCCCACATCGATCTCCCGCGCCAGCTCGGCGCGGCGCCCGAGGGAGAGCAAGTGATCCATCCCCGTAAACACCCTGTGTTCTCCTTTCTTTAGACGAGCTGCCCTGGTAACCAGCATGCCGCCCTCGCCGGATGGGAACCACCCACAGCGCCCCCACACCGCCCCCACACTCCGAGCGTGGGGGCGTCGGGGAGCCGGGCTTCGTTCGAGCGTTCGTCCCCCGCGCAGAACGCCGCCGGTCCGGCGCGGCCCTCGGGTGACGGGGCGTGGGCGCCGATGGTATACTTGCGCGCTGATGCTGAGGCGGGCACCAGAGAGAACGGTCGACGAGCGCCGCAACGCGCTCGAAGAGGCGAACAGGGTGCGCTTCGCCAGGGCCGCCACCAAGCGGGACCTCAAGAGCGGGGACCTCGGCGTCTACGATTTGCTCATGGACCCATCTGAGGAGTTGCGGGGCGCCAAGGTCGAAGAGATGCTCCTCGCGATGAAAGGGATGGGCAGGATCAAGGTCACGCGCGTGCTCAGGGAGGCCGGCATAAGCCGATCGAAGACCCTCGCGGGCCTGACGCACGGGCAGCGGGACCGGCTACTCGGGGCGCTCGGGTGCGAGGACGCCTGATCGTCGTCTCCGGCCCGTCCGGAGCCGGCAAATCCACGCTCATCCGGGAGGCGCTCGATTCCGTGCCGGAGCTCGCCTACTCCGTCTCGGCCACCACCAGGGCGCCGAGGCCCGGCGAGGTCCACGGCGAGCACTACGTCTTCCTTACGAGGGAGGAGTTCGAGCGTTGGGTCGAGGAGGGAAAGTTCCTCGAGTGTGCAGAGTACTCTGACAACCTCTACGGGACGCCCGAAGGGAAGGTCGAGGAGTTGTTGGATGCAGGCCGCTCGGTGATACTGGAGATAGAGCTCCAGGGCGCCAGGCAGGTGCGCCAGAAGCGGCCGGATGCGGCGATGGTCTTCGTCCGGGCCCCGTCGCTGGAGGAGACGCGGCGCAGGCTCTCGGGCAGGGCCACGGAGACCGCCGAGGCCATGGAGACCCGGCTGGTAACGGCGGTGGGCGAGGTGGCGGCCCGCGACGAGTTCGACTACGAGGTCGTCAACGGCGAGTGGGACCGGGCGCGCAGGGATATGATAGAGACGATGGAAACCATAGTAGCGGGAGGCAAAGATGCTGAATGACCTGAAGATAGACGATCTGCTCGGCAAGGTGGACTCGCGCTACGGGCTGGTCGTCTCGAGCGCCAAGCGGGCGCGCCAGATCAACGAGTACACCTCCACCCTCGGCCTGAACGACGCTTTGGGCATCCCCGGGCCGCAGGTGCATACGCGCTCGCAGCACCCCCTCACGATCGCCATCGAGGAGCTCCGCCAGGGCAAGCTGGAGGTCACCTTCAAGCAGCCCCCGGAGGAGGCCGAGGAGCAGGTCGGCGCCGCGGCCGGCGACGCGTTCGTGAGCCCGCCGGGCGGCGCGGGCGCCCCCGAAGCGACCTCCGTCGATTCCGGCGCCCCCGAGGACGACGAGGAGGGCGCGGGCGCGGCCTAGCGGCTTTAGGCGCGAACCCGTGATCCTGGTCTCCGTCGGCCCCACGGGGGCGGCGCTCACCGCCCCCCCCGTCGCCCGCGAACTGGCGGCGGCGGGACACGAAGTCCAGGTCCTACTGGAGCCCGGTACCGAGCACTTCGTCGGACCGGGCTCTTTTCTGCCCTCGTCCGCCGTAGTCGGGAACCCCCGCGGCGTCCCTGACGCGGTACTGTTCCTGCCGGCGACGGCCGGCACGCTTGCCCGGCTGGCCCACGGCCTCGACCACCCGGCGGCTGGCGCACGGGCGGGCGGCGCGCCCATCTTCGTGGCGCCCGACCTCGACGCGGCGACCGCGGAGAATCCCGCGGTGCGGACGAACCTGAACAGGCTGCGCGCCGGCGGCGCAAAGATTCTTCTGGGAGAGGGCGGCGGTTTGGCCGACGTGGATGAGGTCGTCGCGGGGGTGCTCGGCGGTCTCGGGGGACCGATGAGGGGCCTTAGGGTGCTCGTGACCGCCGGGGGCACCCACGAGCCGCTCGACAGCGTCCGGTTCATCGGGAACCTCTCCTCGGGAAAGATGGGCCTGGCGCTCGCCAGGGAGGCCATGAGGCGGGGCGCCGAGGTTGTCGTGGTAGCGGCGAACATCGGGCGGCGAGAGCCGGGGGTGGCGTGGCGCGACGTGCGCACCGTCGAGGAGCTGCGGGACGAGGTCCTGCGGGAGGCCGGGGGGGCGGACGTGCTCGTCATGGCGGCGGCCGTCTCGGACTTCACGCCGGCGGCGCCGTCGAGGGAGAAGATCCGGCGCAGCTCCGGGGTCAGGAGCGTCGAGCTCGCGCCCACCCCCGACGTCCTGCGGGCGGTGCGGGAGCAGAACCCGGAACTCTTTATGGTAGGATTCGCGGCGACCCACGGGGACCCCGCGTCGGACGCCCGCGAGAAGCTCGAGAAGAAGGACGCCGACGTCGTGGTCGGCAACGACATCTCGCGCGAGGGCGTCGGTTTCGGCGCGGAGGAGAACGAGGTGCACGTGGTCACGCGTAGCGGGGAGCGCTTCGTTCCGCGGGCCACCAAGGCCGAAGTCGCCGGGGAGATACTCGACGAAGTCCAGGCGCTTATAGACGAGGAGAGGTAGAGCATGGCGGAGCGAACAGCCGGAACGACCACCCTGAACGTGGCGGACGACCAGCGGCTCAAAGCCTCCCACCTGTTCACCTCCGAGTCCGTAACCGAGGGGCACCCGGACAAGATAGCCGATCAGGTCTCCGACGCCATCCTCGACGCGGCGCTCGCCGACGACCCCGCCAGCCGGGTGGCCTGCGAGACGCTCGTGACCACCGGCCTCGTGGTGGTGGCCGGCGAGATCACGACGAGCACGTACGTGGACATCCCGACGCTCGTGCGCCAGAAGATAGCCGATATCGGCTACACGCGCGCCAAGTTCGGCTTCGACGCGGAGACCTGCGGCGTCATAACGACCATAGACCCCCAGTCCGCGGACATAGCCCAAGGGGTGGACCGGGCGCTCGAGGTCAGGGACGACGATGCGGCCATCGACGAGATCGGGGCCGGAGATCAGGGCATGATGTTCGGCTACGCCTGCGAGGAGACCCCCGAGCTGATGCCGCTGCCCATAACGCTGGCCCACGCCCTCACCCGTCGCCTCGCGGAGGTGCGCAAGACGGGCAAGCTCGACTACCTCAGGCCCGACGGCAAGAGCCAGGTCACGGTGCGCTACGAGGGGGACACCCCGGTCGGCATCGAGAAGGTCCTCGTCTCCGCCCAGCACCGCGAGGGCGTGGAGGGCCACATAAAGGACGACCTGATCGAGACGGTCATCCGCCCCGTCATGCCGGAGCCGTTCTTCGACGAGGGCTCGGCGGAGATCCTGGTGAACCCGACCGGCCGCTTCGTCACGGGGGGGCCGCAGGGCGACACGGGCCTCACCGGGCGCAAAATCATAGTGGACACCTACGGCGGATCGGCCCCGCACGGCGGCGGCGCCTTCTCGGGCAAGGACGCGACGAAGGTGGACCGCTCGGCCTCCTACGCTGCCCGCTGGGTCGCGAAGAACCTCGTCGCCGCGGGCATCGCGGGGCGCTGCATGGTGCAGGTCGCCTACGCCATCGGGGTGGCGAGGCCCGTGAGCGTGATGGTCGAGACCTTCGGGACGGCCAGGGTCGACCCGGCCACGCTCGGCACCCTCGTTATGGAGCACTTCGACCTGAGGCCCGGCGCGATCATCCGCGACCTGGAGCTCCGCAACCCGGTCTTCGCCCAGACGGCCGCCTACGGCCACTTCGGCCGCCGCGAGGCCGGCTTCACCTGGGAAGAGACCACCCGCGCCGACGACCTGCGCCGCTCCGCCGGCCTGTAATTGGTCCGCGCAACCGGGCATCGGGCGGGGTCTGCCGCCCGCGGGTACGCGAACGTGAAGGTCTGCCTCCTGATCCCCACGCACGCCCTGCCGCCTCTCAGCTACCGGGTCCCCGCCCACCTGCGAGGGAGGATCTCCGCCGGGTCCGTGGTCGTCGCCCCGCTCTCGGGCCGTTCCCGCCTCGGGGTGGTGCTCGGCGAGGAGGCGGAGCCCGACCGGGAGCTGGAGGAGCTCTTCTCCGTGGCGGACGGGCTCTCCGTCTCGCCCGACCTCCTGGAGGTGTGCCGGTGGGTGGGAGAGGCCGCCGCGGTCCCCCTGCCCACCGTCCTGCGGGCCGCGCTCCCGCCCGGCATCGACACCGGCCGCTTCGTGGTGGCCCGCCCGGGCGAGGGCTGGCCCTGGGCCGAAGGAGAAGCCGTCTCCCGCGCCGCGCTGAAAGGAGCGCTCGGGCCCGACGGGCTCAGGGAGGCGGAGGAGGGGGGGAGGGTTCGTCTCTCGCCGGCCCCTCCGCCCCGCAAGGCCGTCGAGTGGGCGGTGGTGAGGGGGGCGGCCGAGCCCGACCTCGCGCGCGCCCCCCGCCAGCGCGAGCTTTTCGAACTTCTGAGGAAGCGCGGCGGCGCCCTGCCGGCGGCGACGCTCCTCGAAGAAGCCGGAGCGGGTCGGGCCGCGCTGCGCGAGCTCGTCCGGAGGGGGGCCGTCAGGCTCGTCCGCAGGCCCGAACCGGCCCCGCTTCTTCCGACGGCCGGGGGGCCCGAGAAGGGCCCATTCGATCCGGACGCCTCCAAGGCGGTCGGCCGCGGCGGCGCCTTCGCGTGGCGGGTACCGACGAAGGATCAGGCAGAGGCCGTCGCCGCCGTCGCGCGGGCCGTCGTCGAGGAGGGGGAGCAGGCCCTGATCCTGGCCCCCGAGATAGAGACGGTGGAGCGCCTGGCCCGACACCTCAGCCGCGTACTGCCCCGGGGGCACGTCGTCGCCGCGTACCACAGCGGGCTCGGGAGGGACAGGGCCGCGGTCTGCGGGGCGGCCCGCCGGGGAGAGGCCGACGTGCTCGTCGGCACCCGCGCGGCGGCCCTGCTGCCGCTGGCCCGCCCGGGGGCCTTCTGCGTCGTGGACGAGCACGACGAGTCCCACCGTGCCGAACCCGGCTACGAGGGCGTCCCCATCCACGCCAGGGACGTCGCCATCGCCAGGGGCCGGGCTGAGGGCGCGGCCGCGGTCCTCCTCTCCCCGACGCCGTCCCTGCGCCTCTTTGCCGCCCCCCGCCGGGCCGGCGTGAGGGAGCTGCCAGCGCGGCAGGCGACGCAGTGGCCGGCGGTTCGCATCGTGGACACGCGGGGCTCGGGCCTCGTCCTGAGTTCCACCCTGCTTGAGAGCTGCCGGCGGCTCGCGGACGACGGCGGGCGGGTGGGCGTGGTCGTCGACCGGCTCGGTTACGCCTCCGCCGTCTCCTGCAACCGCTGCGGGGCCGTCCGGCGCTGTCCCGACTGCGACCTGCCGCTCGCGGTCCACGATAGAACGCTGATCTGTTCCGGGTGCGGGCGTCGGGAGGCGCGCGATGCCCGCTGCCCGGAATGCCTCTCGGACCGCCTGAGCCTCACCGGCGTCGCCGTGGAGAAGGTGCGCGCGGACCTCTCGTCCTACCTCGGCGGGGAGCCGGTCGGCCTCGTGACGGCCGGCCGGCGCGAGCTGGAGGAGGCAGCGGTGGTCGTGGGGACCGCCCGGTGCGTGCTGCAGGAGGCGTGGGACGCCGTCCTGCTCCCCGACGTGGACGCGGCGCTTCAGGGCGGCGGCCTCGGGGCCGCCGAGCGCTCCTTCCGTCTCGTCTACCGGGCCGCCGAGTCGGCGCGCGGGTTGCTCCTGATCCAGACCCACGCGCCCGAGCATTACGTGCTACGAACGGCGGCCCGCGGCGACTACGAGTCCTTCGTCGCCGCCGAGGCGCCCAGGCTCCGCGCCGCCGGCTACCCGCCCTTCGGCCACCTGGCCTGCGTGGTGCTCTCGGGCCGTAGGGAGACGGTCTTTGTTGCGGTAGAATCGCGGTTGCGTGCGGTCCTTGGACCGGGCGTGCGGGTGTCGGAGCCCGTGCCCGTCGCCCGCCCCGGCGGGCCGCCCTCGTGGAAGGTACTGCTTCGGTCGCGCGAGCGCCGGGCCGTCGCCAGGGCCGCGGGATGGGCCGCCCGGTTGGCCGCGGGAACGCGCGGGTTGGAGGCACGCATTATGGTTGACCCCGAGGAGGTATGAGCGCAGTGGCGCTGGAAGTCAAGACGTTCGGAGACCCGGTGCTCAAGACGCGGGCGGGCAAGGTAAAGGAGTTCGACGACGCCCTGATCCGGCTCACCGAAGATATGCTCCTCACGATGCACGAGCGCGAGGGGGTGGGCCTCGCGGCGAACCAGGTGGGGCGCCTGAGGCGCGTGCTCGTCGCCGCGCTCGAAGAAGACGAGTACGTCGTCGTCAACCCCGTGATCGAAGCCCGCTCCGACGAGACCGAGACCCTGGCCGAAGGCTGCCTCTCGATACCCGGCATCCAGGTCGAGGTGGAGCGGCCCGTGGCGGTCACCGTGACCGGCAAGGACGCCGCAGGCGAGGACCTGCGCATAGAGGCCCAAGGCCTCCTGGCGAGGATCTTCCAGCACGAGGTGGACCACCTCGACGGCGTACTCATCCTGGACCGCACGGACCGGGAGTCGCGCAAGGCAGCCCTGCGCGAGTGGCGCGAGCGCCTGCTCGCCCAGAACGCCTGAAGCCCCGCCCTTGAGGGTAGCGTTCGCCGGGACCCCCGAGTTCGCCGCGACGATCCTCCGCGGCCTCCTCGCCTCCGACCACGAGGTCGGGCTGGTGATCTCCCAGCCCGACCGCCGCCGAGGACGGGGCCGCAAGACCACCCCGACCCCGGTCTCCGCCCTCGCCCGCTCCGAAGGCGTGCCCCTCGCCCAACCGACCCGCATAGGCGAGCTGGCGCCCAGGATCGCCGCTAACGACGCCCTCGTGGTCGCAGCCTTCGGCCAGATCCTGCGCCCCGACTCCCTCTACGCCGCACCCCACGGCGCCTGGAACGTCCACGCCTCCCTTCTCCCCAAATACCGCGGCGCCGCCCCCGTAGAACGCGCCATCATGGAGGGCGAGAGGGAGACGGGCGTCACCATCATGCGGATGGACGAGGGACTCGACACCGGCCCCATCGCCCTCCAGAGACCCACGGCCATAACGCCCGACACGACCGGCGGCGAACTGACCGAGCTCCTCGCCCGGATCGGATCTAACGCTATAGTAGAGGCTCTCAGTCTGCTCGAGGGAGGAAGGCTAACCGTCTCCGAGCAGGACAGTCTTAATGCAACATATGCATCTAAACTTCTGGATGAGGATAAGGTTATCTGGTGGGAGGATAAGGTTAGGGGTGTGCACGATCTCGTCCGGGCGTTGGCGCCCGGGATCGGGGCGCGCACCTTCCACGCCGGTTTCGACGGCCCGGTCAAGATCTGGTGCACGAGGGTCGTGGACGAGGCCGCATCGGGCGGTCCTCCCGGCGCCATTTCGGCCGCGGATGGGCGTATATGCGTACGATGCGGGGTGGGGGCTCTCGAGGTGCTGGAGTTGCAGGCCCCGGGGGGTAGGCGCGTGTCGGCGCGGGATTTCCTGCTCGGCCGACGGCTAACGGGGGCCTTCGGGAGGTAGGGCGGGGCGTGACCCGGTCGGCGTCCGGCGCGGCCCGCGCGGATGTCGGGATCGGAGCAAGATGTTAGCGGCGGTGCTAAACTTCGGCCGTTACGTCGGGCCCATACCGCGGGGAGGAGGCCGAGATCCGGGAGCCCGAAACCACCACGCGAGTACCTGAACCAGAGGTCGAAGTACAGCGAATAGCCCTCGATGAAGAGATGAGGGTAGTTATCGTGGGGGCCGGCGGCTTCGGGCGCGTGGCGCTGGACGTTCTGTTGAGCGGGGGTTTCGGGGACCGGACCCTCGGCTTCTACGACGACGCGCACGCCGTGTTGCCGGGGAGGATCCGGGGCTACCCGGTCCTCGGGGACGTCGAGATGTTGAAGAGCATGCTCTCCGTGGAGCCCGCGCACGTGGTCGTGGCGATCACCGACAACGAGGCGCGGTTGCGCATCGCCAACACTTTGCGGCGGTTGGGCGGCGAGTTCTTTACGCCGGTCCACCCGCTCGCCCACGTCTCGGACGCCGCCGTCGTAGGCGACGGCTCCGTGCTGGCGGCGGGTGCCGTGGTGCACCCGGACGCTTCGGTGGGCAGCCACTGCTTTGTCGGTCCGGGGGCGGTGGTGGACCGCGACGCCGAGGTCGGGGCGGGGGTTTGGATCTCGGCCGGCGCGGTGGTCGGGCCGGGCGCCAAGGTCGGGGCGCGGGCCGTGCTCGGGGCGAACGCGAGCATCGGGCGCAAGGCCGAGGTCGGGGCGGAGGTCGAGGTCGAGGCGGCGCGGCACGTCGCCAGGGGGGGCGGTTGAGGCGACCGCAGCCTTCCGTCCCGACGGCGGGCCGCCCGTCCGGCCTCCGACCGGACCCCGATTCCAACCCGGCTGGTAAGGGGCTCTGAGCGGCGTGGAGCGTTTGAGGAAGGCGGCGCGGCTCGGGACTACCTCTATAGGCATGGACATCGACAGGGGCGCCATCAAGGCCGTGGAGGTGACCTTCAGGGGGGGCGAGTACACCCTCAGGCACGTCGGCTACCATAGGCTGCCCCCAGGCACCATCGTGGACGGGGAGATCGCGGACGGGGACCTGCTGGCCGAGGAGATAGGCGAGTTCTGGGACGCCCACGCGTTCGGGAAGAAGGCCGTCTTCCTCGGCATCGCCAACCGCAACGTCGTGGCCCGCGTGCTCGAGTTCCCGCCCATGGCCCCCGAGGATCTGCGGGGCGCGGTCGGCTACGAGGCCCAGGAGCACATACCCATGCCCCTCAGCGAGAGCGTCCTCGACCACGTCGTGCTCGGGCCGCGCGGCGAGGCGGGGGAGGGGGACCGCGTCCTCGTCGTGGCCGCGCAGAGGGAGATGGTGCAGCGCTACACCTCAGCCGTCCGGGCCGGCGGGCTGCGGTCGGTGGGCGTGGACGTCAAGGCGCTGGCGCTCACCCGCTCCGCGCTGCCGGACGACTTCTTCGGTGACGAAGGGGCGGCCGTGCTGCTCGACGTCGGCCCCGAGCTCTCCAACCTCGTGGTCGCCGAGGGCGACGTGCCCACCCTGACGCGCTTCGTCCCCTTGGGCTTCTCGAACTTCGTGGACGCCGTGGCGCGGGCCTCCGACCTGCCCGACGACGAGGCCGAGAAGCGGGCCCTCGACCCGAGAACCGGCCTCGGCGACGAGGATGAGGGAGCGGGCGGTGAAGACGCAGACTGGGACCCGGCGCTCGCCTACGACGCCCGGCGGGGCCTCGAGGAGGCGGCCGGGGATCTCGCAGAGGAGGTGCGCGGTTCCGTCGAATACCACCACGCCCAGCCGTACGCGCGCGAGGTCACCCGCCTCCTGCTCTCCGGGGAGGGGGCGCTCATCTCCGGCCTCGCCGCCCACCTCGGGGAGTTGCTCGGCCTACCCGCCGAGAACGCCAGGCCCGCAGAGAAGCTCGCCGCCAACCGCTCCAACATCTCCGACGAGCAGCTTCGCGCGATGGAGCCGGTCCTCGCCGTCGCGCTGGGATTGGCGATGGAGGAGGCGTGAGGCGCGTAAACCTCCTCCCGCCGGAGGACCGCGGGTCCCGTACCGAGGGGCTGCCCGGCGGTCTCGTGGGACTGTTCCTCGTCGTCGGCGCGGCGCTGCTCGTCGCGCTCGCCGTGGTGTACCTCGTCTTTCTCCTCAGGCTTAACGGCCTGGAAGAAGAAGTCGCGGAGCTCGACGGGCAGATCTCGCAGCAGAACGCCCGCCTGCAGGAGCTCTCCCCGTTCAGGGACCTCCAGGCGCGCCTGGAGGAGAAGAAGCCCGTGGCGGACGGCATCTTCAGGACGCGCTTCCCGTGGGACGACTTTTTGCAGGGCCTCGCGTTCGTGGTGCCTGAGACTACCGCCCTCCAGACCCTCACCGGCGAGGCAGCCCCCGTTGACGTCGAGGCCCCCGCCGAGCAGCCCCTCGACCCGCCCGGGGCCGTCACGTTCACGGGGGTGGCCCTCCCCGGGTACCAGAACGTCGCGGACTTCGTGGTCAGGATGAACAACCTGGAGCACCTCTCCAACGCCCAGCTCAACTCCGCCGAGCTCGACCGGGAGTCGTTCGTCGAGCCCGCGATAGAGTTCGAGGTCGCCTCCGAGCTCCTGACCGTCTCCGGCGAGAAGGGCACGGAGGTCCGCATCGAGGGCGGGGACCCGTCCGAGGCCGCCGCCGGGGAGGACGGCGGCGGCGAGGCGTTGCGGGCGGTCGCGAGCTCGGGGTCCGTCGCCGCGGACCAGTACGACGGCGCGGGGGCGCGTCCCTGATGGGAGACCGGAACCGGAACGCGATCCTGCTCGGAGTCCTGGGTCTCGTGGTGCTCGTCGTCGCGTTCTACTTCCTGCTCCTCGGGCCCCTGCTGTCGAGCCTCGACGAGCAGGCCGCCGCCCGCGACGAGCGGCAGGCCACCCTCGCCGAGCTTCAGGCCGAGGTGGCCCGCCTCGAGGAGGTGCGGCGGAACTCCCCTGAGCTCCAGCGCCAGTTGCTGGAGCTTAACAAGCGCATCCCGACCCAGCCCGAGGTCGAGACGCTCGTGGTTCAGATAGAGGACATCGCGCAGGAGGCGGGGGTGACCCAGACCCAGGTCGTCCGCGGCGACCCCGCCCCGCCGGAGGGCGGTGGCGACTTCATGGTCCAGCCGATTACAATGTCCTTCGAGGGCACCTACGAGGAGCTGCTCGAGTTCCTGCTGCTGGCCGACGACCTGGTCCGGCTGATGACCGTAAACGGCGTGGCCTACGAGGTCGCGGAGGAGGGCACTACCGCGGCACCCGATGTCGAACAGAAGCTTGCGGTGGAGATAGAGGCCGAGGTCTACTACCAGCCCACGGACGTCCCCGAGGGGGTCGCGCCCGTGGCGCCGGCCCCAACCGAGACCACCGCCGGCCCCGAGGTGGAGACCACCGCCGGCCCGCCGGAGGGCGAGTAGCGTGGTGCGCCGTCTGGCGGATTTCTGGCGCGGCCTGTTCGACGCCCTCGTCCGGGACAACAAGGTCCTGCCGCCGGTCCTGGCCCTGCTCGCCCTCCTCCTGTTCGCCTGGGTCGCGGCGGGGGCTTTTGTCTCCGGCCCGGACGAGGAAGGACCCTCCTCCGGTACGGCCGAGCTCGTCCAATCCAGGGACCCGGCGGCCGACGGGGCGGACGCCCCCGAGGTCGAGGACCGCGACGCCGACTCCTACGCTGCCTACCGCAATAAGGACCCGTTCCGCCAACTCCTCGCCCCGGCGTCCGAGGATACCTCCCAAGATACCTCCGAGGATACCTCCGGTTCCGCGCCCGCCGACGGCACAACCACGCCCGCGTCCGCCCCGCCAGAGGACACGACCGCTGACGACGGCGGCCAGGGCAACGGCCAGGGCGGCGGGGGCAACACGTCGAGGAACGACTCCGACGGCGACGGGCTCACCACCCGCCAGGAGGAGAGCTTCGGCCTCGATCCGCGCAACCCCGACACCGACGGGGACGGCATCGGAGACGCGGAAGACGACTCCGACGGCGACGGCGTGCCCGACGGCAAGCAGGGCGGCGGCGGAGGTGCCGGTGGAGACGGGGGAGGTTCTGGTGGGGGCGGCGGGGGTACGGGAGGCGGAGGAGCCGGCGGCGGTTCCGGCGGGGGTTCCGGCGGCGATTCCGGCGGCCTCTTCGACAGCGGGGGCACGCTCCCTCCCCGGTAGGTTGCCGGCGGAGCCCGTGGGAGCGGAAGAAGCCGGCCTCGTGGTTTATATTAGCTGGGACGCGTAGGGCACGGTTTTCGAGTTCGGAGGCACGATTGAGGTTCGGTTTTTCGACCGCGGGTGAGTCGCACGGCCCGGCGGAGGTCGCGCTGGTGCACGGGGTTCCGGCGGGGCTTGGCCTGCTCGCGGGGGACGTGAACCGGGACCTAGCGCGCAGGCAGCAGGGCTACGGCCGCGGCGGTCGCCAGAAGATAGAGCGGGACGAGGTCGAGTTCTTGGGCGGCGTGCGCCACGGCCACACTTTAGGGTCGCCCGTGGCGATGCTCGTGCGAAACAGGGACTACGCCAACTGGGAGCACCGCATGTCGCCCGCGCCCGTGGAGGACCCGCCTGAGCCCATAACGCTGCCGAGGCCGGGGCACGCGGACCTCGCCGGCATGCAGAAGTACGCCTTCGACGACCTAAGGAACGTCCTCGAGCGCTCCAGCGCCAGGGAGACCACCGCCAGGGTCGCGGCCGGGGGCGTGGCGAGGAAGCTCCTCGCCGAGTTCGGCGTCGAGATCCACAGCGCCGTCTACCGCATAGGCGCCGCTGCCTACCCGAAGGAGAGGGCCGCCGAGGACGCCGCCGCGGCCGACGACTCCGACGTGCGTTGTCCCGACCCCGAGGTCACGGAGGCGATGAAGGCCGAGATCGACGCGGCCCGCTACGCCCGCGACGCTCTGGGCGGCGAGTTCGTCGTCGTGGCCCGCGGCTGCCCGCCGGGGCTAGGCTCCTACGTCGACTGGCGCGACAAGATCGACGCCCGCCTCGCCGCCGCCGTGATGAGCATAAACGCCATCAAGGGCGTGGAGGTCGGGATGGGCTTCGGCGTCGCCGCCCACCGCTCCAGCGAGGTCCAGGACGAGATCCTCTCCGGCAACGGCCACCTGCAGCGCGCGAGCAACCGCCTCGGCGGTGTGGAGGGCGGCATGACCAACGGGGAGCCCGTACTCGTCTCGGCGGCCATGAAGCCGATCTCCACGATCTCCAAGCAGCTGAGGACCGTCGACATCTCCACGGGAGAGGAGACGAAGGCCTTTAAGGAGCGGGCCGACTCTTGCGCGGTGCCCGCCGCGGCCGTCATCGGAGAGTCGATGATGGCCGTCGTGCTCGCCGAGGCGTTTCTCGAGAAGTTCGGCGCGGACAACATGGCCGACATCCGGGCGGCCCACGACGCCTACGCCCGCCGCCTCGCTGCCGCCGGCGTCGCGGCCCGCTGAGGCTTTTGTCAGACCACGTGGCGATAGTCGGCTACATGGGAAGCGGCAAGACCACCGTCGGGCGCCTGCTCGCCCGGCGCACCGGGCGCGACTTCGTCGACCTCGACGCCGAGATCTCGCACAAAGCCGGCCGCACCATACCCGAGATCTTCGCCGAAGGGGGCGAGGACCGCTTCCGCGACCTCGAACACGCCGCCCTCCTCTCCGCCCTCGACCGCCCCGACCCGGCCGTGATCTCCTGCGGCGGGGGCGCGATCACACGCCCCGAGAACCGCGCCGCCCTCCGCGACACCCCCACGGTCTTCCTCACGGAAGACGTCGAAGTCCTCTACTCCAGGACCCGGGACCCCAACCGGCCGCTGCGGGGCGTCTCCCGCGAGGACTTCGCCCGACGCTACGCCGAGAGGCTGCCCCTCTACCGCGAGGCCGCCGACGTCGAGGTGCGCGCCGACGGCAGGACCGCCGCCGCGGTAACAGACGAGGTCGAGCGATGGCTGCCGACACGGTAGAGGTCAGGGTGGCCCCGCCCTACCCGGTGACGGTGGGCGGTGACGTCCTCCGGAGCATTGTCGACACGCTGGTCCCCCGCCCCTGCGCCATCCTTACCGACTCGAACGTCGGACCCCTGCACGCCGCCGGTCTCGAAAGCGCCCTGCAAGCCGCGGGCTGGCCCGTCGCCGGCACCGTGGAGATACCGGCCGGGGAGGCCTCCAAGGGTGTTTCGACCTACGCCGACGTGGTGCGCCGCCTGGCCCGGATGGGGCTGACGCGCGACGGTACGCTCTTCGCCCTCGGCGGCGGGGTGGTCGGGGACCTCGGCGGCTTCGTCGCCGCCACGTACATGCGCGGGGTAGACCTGGTGATGCTCCCGACCTCGCTCCTCGCGATGGTCGACAGCGCCGTCGGCGGCAAGACGGGCCTCGATCTCCCCGAGGGCAAGAACCTCGTCGGCGCCTTCGTCAGGCCCCTCCTCGTGGCGGCCGACCCCGCCTGGCTCCTGACGCTGCCGGAGGCCGAGGTATCGAACGGCCTCGCCGAGGTCGTCAAGATGGGGCTGCTCGCGGGGGGCCGGTTCTTCGAGGACCTGAACCTCATCCCGGCCGCCCGCGCCGGCGACGCTGACGCCCTGCGCGCCCTGATCCTGCACTCCGTCCGCTTCAAGGCCGAGGTCGTCGCCGACGACGAGCGCGAGGCCGGCCGCCGCGCCATCCTCAACTACGGCCACACCATCGGCCACGCCCTCGAAGCCGCCGCCGACTACGCCCTCCCGCACGGCTCGGCCGTCGCCGCCGGCATGGTCGCCGAGGCCGCCATCTCCGCCGACCGCTTCGGCACCGACCTTTCGGACCTCCACAGAGACCTCCTCGAGTCCGCAGGCCTTCCCCGACGCTCCCCCGGTATCGACGCGGAGGTAGCCCTCAGGGCCATGGCCCGCGACAAGAAACGCCTCGCCGCGAACGGCGGGGCCACCGGTGGGACGAACCACCGCTTCGTCCTGCTCAGAGACGTGGGCCAGCCCGTCTACGGCGTGGCAGTGGGCGACGACGAGGCCCGCCGCGCGATAGAGGCCGTCGTTGGATAGCGTCCACGTCCTCAACGGCGTCAACCTCGGCACCCTGGGCACCCGCCGCCCGGAGGTCTACGGAACCCTCACCCTCGACGACATAGAGAAGGTTCTGCGGGAGGCTTTCCCTGGGGTCGAGTTACGGTTCGCGCAGACGGATTACGAGGGGGAGATGGTCGGGTTCGTGCGCGAGGCGGCGGGCTCTGCCGGGATCGTGATAAACCCCGGGGCGTGGACGCACTACTCCTACGCGCTGCACGACGCGCTTGAGGCGGTGGATGTACCTAAGGTGGAGGTGCATCTGTCCAACGTGCATCGCAGGGAGGAGTGGCGCCGGCGGTCGGTGGTCTCGCCGGCGGTGGACGCGGTGGTGGCTGGCATGGGGGTCTACGGGTACAGGGCGGCCGTCGGGTACGTTCTCGGCGGGCGGTCGGTCGCATAGCCGCGGGTCGATCTGTGCGATAATATCGCGGCGCCGAAAATGGGGCCGTCGCGGTACGGACGCCTTGTCTCGGGCGCGGCACGACGCCACTCGAAGAGGCATCTCGAAGGGGGACTTCGGGCATGATATCGACCAACCAGTTCAGGAACGGCAGCGCCATCCGCGTGGACGGCAAGCGCTTCACCATCCTGTTCTTCCAGCACGTCAAGCCGGGCAAGGGCGGGGCGTTCGTGAGGACGCGCCTGCGCAACATAGACTCCGGGGCCGTGGTCGAGAAGACCTTCCGCGCCGGGGAGAAGCTGGAGGGCGTCTCGACCCAGTCGCGGCCGATGACTTACCTGTATCGGGACGGGGATCTCCTGCACTTCATGGACGCCGACACATACGACCAGGTAGCGGTGCCGGCCGAGGTCGTCGGCGATGCGGCCGGGTACGTCGTCGAGGGGGGCACCGTGAGCGTGCTCTCCGCGGACGGGGAGGTCGTGAGCGTGGAGCCTCCGGCGCACGTTGATCTCGAGGTCGCCCAGACCGACCCGGGGCTCAAGGGGGACACCGCGCAGGGCGGGACCAAGCCGGCCACGCTGGAGACGGGCGTCGTCGTGCAGGTGCCGCTCTTCGTGAACACCGGAGACCGGGTGCGGGTCGACACGCGGTCCAACGAGTACCTGACGCGGGTCTGAGCCCGATGGAGAGAGGGACCCTTTGAGCCGGCGGACCGCGCGCAAACAGGCGTTCCTGACCCTCTACCAGAGCGACGTGACGGGCAAGCCCCTCGGCGAGACCGTGGCCCGCTGGCGCGAGTACAGGGGGGACCTCGACGCCTACGCCGTCCGGCTCGTGCGGGGCGTGGACGTCGAGAGGGAGGCGCTCGACGAGCTCCTCGCCGAGGTCTCCGAGGGGTGGCCCGTGCACCGCATGAGCGCGGTGGACCGGTCGATCCTCAGGCTCGCGTTGTTCGAGATGATCCACTCCGAGGACGTCCCGCCCGAGGTGGCCGTCGGCGAGGCGGTCGAGCTCGCCAAGGGTTTCTCCGGCGACGAGGCGCCGGCGTTCGTCGGCGGCGTGTTGCGGGGCGCCGAGGGCCGCATCTTCGGCGAGGTGCCGCATGGCTGAGGGGGTCCGCAGCGCGCTGCGGTGGGAGCAGCACCGCCGCCATTTCGAGGGGTACCTCGAGGGCCTCAGGTTCACCGACGAGCCGCGGCTGGCCGGGCTCGAAGAGGCGATGAGGTACTCGATGCTCGCCGGGGGCAAGCGGGTGCGGCCGACGCTATGCATGGAGGCCGCTTGGGTCTTCGGGGACGAGCCGGCGCACGTGCTCCCGTCGGCGGCGGCCATAGAGCTCATCCACACCTACTCCCTGATCCACGACGACCTGCCCGCCATGGACGACGACGACTACCGGCGGGGCAGGCCGACCGCGCACAAGAAGTACGGCGAGGCGATGGCGATCCTGGCCGGCGATGCCTTCTTCGGGGAGGCGCTCACCCTCATAACCGTCCACCAGGAGGCCGGCTGCGAGCAGGTGCTGGAGGTCGTGCGCGAGCTCGCTGGCTCGACCGGGGTGAACGGGATGGTCGGCGGTCAGGTGATGGACATGGAGCAGACCGGGGTGGGGGACGGCACGGACCCCGAGACCCTTCACCTCATCCACAAGTTCAAGACGGGGTCCCTCATAAAGTCCTCGGCGCGCATCGGCGCGATCCTCGCTGGCGCTTCGGCCGCCGAGCAGGCGGCCGTGAGCGAGTACGCCTCGGAGCTCGGGCTCTGCTTTCAGATAGTCGACGACGTCCTGAACGCGACGGCCACGCGCGAGGAGCTCGGCAAGAGCGCCGGCAGCGACGCCGAGCAGGGCAAGGCCACGTTCGTCGGGGTCTACGGCCTGGAGGGCGCCCGGCAACAGGCCGACGCCTCCGAAGGGCGGGCCCTGGCGGCGCTTTCGCGGGTCGATGGGGACACCTCTGGGCTCGAAGAGATGGCCCGCTTCGTGCGCAACCGGGGGAGTTAGACCACGGTCATGCAGGCGACGGGCCGGCGGCTGGACACACTCATGGTCGAGCGCGGGCTCGCCGAGACCCGCAGCCGGGCGCAGGGCCTGATCCTGGCCGGCGCCGTCCGCGTCGGCGACAGGATCGTCACCAAGGCCGGTACCCGCTTCCCCCCGGCCCAACCTCTCTCCGTGATCGGGGGTAACCGCTTCGTCTCCCGCGCCGGCGAGAAGCTCGACGCCGCGCTCGACGGCTTCGGCATCGAGGCAGGGGGCCGGTCGTGCCTGGACGCGGGCGCCTCGACCGGCGGGTTCACCGACGTCCTCCTCAAGCGCGGTGCCGAGAGGGTCCTGTCCGTGGACGTCGGGTACGGGCAACTCGACTGGTCCTTGCGCCAGGACCCAAGGGTGACCGTGCTCGAACGGACCAACGTCCGGCACCTGAAGGGTGAAGATCTTCCGTTCGCGCCCAACCTGCTGGTCGCCGACCTCTCGTTTATCTCGCTTGAGGTCGCGCTTCGCTCGCTGGTCGCCACCACCCCTTCGCTGGTGGAGGCGGTCGTGCTCGTGAAGCCCCAGTTCGAGGCAGGGCCCGACCTCGTGGGGCGCGGCGGGGTGGTGGACGACCCCGGGGTTCGGGCCGGCGTGATCCTCGGGGTCGTGGGGTCCTTTGCCGCCCTCGGCTTCGGCGCCGTGGACCTCGCGCCCGCGGCCGTGACGGGCCGCAAATCCGGCAACCAGGAGTACCCGCTGCGGCTGCTGAGGGGTGCTGTGGCCACCGTTGATGAGGGGCGCGTGCGCGAGGTCGTGTCGGGTGCCTGAGAAGGGCGACATCGGCGAGCTGCGGCGCGTTGCGGTAGTCGCGAACCCTACGGTTGACGACGGGCACTCCGAGCGGCTGGTGGCCGCGCTGGAGCAGGGCGGCGTCGAGGTCGCAGACGTGAGGCCCCAGGGCGAGCCCGACGGCGCCGTCGAGCCCGACCTCGTCTTCGTGCTAGGCGGCGACGGGACGATGCTCAAGGCGGCCAGGATGTACCCCGGGCGCGTCCTGCTCGGCGTGAACCTCGGCAAGGTCGGCTTCATGTCCGGGATGCTCCCCGACGAGATGGAGGCCGGCGTCGAGAAAGTCTTGGGTGGCGGCCTCTCCGTCCAGGAGTACCGGATGCTGGAGGTGCGCCGCCCCGGCGAGGAGCCCGAGCTCGCGGCCAACGACGCCGTGCTCATCAAGAAGCGGCCCCACCAGCTCGTCTCCGTGGACGTGACCATAGGGGGGGAGGAGCTCTTCGCCTTCCGGTGCGACGGCTTCATAGCGGCCACGCCGCTCGGCTCGACCGCCTACGCGCTGTCGGCGGGGGGCCCGATCATCTCGGGCGACGCCGGGTGTTTCGTGCTGGTGCCCATCGCGCCGCACGCGCTCGTCAGCCGGCCGCTCGTGCTCGGGGCGGAGCAGGTAGTCGAGCTCCAGGTGGTAGGAAGGGAGGCGCTGCTCTCGCTCGACGGGGACGACCCGCGCGAGGTGGGGGAGGGGGGGAAGATCGAGCTCCGGCTCTCCCCTAACAGCGTAAGGATCGGGCGCACCGACGAGTGGAGCTGGTGGCGGGCCGTCAGGCGGACGTTCCTGTAATGCTGACGGAGATCTCGGTCCAAAACGTGGCCCTTATCGAAGAGGCCACCCTGGAGCTCTCCCCCGGCCTTAATGCGATTACCGGCGAGACGGGCGCCGGCAAGACGCTGCTCGCCACCGCCCTCCAACTCCTCCTCGGGGGCCGCGCCCGCTCCGAGGCCGTCCGCGCCGGCGCCGAGAAGGCAACGATCGAGGGAACCTTTATCCTCCCGGAAGAGACGGGCCAAGACCTCCTCGCCGAGGCTTTGGGCGACCTGGCCGAGGAGGTGGACGCGGACGACGGCCTGATTCTCCGCCGGACGCTGACGGGCGAAGGCAGGTCCCGGTGCTTTGTGGGCGGGGTCTCGGTGCCGGTGCGCGCCCTGGGCACTTTGGGCGATCGCCTCGTCTCCTACCACAGCCAGCGGGAGCAGGCCCGTCTCACCGAACCCGCAGAGCAGCTCGCCATCCTGGACGACTTCCTGACCGGCGCGGCCACGAAGGCCCGCCGGGACCACGAGGAGCTCTGGCGCTCCGTCGAGGCGGCCCGCCGGGAGCTCGCCGAGGTCCGCGCCACGGGGGAGGCCCGCCTGCGCGAGGCGGACTTCCTGCGCTTCCAGGTCTCGGAGCTCGAAGCGGCCGGGTACAGCACGCAAGAGGCGGACGAGCTCGCCCGCGAGCGCGACCGCCTTCGCAACGTCACCGACCTCCAGCAGGCGGCCGCCGCCGCGGCCACCTTTCTCTCCTCGGAGGAGGGCGGCGGCGCGGTCGACTCGGTCGCCCGCGCGACCGGCGAGCTCGAGACCGCCCTCCGCTTCGACGCCGGCCTCTCGGGGCTGCTGGAGCGCCTCGGCGGCCTCACGGCGGAGCTCGAGGACGTGCTCTACGAGCTCCGCTCCTACGTGGAGGAGCTCGAAGCGGACCCGGGCCGCCTGGAGGTCGTGGAGGACCGCATCGCTGCCCTGCGCGCCCTCGAGCGCAAGTACGGGGACGTGGAGGGCTACCTGGAAGAGGCCCGCGCCCGCCTCTCGCGCCTGGAGAACCTCGACGAGGAGGCGGCGGAACTAGAGGCGCGCGTTGCGGAAGGTGAGCGGCGCCTCGGCGAGCTCGCCGGGACGCTCTCGGCCGGCCGGGAGAAGGCCGCCAAGCGCCTGGCCGCGAAGGTGCAGGAGAACCTCTCGGGCCTGAACCTCGGGCGGACGGAGTTCCGGGCGAGGCTCGTGCCGGCGGAGGCGGGGCCGACGGGCAGGGAGCGGGTGGAGTTCGAGATCCGGCCCAACCCCGGAGAGCCGGAGCTCCCCGTCAGGCGCTACGCCTCGGGCGGCGAGCTCTCCCGCATAATGCTAGCCATCCGCCTCGCCCAGGAGCGGGTCGAGCCGGGCGCCACCTACGTCTTCGACGAGGTCGACGCCGGCATCGGCGGCGAGACCGCCACGGCCGTCGGCGCCAAGCTGCGAGAGCTCGGGATGCGCAACCAGGTCCTCACTATCACCCACCTCCCCCAGATCGCCTCCGAAGCCGCCTCCCACGTCGTCGTCGCCAAAGAAGAGTCCGCCGGACGCACCATAACCCGCATTACCCGCGTGACCGGCGAAGAGCGCCTCAAGGAGATGGCCCGCATGCTCTCCGGCCGCATCGACGACGCCTCCCTGGCCCACGCCTCCGAACTCCTCACCCACAGGTAGCACCGCACCGTTATTTATACTCATAATACATAAAACGTTGCTGACCGCGCCTTCTCGCGGTCGCGGAGGAGGGCCGTCGGTCTGTTCCGTTGTGCGTGGCCACTCCTGTGTTATGCGCGACGCGCGGTTGCGAGGAGGAGGCCGAGCACGGGGAGGAGGCCCCATATGCCGCCTACCGCGGCGGTGGAGACACGTTCGCCGAGGACCAGGACGCCGAGCAACCCGGCCGTCAGCGGTTCGGCCAGGGAGAGCGCGGCGGCGGTGGAGACGCGGACCTTCGGCGAGCCGTGGGCGAAGAGGATGTAGGCGAGGGCGGTTGCTCCGAGCCCGAGTTCGAGGGCGACCGCGAGGCCCGTGGGGGAGAGGACCCAGGAGGGGTTTGAGAAGAGCAGGGCCGGCGAGAGGAGGACGGCGCCCAGGGCGAACGCCACGACCATCACCGCCGCGTGGGGCCGTTCCTCCAGCATCCCTTTCGCGGCCGTCGTGAAGGCGACAAGCCCGCCGCCCGCGACGACGCAGAGCAGGACTCCTAGGGGGTCCACGGAGAGGGAGCCGCCCGAGCCGACGAGGAGCGCGCACCCGAGAACGGCCAGGGCCGAGGCGCCGAGCCATCGCGCGTCTGGACGCTTCTCGAAGGCGAGGTCTCCGAGCCCGGCCGACACGGGGAGGCTGCCGATGGCCGGGAGCGTCCCGAGGGCCACGCCGGTCAGCGAGATGCCGGTAAAGAAGAGCACCTGGTAGGAGGCGACCAGCGCCGCGCAGGCGAGCGCGCAGGCGAGCGCCGGAACGGGCCTCCAGCTTCCGGAGACGCCCGGGCCCTTCGCCCAACCCCCCCTAGAACGTCGCGAACAACAGCATCGCCGCGACGCCGACCGAGAGGGGGTCGGCCGCCTCCGGGGCGAACGCCTGGCCCGTGCGCTCGTGCCCCAGAGGGCCGCGGCGAGGGCGACGAAGAGCGGGACCCTGGATCTGGCAAAGCGCGGCACGGCGCATAGCCTAGCCACTCGACCCCCGTCCGGCCGGCCAGAAAAGGCGCCCGCGCTATTTAATTCGCGGCCCATGAGCGGTAATATGGTGTCCCGTGATGCTGGAGCATACGCTCGCGGGTTCTTCAGGCCGCCACCCGGTGGCAGCGGGGCGTCGCTTCGGGGAAGTTCCTTTGGTCTTTCCGGTCTTTTGAGGAGGTAGGGGCTTGGCGTTGGTCGCGTTATCGGGAGCGTGGTGCGGATGAGCGAGACGAAGTACATTTTCGTGACGGGCGGGGTCGTCTCGTCCATCGGCAAGGGGACCAGTGCTGCGGCGCTCGGGATGCTGCTCAAGAGCCGCGGGTACCGGGTCGTGCTGCAGAAGTTCGACCCGTACATCAACGTGGACCCTGGGACGATGAACCCCTACCAGCACGGCGAGGTCTTCGTCACCGAGGACGGGGCCGAGACCGACCTCGACCTCGGGCACTACGAGCGGTTTCTGGACGAGAACTTGGGCCGTCTGTCCAACGTGACGACCGGGAGCGTGTACGGGGAGGTCATAAGCCGGGAGCGGCGGGGAGATTACCTCGGGGCTACCGTGCAGGTCATCCCGCACATAACCAACGAGATCAAGAACAGGATAGGCCGCCTCGGGCACGACAACGACGTGGTGATAACCGAGATAGGCGGCACCGTCGGCGACATCGAGAGCCTGCCTTTCCTGGAGGCCATAAGGCAGTTCCGCAACGATGTCGGACGCAAGAACGTGCTCTACGTCCACGTCTCCTACGTGCCCTACATCGAGGCCGCGGGCGAGCTCAAGACCAAGCCGACCCAGCACTCCGCCCAGCGCCTGCGCGAGATCGGCATAAGCCCCGACGTGCTCGTGTGCCGGGCGGACCGCCCGATGAGCGAGGACATCCGCAAGAAGATAGCGCTCTTCGCCGACACGGAGCTAGACTCCGTGATCCCCGCCGAGGACGCCCCGAGCCTCTACGCCATCCCGCTTAGCCTGCACGACGAGGGCCTCGACGACCTGGTCCTCGAGAAGCTCGGGATGGAGGCGCCGCCGGCCGAGCTGGACGAGTGGCGCAGCCTCGTCACGCGCACCTTGGAGGCCGAGCGGCGCGTTCGGGTGGCCATCATCGGCAAGTACATCAAGCTCCAGGACGCGTACCTGTCGGTGGTCGAGGCTTTGGGCCACGCCGCCGGGGCCAACGGCCTCAAGGTGGACCTCGACTGGGTCGACTCGGAGGTCTTGGAAGACCGGGAGTCCACGGGGCGGCGCCTCGCGGGGGCTGACGGCGTGCTGGTGTTGCCCGGCTTCGGGCACCGGGGGGCTGAGGGCAAGATCGAGGCGGCGAGGTACGCGAGGGAGACGAACACGCCGTACCTCGGGCTCTGCCTCGGGATGCAGATAGGGGTCATAGAGTTCGCCCGCAACGCCGCCGGCCTCGAGATGGCGAACTCCACGGAGTTCGAGCAGGACACCCCGCACCCGGTCATAGACATAATGCCGGACCAGGTCGGCGTCGACATGGGCGGCACGATGCGCCTCGGGCGCTGGCCGTGCAAGATCGAGCCCGGGACCCTCGCGGCCGGGGTCTACGGCTCCGAGCTCGTCCACGAGCGCCACCGCCACCGCTACGAGGTGAACAACGCCTACCGCGAGGCGCTCGTCGAGGCCGGGATGGTCTTCAGCGGCACCTCCCCGGACGGGCGGCTGGTCGAGATCGCCGAGCTCAAGGACCACCCGTTCTTTATTGGGAGCCAGTTCCACCCGGAGTTCAAGAGCCGCCCCCTCCGCCCTCACCCGCTCTTTTTTGGCTTCGTCTCGGCCTGCGGCGCGTTGGCGGATGGGCCCGCCGTTCCGGAGGACGTTCCGGCCGAGGCCCCGGCCGGGGAGCAGGCGGCCCGCTGAGGCCCGCGCCGGGGGCGACGCTCCCCGCCGCCGGGTACCTGGCCCTGACCGGGGAGCCGGCGGGGACCGTGGCGACGCGCGCCGCGGGCCTCGCGGACTTCTGCGCCGTGCTTGAGTGGGAGGAGGCCCAGGCGCGCCCGCCATCTTGCCTGCCCGCGCCCGACGGCACCTTCCGGCACGACCTCGAGGAGACGCTGCTCCCCTGCGGGACGCGGCTGGAGGTGCGCGGGTTCATCAGGGCCCTGACGGGGCTCGAGGGGGCGCTGGAGCGCGTGATGCGAGGGGTGGCCGACGCGGCGGCCGTTTCGGGGGCGGTGCTCGAGATGCGCGTCCTGCGGGAGGCTCCGCCGCGCGGGTTTCGGCCCGACCTCGTGCAGGCGCTGGCGACGGACCTGTGGCGGGCGGGTTTCCCCGTCCGTTTCGCGCCTTGTTGGGACCCGGTGGGACCGGGCGGACTGGCGCTCGGCGTCCGGGGCGAGGAGGAAGGCCTGCGTGAGTTTTTGCGGGAACATCCGGACTGGAGCCCGTCGTAGCGGTGCTGCGGCGACGTCGGCCCGCCGGACGGCTTCGGGTTGGCCTTTGACCATGTCGGGGCGAGGACACACTCCGGGGCCGATCCCAGGCGCGCCCCGCGTACCGGGGAGGATGCCGTGAGGATAGGGGTGACCAGGGAGAGGACGCCGGGGGAGACGCGGGTGGCGCTGGCCCCGCACGCCGCGCACGAGCTCGGCCGGGCCGGGCACAGGGTGCTCGTCGAGGCCGGGGCGGGGGAGGCCTCCGGCATCGCGGATAGCGCCTACGAGGAGGCCGGCGCCAGGGTAGTCGCGGACGCCGCAAGGGTCTGGGACGACTCCGAGCTAGTCGTCAAGGTCTACGGGCCGGTCGAGGAGGAGCGGGGGCGGCTGCGGGAAGACCTCGTGTTGCTCTCGTTCCTCTCGTTGCCGATCAACCGGGACCTTATGCGGGATCTTCTGGCCTCCCGGTGCGTCGCCTTCGCCATGGAGACCGTCAGGGACGCTCAGGGGCGCCTGCCCATCCTCACGCCGATGAGCGAGATCGCGGGCCGCCTGACGCCCCAGATCGGGGCCCACTACCTTCTCCGCCAGTCCGGCGGTCGGGGCGTACTGCTCGGGGGCGCCGCGGGGGTGAGGCCCGGGCGGGTCGTGGTCCTCGGGTGCGGCATCGTCGGCTCGGGCGCGGCCAGGATGGCGAGCGGCCTCGGCGCCCAGGTGGTCGTGATCGACCGCGACGTGGACCGGCTGCGCGCCCTGGAGCTCGCCCGCATCGCGGGCGTCACCACGCTGGCCGCGAGCACCATGGGCATCCGCGACGCCGTCCTTAGGGCCGACCTCCTCATAGGCGCCGTCCACGTCGTCGGCGACCGCACGCCGGCGCTTGTCGACCGCGAGACCGTCGGGGGGATGAAGGAGGGGGCCGTGATCGTGGACGTCGACGTGGACTACGGCGGCTGTGTTGCGACCTCGCGGCCGACGACCTTGGACGGCCCCACCTTCGTCGAGGCCGGCGTTATCCACTACTGCGTCAAGAACGTCCCGGCCGCCGTCCCCGTGACGGCCACCCGGGCCCTGAGCAACGCGCTCCTGCCCCACGTCCGCCGCCTCGCGGGCCTCGGCCTCGCCGACGCCCTGAAGTCCGACGCCGGCTTCGCCCGCGGGGTCGCCGTCGCCGAGGGCCGGGTCGTCGACCCCGTGCTCGCCAGGGCGACCGGGTCGGACCACAGCGAGCTCTCGTCCGTGCTGCCGCTCCACTCGGAGGTGCTGTGACCGCGCCCGCTACCGGACGTTCTCTGGCGGACTTCACCGTCGAGCTCGACGTCTACTCCGGCCCCTACGAGTGGCTTTTGGCCCTCGTCCTCAAAGACGAGCTCGAGATCTTCGAGATCCCCCTGCGCGAGCTCGTCGGCCTCTACGCCGGCTCCCGCGACCCCGGGGCCCATAACGCCCTCGACCGCGACACGGACTTCGCAGGATCCGCGGCGGCCCTGATCCTGCTGAAGAGCCGCACCCTCTCCCCGGCCCTCGAAGCCGAGCCCGACGCCGATGAAGTGGCCGCCGCCTCCCCGGAGGAGCTGGCCGAGCGCCTGCAGGAGTACCTCAAGATCCGGCGCGCCGCCGAGGACCTGCGCGCCCGCTTCGCCCGCTCAGCCGGTCATTACCCTTCGGCCCACACGGTGGCGCCGAGACCGGGGCGGCTGCGCGTCTCGGGCGACCGGGTGACGCTCGCGGCCCGGCGGGCCTTCTCGCGCCTCGTGGAGCCGCCCGTGGGGCACCTCGGGCCCATAACGGTGACGCTCCAGGAGCTTGCCGGCCTGATCCGGGCCGGCCTCCTGCGCGGCCCCGTCTCCTACGAGGACCTGACCCGCGGCATGGACCGCCTGCGATCGGCCGTGGCCTTCGCCGCCGCGCTCTCCCTGGCCCAGGAAGGCGCCGTGAAGCTGCTCCAGCCGGAACCTCTGGGGGAGCTCACCCTGGAACCCCTGCCGGAACCCGACGCGTGATCCCGGCCCCAGAACACCTCGTGGAGGCGGTCCTCCTGGTGAGCCCCCGTCCCGTCCGCCTCGCCGACTTAGCCTCCGCCACGGGGCTCTCCGAGAAGGAGACCGCCGCGGCGCTCGGGAACCTCTCCGCCCGGTACTCCCCGGAGGGCTCAGGCATAGTCCTGCGCGCCGTGGCCGGCGGGCACCTCTTCTCCACGAACCCGGCCTGCGCCGGGGTCGTCGAGCGCTTCAGGGAGGAGGCCCGCCCGGCCCCGCTCTCCGGGGCGGCCCACGAGGTGCTCGCCTGCGCCCTCTACCTCGGCCCCCTGACCCGGGGTGCTGTCTCGCGGGTGCGGGGCGTGAACTCCGACGCGGTGGTCAGAAACCTGCTGGAGCGTAACCTTCTCTCCGAGGTCGGCGCCGACAGGGAAGCGCCGGGCTCGCCGGCCCTCCTCGCCGTGACCGACGATTTTCTCGCCGCCGCCGACGCGGGAAGCCGGGAGGACTTCCCCCCGCTGGACTCGCTCGTCTCGCCCGAGGAGCTCGCCCGCGTCCGCGAGCGCCTGACCTCGTCCGCCGAGGTCCCGGCACCGGACCCGGACGAGAGGGAAGGCTAGGTGCGGTTGCAGGCCTTTCTCGCCCGCGCGGGCGCCGCCCCGTCGAGGCGCAAGGCGGAGGCCCTGATCGAGGCCGGCCGCGTCCTCGTGGACGGCGGGGCCGCCTCCCTCGGCGCCTCCGTCCGCGGGGACGAGGAGATACTCCTCGATGGCCGCCCCGTCTTCCTCCCTTCCGTCCGCTCCTCGTTCGCCCTGAACAAACCGGCCGGCTACCTCACCACCCTCAAGGACGAGCCGGACAAAAACCGCCCCACGGTCGTCGACCTGATGCCCCCCGTCCCCGGCCTCGTCCCCGCGGGCCGCCTCGACGCCGAGACGACGGGGCTCCTGATCCTCACGAACGACGGCCCCCTGGCCCACCGCATCACCCACCCATCTTCAGAGGTCGAAAAAGAGTACCTCCTCACCCTGAAAAACCCCGTCCCCGCCGACGCCCTAAAGGACCTCGCCGCCGGCCCCATCCTCGAGGACGGCCCCATGTCCCCGCCGGAGATCTCGAACCTCCAAAAACTACCGCGCACGACCACCCTCCACCTCACCATCCACGAGGGCCGTAACCGCATAATACGTCGGGCGTGTGCCGCCGCCGGCCTGGAACTCCTCGGGCTGCGCAGAGTGAGAGTTGGCCCGATCCTTCTGGGGGACCTCGCCGAGGGCGAACATCGTCCGCTCACGGAGGAGGAGCTGGGGGCGTTGCGGTGAGCCGTGTGGGGGGCGTTCCTGGCAGGGATTTCGATCTCGAGGACGTCAGGGGCGAGTTCCCGGAGAGACTGGAGATAGGCCCGCTCGGTCGCCCCGTAGACGCCGACGTCGTCGTGCCCGGCTCCAAGAGCGTGACGAACAGGGCGATGCTCGTCGCCGCACTCGCCGACGGCGTCTCCACGATACGGAACCCGCTCTTCTCCGACGACCCTTACTACCTGATGGAGTCCCTGGCGCGCCTGGGCTTCGAGGTCCGGGCGAATTCGGAGGCCGGCGAGGTGAGGATAGCGGGGCTTGGCGGCGGGATACCCCGCGGGGACGTGGGCGTCTTTGTCGGGAACGCGGGGACCGTGGCGCGGTTCTTGCCGCCCGCGCTGGCGCTCGGGCCCGGGCCTTACACCGTGGACGGGGTGCCCCGTATGCGGGAGCGGCCCATAAAGGATCTCGTGGATGCGATGCGCGGGCTCGGGGCCGGGGTGGAGTACGCCGGCGAGGAAGGCCGGTTTCCCATCGTCGTGCGCGGCGGCGGGTTGCGGGGAGGGCGAACCGTCGTGCGCGGGGGCGGGAGCAGCCAGTTCGTTAGCGGCCTGCTCATGGCAGCGCCCTACGCGGAGCGGGCCGTCACGCTGGATATCGAGGGGCGGGAGAGCTGGCCTTACGTCGGGATCACGTTGGACGTCATGCGCAGCTTCGGCGCCGAGGTCGAGGCGGGCGGGGGCTTTGGACGGCTCGCCGTGGCTCGCGGCCCGTACCGGGCCCGCCGGTTCGAGGTCGAGCCCGACGCGTCCGCCGCCTCGTACTTCCTGGCGCTGGCCGCCGTCACCGGGGGGCGCGCGCGGATACCGGGCCTCGGTGACGGCTCTTCCCAGGGGGACCTGCGCTTCGCGGAGGTGCTGGAGCGGATGGGGTGCGCGGTAGACCTCGGCGAAGATTACGTGGAGGTGCGGGGGCCCGAACGTCTGCGGGGGGTGGAGGCGGACATGGGCGCCTTCTCGGACACCATGATGACCCTCGCCGCCATAGCGCCCTTCGCCTCCTCGCCGACCACCATCACCAACGTCGGCCACACCCGCCACCAGGAGACGGACCGCATCTCGGCCGTCGCCACGGAGCTCTCGCGCCTCGGGGTGCCCGTCGAGGAGGGAAAAGGCGGGTTGCGCATCATGCCCGGCCCGCTGCGGCCCGCCGTGGTCGAGACCTACGGGGACCACAGGATGGCGATGGCCTTCGCCGTGGCGGGGCTGGCGGCACCCGCGCCGACGGTCACGGTAAGCGACCCCGGCTGCGTGACCAAGACCTTCCCGGGGTACTTCCGGGTGCTCGAAGGGCTCAGATGAACGGCCGGGGCTTTCGGCTATACTCCTCTCGTCGATGAAGGGAATCCTCGTGACCATAGACGGGCCCGCCGGGAGCGGGAAGAGCTCCGTCGCCCGGCAGGTTGCCGGGCGGCTCGGCGTCGTCAACCTCAACACGGGGGCGGCCTACAGGGCCGCCGCCCTGCTCGCCCTGCGCGAAGGCGCCGACCTCTCCGACGATAAGAAGATCGCCGGCCTCGCGCGCCGCGTCGGCCTCGACCCCGAGGGCGCCAGCATCGACGGCGCGCGCGTGCCCGACCCGCTCCTCAGGACCCCCGAGGTGGCCGCCGCCGCCTCCAGGGTCTCGGCAAACGCCGGCCTGCGGGAGGTTTTGCTCCCCGTCCAGCGGGCCGCGGCCGACGAGGCGAGGGGCGGAGGCGGCGCCGTCGTCGAGGGCAGGGACATAGGGACGGTAGTGCTGCCCGACGCGGAGCTCAAGGTCTTTCTCTCCGCCGACCCCGAGGAGCGGGCGCGCAGGCGGGCGCGGCAGACCGGGCGCGAGGGGGAGCTGGACCGCATCAGGGAGGCCATCTCGCGCCGCGACCGCCAGGACTCCGAGCGCGAGGCCTCGCCGCTAAAGCCCGCCCCCGACGCCGTCGTGCTCGACACCACGGCGCTCTCCCTCGAAGAGGTCGTCTCGCGGGTGCTAGACCTCGCGAGCGGCCTGCGGCGGGGGGCATGAGCAGCGCGAGCGCCCCGAGCGCCTTCGGGGGCCAGAGCACGCCGGTGCGGATGTCGCGCAGGTACCACCTCTTCCGGCTGTTCATGATCGGGCTCTGCCGCCTCCTCTTCGGGTTGGAGATCCGGGGCATGGAGCGGGCGCCGAAGACGGGGCCGCTGGTAGTCGCGGCCAACCACCGCCAGTACGCCGACCCCGTGCTCGTGTGCATGGCGGTCCCCCGCCGCATGCAGTGGATGGGCAAGAAACAGCTCTACGAGCCCCCGTACAAGAGGTTCTTCGAGTTTATAGGCTCCTTTCCGGTGGACCGCGAGGGCGGCGGACGGACGGGGGTCCGGATCGCCCTCGGCTACCTCGCGGAAGGGTGGGCCCTCGGCATCTTCCCCGAAGGCACCCACAAGGACGACGGGACGGCCAGGGAGGCCAAGAGCGGGGCGGTGATGCTCGCGATCCGGGGCAGCGCCCCCGTCTTGCCCGTCTTTGTCGGCAAGATCCCGGGGCCCTTGGCCCGCCTGCGCGGGGAGCGCCTGCGCCTGATCGTCGGCGACCCGATCCGCCCGGACGAGGGACTGCGCGGCGGCAAGGCCTACCGCGAGGCCGCCGACGAAGTCTTGAGGACCATCTACGCCCTGCCGAAAGGGGGCCGCCCGTGAGCCGGCTGCCCGTGGTGGCCGTCGTGGGCGCCCCCAACGTCGGCAAGAGCTCCCTCATAAACCGCATCCTGCGCCGCAGGAGCGCCGTCGTCTCGGACCAGCCCGGCACGACCCGGGACCGTTCGTACAACAGGGCGGAGTGGGCCGGCGCCGAGTTCGACCTCGTGGACACAGGCGGGATGGAGCCGAAGGCGAAGGTCGGCCTCGAGGCCCTCGTAACCCTCCAGGCCAGAATCGCCGTCGAAGAGGCGGACGTGATCCTGCACCTCACCGACGCTCGCCTCGGTCCCACGGAGGCCGACGCCGCCGTCGCCCGCGAGCTGCGCCGCTCGAAGGCGAAGGTGGTCCTCGCCGTCAACAAACTGGACAACCCCGACGACGACACCGAACGCCACCGCTTCTACTCTTTGGGCGAGGGCGAGCCGCACGCGGTCTCCGCCGTCCACGGCCTCGGCGTCGGCGACCTTCTGGACGCCGTCGTCGCCCAGCTGCCGGAGACCACGCCGGACGAGGAGCCCGAGCTGCCGAAGCTCGCCATCGTCGGCAGGCCAAACGTCGGCAAGAGCACGCTCCTCAACCGCCTCCTCGGCACCGAGCGGGCCGTCGTCTCCGAGCTCGCCGGCACCACAACGGACGCGGTCGCGGGTGAAGTTGAGGTGGAGGTAGAAGGAGAGGTCGAGCGGTACCTGTTGCTCGACACGGCGGGGGTTGGGAAGGGCATCAGGCGGGCCAGTGGGGTGCCGTACTACTCGTCGTTGCGGACGAGCGAGGCGATCCGGCGCTCGGACGTGTCGCTGTTGCTGGTGGACGCGGTCGACGGTCTTGTGGCCGGGGACATGAGGGTGGCGCGCGAGATACAGGAGGCCGGGCGGGCCTGCGGGGTCCTGATCAACAAAAAGGACCTCGTCTCCCCGGAGCGGCTGCGGGAGGTCGAGGAGGGGATAGCCGCCAGGCTCACGGACCTCAAGCCGCGTTTCCTCCCCATCTCCGCGCTGACGGGGGCCGGGGTGGAGGGGATTCTGCCCTTCGCCTCGCGCATAAGGCGGGCTTACCGTCTGCGGGTAGCGACGCACGAGGTGGCGGAGTTCGTCAACGCGCTCGTGGAACGGGCCTCGCCGCCGGGGGGCGTCAAGATCCGGTACGCGACCCAGACGGGGACCGCGCCGCCGCGGTTCACCCTCTTCGCCAACCGCCCCGGCGACCTGCCGGACAACTACCTGCGCTACGTCGAGAACGCCCTCAGGGAGCGCTACGACCTGTGGGGCGTGGCCGTCGGCATCAGGACCAAGAGCAGCCGTTAGCCGCGCCCGCCGGTCGGGTATGATGGTTGGGAAATCGCCAACCGGCGTGTCGGAGGTAGAAGGAGAGGCAGGATGCGCGGAGCCTGGTTTGTAGCGCCCGTGGACGGGGGCGCCCGATGAAGGCCGTCATCATGGCCGGGGGGCAGGGGACGCGCCTGAGGCCGCTGACCAGCGACCAGCCCAAGCCCATGATCCCCATAGCCAACCTGCCGTGCATGGAGCACATAGTCGGGCTCTTAAAGCGCCACGGCTTCGACGACATCTCCGTGACGCTGCAGTTCATGCCGGAGGAGATTCGGGACTACTTCGGCGACGGGTCGGACTGGGGCGTCAAGATCGGATACTCCGTCGAGGACGCGCCCGCCGGCACCGCAGGTTCGGTCAAGATGGCCGAGAAGCAGCTGGGCCTCGAGGGCGAGCGCCTGCTCATCATCAGCGGCGACGCCCTCACCGACGCCGACCTCACGCGCCTGTTGCGCTTCCACGAGGAGAAGGGCTCGGAGGCCACGATGGTCCTCAAGAGCGTCGAGAACCCGCTGGACTTCGGCATCGTCATCCTGGAGGAGGACGGGAGGATCTCGCGCTTTCTGGAGAAGCCGGCTTGGGGGCAGGTCTTCTCCGACACCGTGAACACCGGCATCTACCTGCTCGAGCCCTCCGTCATGGACGAGATACCGGAGGAGGGCGAGTACGACTTCTCCAAGGAGCTCTTCCCGAAGCTCTTGGAGGTCGGGCGGCCGATGTACGGCTACGTCACCGAGGACTACTGGGAGGACATAGGCACCCTCGAGCAGTTCGCCTCCGCCCAGCGCGACGTGCTCGACGGCAGGGTAAAGGACGTCAGGCCGCCTGGTACGCGTCTTAGGGAGAACATCTTCGTGGGCCGTCGGACGCAGGTGGCCGACGAGGAGCTCGAGGGGCCGGTCGTGATCGGGGAGAACGCCCGCATCGACCCCGGGGCGAAGATAAGCCCCTACTCCGTCATAGCCGACAACGTCGTCGTCTCGGCGGGGGCTTCCATCGAGCGCAGCGTCGTCGCCGACGGGACCTACGTCGGGGAGGGGGCCGAGCTAAAGGACACGCTCGTCGGCCGCAACTGCTACGTGCAGGCGAAGGCGAGGATACTCGAGCGCAGCGCTTTAGGGGACGACGTGATAGTGGGCGAGGGGGCGACCATAGCCCCGGACGTCAAGGTCTACCCGCACAAGACCATAGAGCCCGGCGCCAACGTCACCCATTCCCTGATCTACGAGACGATGGGCCTGCGCACGATCTTCAAGGGCGGCGTCGTCACCGGCAAGTTCAACGTGAACCTGACCCCAGAGTTCGTGACGCGCCTCTCGTCCTCTTTTGGCACCACCCTCGACCCAGGCTCCGTCGTCACGTTGGGCCGCGACTCCTCCCGCGCGGCCCAGGTCGCCAAGCGGGCGATGACCGCGGCGCTGCTCGGGACCGGGATAAACATCAGGGACCTCAGGGCCGCCCACGCGGGCGTCGTGCGCCACGACGTGCTCTCGGGGAGGTCATCTGCCGGGGCGCACGTGCGGGCCGGCGCCGACCCCGACGACGTGGAGATACTGTTCTTCGCCTCGGAGGCGACGCCCATGACCGAGGGCGACCAGCGCTCGGTGGAGAAGGCGTTCGTGCGCGAGGAGTACCGTAGGGCCCACGGCGCGGACATAGGCGAGTTGATCTACCCCGGGCGCGTCGTCGAGCAGTTCGTCGAGCGCCTGGAGCGCGTCGTCGACCGCGACAAGACCTCCGGCGCCACCATAGTCGTGGACTTCTACGGCGGGGTGGCCGGCCTCGTCGCCAGCCGGGTCTTCTCCCGTCTGGGCGTGGGGGCCGTCGTCATGGAGGGCTTCGCCAACGCGAACGTCGTGGGCAGCGGTTCTGCGGGCGACCTCGAGGAGAGCATAGACCGGGTGGCGCGCATAGTGCCGACCGTCGGGGCCGCCTTCGGGGCCGTCGTCGGACCCGAGGCCGAAGTGGTCCGGTTCGTCGACGACGAGGGCAACTTCGTGCCCGACGACGTGATGCTGGCGTGCCTGATCCGGGCGACCCGGCCCCGCAAGGCCGTCTTCCCTATAAACCTGAGCAGCGGCTACAGGAGGCTCACCGAGGAGGGCGGGGGCACCGTCGAGATCAGCCGCACCGGCATCGGCAGCCTGGCCATAAAGGCCGCCGGCACCCGCGCCGACCTCGCCTCTTTGGCCGACGGCCGCTACATCTTCCCCTCGTTCCTGCCGGCCCCCGACTGCTTCATGACCCTCGCCCGGGCCCTCGAGGCGTTCCGCTCCGAGCCCCTGTCGGCCGTGCGGCGGGAGTACGACGACTCCTTCGGCGGCGTGATCCGCGAGCGCCTGGAGTGCCCGTGGACGGCGAAGGGGCGCGTGATGCGCGGCCTGGCCGAGAGGTTCGGTGGCGACCCGGACGCGATCCTGACCGAGGGCGTGCGCCTGAGCGTCGACGGGGGGTGGGTGCTGATGCTCCCGGACCCAGACAACCCCGTGTTCTACGTCTACGCCGAGCCGGGAGACGGCGGCGACCCGCGCGCCCTCGCCGGCGAGTACGTGGAGATCGTCCGCTCCCTTATAGAAGAAGGGGCCGCAGCGGAAACCTCAAGCTGACATTGCGCTTCAGGTTGAGACTCCGCTATACTAGCTCCTGTGTCTGACCAGCGCCTAACGCCGTCCGGCGGCTTCGATTGGGAGTCTGCCGATGACCTCACTGCCCTCCCCGAGCCCGAGCTCCGGGGGCTTCTGGCGCGCGTCTACGAGGAGGAGCGGTTGGCGGCGTACCGGCACGAGCTCCTGCGGGGCAGGGCGAACCTGATCCGGGCAGAGCTCGCCGGGCGGGGCCTGGCCGCCTTGACGGCCGAGGAGCTCGCGCGGGTGTTGGTCGGGGAGGAGGGGGCGAGGTGATGGTCTGCCCGAACTGCGCGGCCGAGATCTCGCCCAAGATGAGGTTCTGCGCCGAGTGCGGCATGAAGCTCGACGCCGGCCAGAGCACGGTCTCCTTCGCGCCGAGCTTCGGCGAGGAGGCGGAGGGGCACGCGCTCGCCGCCGTGGAGACGGGGGTCGCCTCCCTGATCGAGCTGGATCAGGTCGAGGGCACGGCCGGTCGGCGCATGCACGACATAGACGATGAGGTCGTCACCGTCGGCCGCGGCCAGGAGAGCAGCATCTTCCTGGACGACGTAACCGTTTCCCGCAAGCACGCCGAGATCCTGCGCGGGGAGCGGGGGTTCCTGATCCGGGACGTGGGCAGCCTCAACGGCACCTACGTCAACAGGGTAAGGGTGGACTCCGTGGACCTGCGCAACGGGGACGAGATACAGGTAGGAAAGTACCGGTTCAGGTTCGTGCTCGCCTAAAGAGGGCCTCGGGAAGACCCGGGGGCGGCGTGCGCGGCACCGAGCGCGATGGAGAGGATGGGAGCGAACCCCATGGAGAGCGGAGACGTAAACCAGAGAAGGTGGAACGATCCCATGGGGGACGCCCCGATCCCCGCGCGGGGGGACAACGTGCCCCCCGAAGACGAGGCGACGGGGGGCCTGGCGGCCCACGAACCGATCCCCGAACCGGCCCCCGAGTCGGGCCAGGGGATGCGGGGGAGGGGAGGGTCCAAGGACAGCTACACCATAGGCGAGGTCGTGGAGCGTCTGAGGCCCGAGTTCCCGACGCTGTCCGTCAGCAAGATCCGGTACCTCGAGCGCCGGCGCCTGATCAACCTGACTCGCACCCGCGGCGGCTACCGGCTCTTCTCGGGCCAGGACATCGAGCTCCTAAAGTACATCCTCACCCTCCAGGACAAAGAGTACCTGCCGCTCAAGGTGATCAAGAAGCGCATCGAGGGCGGCGGCGGTATCTCCACCGGCGGCGACTCGGCGAACGACCTCTCCCGCGTGCTGGAGGACAGGACCTACACCCGCGAGGAGCTCGCCGACACTTTGGAGACGGACAGCCGCTTCGTCGACGAGCTCGTGACGGTCGGCGTGATCGGGCGCACCGGCGAGCTCACCCAGCGAGACGCCGAGATCGCGCGCATGGCCCTCGAGATGGCGAAGTACTCGATCCAACCCCGCCACCTGCGCGGCATCATGGCCGCCGTGGACCGCGAGGCCGCCCTCTTTAAGCAGGTGGTAAACCCCGAGCTGCGCAGCGGCGACGAGGGAAGGGTCGCGGAGGCCGTGAACAAGGCCCGCCACCTCGCCTCCGTCGACTCCCGGATGAAGGAGCTGATGATGGCGAACGTGATAGACTCCTTCGCCCCCTGAGGATGCCCGCTCCCGAGGACGCCCTGAAGACGGTCAGGTCCCGCATCCGCACCGTCCCAGACTTCCCCAAACCCGGCATCTCCTACAAAGACATAACCCCCGTAATAGAGGACGGACCCGCCCTCCACGCCGCCACGGACGCCCTCCACGCCGCCACCGAGCACCTCGGCTACGACCACATCCTCTCGGCCGAGGCCCGCGGCTTCGTCTTCGGTACCGCGCTGGCCTACAGGGCAAAAAAGGGTCTCGTCCTCGCCCGCAAACCGAACAAGCTCCCCCGAAAGACGATCTCCGCCACCTACGACCTCGAGTACGGCACCGACACCCTGGAGGCCCACGCCGATTCCATCCGCGAGGGGTCGCGCGTCCTCGTCGCCGACGACCTCCTCGCCACCGGCGGCACCGCCCGCGCCATGTGCGACCTCGTCGAGAACGCCGGCGGAACGGTCGCGGGCGTCGCCTTCCTCATAGAGCTCGGCTACCTAGACGGCCGCTCCCGCCTCGCCCCCTACGAGGTCGTCTCGCTGATAACCTACGCCACCCCCGATGACTGACCTCCCGGTCCCGGCCCCCGCCCTCCCCGCAAAGACCTCCCCGGAGACCGACCGCCTAATCGCCCTCTACCTCCGCACCCTAACCAGCCCCCAGACTATAAAAACCTATAATACAGAGATCCGGCTCTTCGTCGCCTACCTGGTGGGGGAGCTTGGGAAAGACCTGTCGGGGTTGACAGCGGAGGATGTGTCCCTGTACCGGGAGCACCTGATAAGCAGCTACGCTGCGGCGACGGCGGCCAAGAAGCTCGCGGTGCTCCGAAGGTTTTTGATCTTCACGTTTATGACGGGTGCGACGACCGTCAACCCGGAGGCCCTGCGCTTCTTCGCCAAGAGCCCGCGCGTGCGCCAGGACCCGGCCTACAACGTGCTCACCGAGGACGAGCTCCAGCGCATGCTCAACGCCGCCCGCTCGGACAACTACCGCGACTACGTCCTGCTCGCGGTCATGGCCGGGTGCGGCCTGCGCGAGGCCGAGGTTGTCGGGCTCAAGCTCTCCGATTTTAAGGACACCGGCAACGACGCGGTCATGCTCCGCGTGCTCGGCAAGGGAGACAAGATCCGCAACGTCCCGATCTCACCGGACCTCTGGCGCCTCGTCCAGCGCTACGTCCTCCTCTCAGGCCGCTCCCTCAACTCCCACACGGACGCCCGCAAGCCCCTCCTGACCTCCCGTGTGGGCAAGGACAAGCCCCTCACGACCCGCTCCGTCCAGAACATAGTAAAAAAGTACGTCCGCGCCGCCGGCATAACCAAGCCCATAAGCCCGCACTCCATCCGCCACACCGTAGGCACCAACATGGCCGTGAACGAGGCGCCCCTCCTCGTCATCCAGCAATTCCTCGGCCACTCCGATCCCAAGACCACCCTGCGCTACATCCGCCGCGCCGAGGAACTGGCCAGCAAGGCATATCAGTATAATACCCTCCCGATATAGGAGCCTGCACAACTATGGCAGATCCTGAGCAGATCAACTCTCAAACAGGCTTAGAGGCGGACAAAATCTAGAGAAAGGGAGGGTATAGGCGTTTCTTCCGCAACTCACCGGTTCTTGAGAAAACGAATCGCTGGTCGAGATCGAACGGCTAATGCCATACGTCGAAAAGGTAAGGGCGCTGGCTGATGAGCACCTCGTCACCTTCGCGTGCGTGATCTACGCCGATTCGGAGAACGACTACAATTTGTCCCTCTCCAGAGAACAGGTCGACCTTGTTAGTTCCATGGGCGCCACGTTTTGGGCAGACGTGTACTTCTTGGGCAGCGGCCGAAGCAGTGGCCCAAAGGGTATGCGATAGCCAAACGAGTGACGTTGCTCCCTTAGCTTGGAGGCGGCCGAACCTCCCTCACCCATGCGAACTTCGCATAACGGGAATTCTCGGAAGTTGAGCGTTGGGGGTTCAGGGGCGGCGCCCAGGTTGCTGGAAGCGATACCTGAGGAAGATCTCATCTGCCGCGGAGTGCGCAGCGATGAGCGTCAAGTCGCGTGGCCCGCTGCCACATGGTTCGTTGTTTTGGCCGGCGGAGAGGATGGAGGCCTCCGGGCCCAAGAGCAGCTTCGGGGCGATCGTGAGGAAGAGCTCGTGAACCAAGCCCTCGTCTATCAGGGAGCGGTTGAGCGTCGGGCCGCCTTCCACCAGCAGGCGATCTACGCCGTATTCGGACTTGAGTACTCCGAGGAGCCACCTCAGGTCCGCGCGGCCGCCACCGGAGCCCGGGGTTTCTATAACCCTCACGGAGACTTCGCCTGCCTCGTGGCCTTCCTCCGCGATGCGCCGCGAACCTTCTGGCGCGGCGACGATCACGCGCTGACGCCCGACCACGAGCCGTTCTCTTATCGGCAAGCCCCCGGCGCCCGCGACCACCACGGCGAGGGGTTGTTCGTCGCCGGGATCGTCGAGACCGAGGTTGAGCTTCTCTGCGCGCAGGGTCCCGGCTCCGACCATGACGGCGTCCACGCGAGACCTGAGCGCCCGCATCGCCTCTCTGTCGGTCCGGCTTCCTATGCCCGCGGCCCTTCCCCCGACGGATGGTCTCCCGTCCACAGAACTGACCATGTTCATCAGCACGTAAGGGAGCTTGTGGGAATCGGGGGGCGGGAATTCAAGATCCCCGTATATCCCCTCCTCACCTGCCAGCGCGCGGTGCTCCGGGTAGAGGCGGAGTTTAGTTGTCCGGGTATCCTTGTCCACGATGATGTATTATGTGGTGATAAAAGGTGGGTTCAGGGGGTTTTGTAGGCGGCGTACCTGGCAGCGGCGGCGCGCGGGAGGCTGACGTCCATCCAGAGGCCCTCGTCCGTCGCGCGGCGGGCGTGGATGTCGGCGAGGCCGTAGAGGCGGCTGGCTGCACCGTAGTCCTCGTGGGGTATCAGGACCTCCATCCGCTCCCGGCCAGAGGAGATCGCACCGTAGATGGCTTCGAGGAGCGGGCCGGCGTCCGTGAGGGCGCTGATCCGGACGGCCTCCGGGTAGAGCCTCTCTATCTCCTTGGCCCGTTCTTCTGAGACGAGGTCCATCTTGTTGAGGCAGAGTATCGTTGGCGGTCCACCCGATCCGTCCCCGGTGCCGTCGGCGAGCGTGCGACTGACGGTGGCTATCTCGTCTTCGAGCTCGGGGCTCGAGGCGTCGGCGCAGAGGACCCTGACGTCCGCTTGGTTGGCAGCCTCGAGGGTCGAGGCGAAGGAGTGGACGAGCTGGGTCGGCAGCTTCCTTATGAAGCCCACCGTGTCGGTGACCACGAAATCCGGGTGGGCGCCACCGCCAACGGCGCCATTGGCGGTGGCGCCGCCTTCGACGAGGCGCGTGGTGGTCTCGAGCGTCTCGAAGAGCCTGTCCTTCGTGGACCTCCCGGCGCCGCTCAGGGCGTTGAGGATGGTCGTCTTGCCGGCGTTGGTGTAGCCGACGAGGGCCACGGTCGGGGTGGAACTTTCCCTCAGGCGCGCGCCGCGCACCTCCCTGCCGGTCTTCTCGCGCTCGAGCTTGCGGTTTATCGTGTCTATGCGCCCGCGGATGACGCGGCGGTCGTACTCGAGCTGCTGCTCGCCGCTGCCGCGCCTCGCGCCGCCCCCGGCGCCGCCGCGACCGCCGCCCAGGCGGCTGAGCTCGGGGTTGCGGCCCTTCACCCTCGGCAGCCGGTACTGGAGGTCCGCAAGCTCGACCTCGAGGCTGCTCGCCGCGTCCCCGGCGTGCACCTCGAAGATGCGGATGATCAGCTCCGTCCTGTCGACGACGACGGCGCCGGCCGCCCGCTCAAGCACCCTGGCCTGGGACGCCGTAAGCTCGTCGTCCGTCACGACGAAGTCCGCGCCCGTCTCTTCGACGAGCTCGCGCAACTCCTCGCGCTTGCCCCGGCCGACGTAGCCCGCGTTGTCCCTGCGGCCCTGCTCGAGCACGCCGACGACCTCCATCCCGAGCGTCGTCGCCAGGCGGCCCAACTCCCCCATGTGGCGCGGCTCTCCCGCGCCCACGAGCAAGCCCCGCGCTTCGGCCCCGACTTCGGTCCCTACCCCTTCTTCCCTGCTCTCCTTCATGCCCACATTGTATCATGCATGGTATGTAATGCACGGGGGTCGCCAGGGCCCTCTACCACGGAGACCGTCGCGCGTCCCTCCAGGGTGCGGGCGAGCTTGTCGAACCACCGCGTCTGCCGCCTGGCGAGTTGCCGGGTGCGGACGGCGATGCGGTCCTCGGCCTGCGCCAGGGTGAGGCGGCCGGAGAGGTGGGCCAGGAGCTCCCTGACGCCGACGGCGCCGGCGACGGAGGGGTTCACGTCCTCTCCGGCCTCGACCATCTCCCGCAGGACCTCCGCCTCCCCGAGGCCCTCCCTGGCTATCTTTCTGGACCTCAAGGCTATGGCGCGGTCGAGCGCGGGCCTCTGCGGGCGCACGTACAGGAGGCTTGTCCGGTAGCGCATTTCCCCGGACCAGATGGAGCTGCGTTCGTCCGCGCCCACCAGCCGAAGCTCCCTCTCCCTCGAAGACCTCCTCGGGTTCGGCTCCCCGGCCGACTCCCGCTCGGCCCTCGCCCTCACCCCTTCCGGCACCCTGGGCGCGAGCGGGAGGTCGAGGAGCACGGCGTTGAGGTACATGCCCGTCCCGGCGTCGAGCACGAAAGCGGGCCCCGATGAGGAGATCACGGCTTGTGCAGCCCCCCTGTGGCGCGCGACGGTCCAGCGCTCCGTCACCGGCACGACGCCGACGAGCTCGGCGGGCCTGCGGCGGGCCTGGTTGGATATGCTCGCGAGGCCCCTGTAGACCTGCACGGAGTCGACCACGATGGTCGGTACCGATCGTTCTACGGGGTTATTCGCGGTGAGGGCGTCGGCGAGGTCGTCGGCAAGGCCGCTCTTGCCGCCCGCCGTTGGACCGCAGATCACGAAGGCGTTCTTTGCGGGGGCTTCCAACGGTTCGGGGGTCCTAGACGGGCCCGACGGGGTCGCCGGCGTAGAGCACGTGGGGGCCCGCGGACTCCACGTAAGCCCTTACGTACTCCCCGGGCTTCGCTCCTGTCCTCAGGTGCACGGCGTGGCCGCTCCAGGTCTCGCCTATAGCCCTGCCGTCTTCGTTGGCGCCGTGGCGCACGTAGACTTCCTCGGTGGCGCCGATCTTGCGCCGGTTCCTCGCGAACGCGTTGGCCTCCACGGCCCGCAGGACCTCAACGAACCGCCTCTGGGCCACCTTCGGGGGCACGACCTCGCCGAGGTTCGCGGCCTCCGTTCCTTCCCTCGGCGAGAACTTGAAGACGTAGGCAGAGTCGAAGGAGCAGTCCTCGACCAGCCGCAGCGTCGCCTCGTGGTCCTCCGCCGTCTCGCCGGGGTGCCCGACTATGATGTCCGTGCTCAGCGTCCCGTCCGGGGCGGCGTCCCTGAAGACCCCGATCTTCCTTCTGTACCTCTCGGCCTTGTACCCGCGGTGCATCATACGGAGCATCCTGTCCGAACCGGACTGCACGGGCAGGTGGAGCCTCTTTACTATCGTGTCCTTTGCGCCTATGACCCCGAGGGTGCGGTCCTCCATATTGGACGGGTGGCTTGTCGTGAACGAGACCCGCGGCGCCCTGTCCGCCACGGCCTCCAGAAGGTCGCAGAAGCGGTCCCCCTCGTGCCTCCAAGCGTCGACGGTCTGGCCGAGCAGGGTCACGTACTTCGTGCCAGAGGCGACCAGCCGGTCGACCTCGGAGAGCACGCTCTCCTTGCTCCTGCACACCATCCTGCCCCTGACGGTCGGGACTATGCAGTAGCTGCACTGGTAGTTGCAGCCCGTCATTATCGTGACGAACGCCGCGTGCTCCCCTTCCGTTCCGGGGAGATCCGGCGTGTACGTCTCCTCCATCGTCGGCAGGCCCACGAACTCGGCAAGTTCGTAAGTATTATGAGTACCCAATACAACGTCTATGCCGAACTGGCGGCGGAGGGTCTCGGACTCTTCTGCGGCGCCGATGCATCCGGTGAGGGCCACTTTTTTGACGCGGCCTTCTCTGCGCAGGCGGTTGAGCTCGCCGAGGTGGCCGCGGACGCGGTCGACAGCGTTCTCGCGTACGTAGCAGGTGTTCAGGATGACGACGTCGGCGTCCTCGTATGAGTTCACCTCGGCGTAGCCGGCGTCCAGGATCATGCGCCGCATCCGGTCGGAGTCGTGGACGTTCATCTGGCAGCCGAAGGTCCTTATGCAGGCGGTCTTGCCCGAGCCGGGCCGCCCGGAGGCGGAAGGGCGGGGTTTGGTGGCGAGCGGGATGGGTTTGGGCGCCCGCGTGGTCTCACTCATACTCTTCCTCCGGTTCGTAGACCCGGGCCCGCACGGAGATCTCACCGGGGCGGGACTCGAGCCTCACGTCTTCTATCTCCAGGTACCCGGCCCTCGCGGCCCGCCTTAGTATATCCGCGATCCCGGCCGTTTCCTCGTCGCCGAGCTCGAGCACGGGCCCCCCACCCTCCATCGCCCTACGCGCCCCGGCGATCGCCCCCCCTCCGCTCCCGGGCGAGACGGGCCCAAGCGGCGCCACGTCCCCCCGCAAGACCCTCTGCACGGTCCGAAGCGAGACCTCCAAGCCGATCCCGCCAGCCAACGCCCTCAATTCCCCGGCTCCTCCGCTCGTTTGTATTATGTGGTTATGAAGGAGGGTGGCGAGGACCCGGGCGGGTGGTCCGTGGAAGATTTTGGCCGGGCTCTGGGGCGGGAGGTTTTGGGCGAAGGTCTGGAGGACGGCGCGGAGGTTGCTCTTGGAGGGGCGGGTGCCGGACTGGAGGGCGCGTTCGGGGAGGATCTTGGTGTCGAAGGTGGCGCGTATGGCGGTCGGCGACGACGGGGAGAGGACCTCGGCGGAGAGGGCGGCCTCCCTTATGTGGTAGAGGGCGAGGCCCGCGCCGTGGGGGGCGGCCCTCGCCGCCGAGGGGTCGACGACGGGGTCGAGGTGGCGGGTGGTGACGCCGGGCTCGAAGACGAGGTTTACGTACGCGTCGGGGATGCCGTGGCCGTCGTCGATCACGGTGAGGGTGCGGAAGCGGCGGCGGGTCAGGGTCGAGGCCACGAGGACGTTGCGGGCGCCGGCGTCGCGGGCGTTGCGCAGAAGCTCGGCGAGGGCGTCCTCCACGTGCCCTATGCGCGAGGGGCCGCGGCGGGCACCCTCGACCCCGGTCAGCCGGGCGAAGCCGGCCCCGAGGTCCCTGTAGGGCCCTTCCAAGAGGCGAAACTACGGGGCCGTTTCTGGGCGGGGCATCCCTGAGGGCGTCCCTAAAGGCATCCTGGCGGGCATCCTAGCGGGCGACCTCGCTCACGCGGCTCTCGCGGATGACGGTTACCTTGATCTGGCCCGGGTACTCGAGGTCCGTCTCTATCTGCTTGGAGATGTCGTAGGCGAGCTTGGCGGCGATTCGGTCGTCGACCTCGGAGGGCTGGACCATCACCCGGATCTCGCGCCCGGCCTGGATGGCGTAGGCCTTGTCCACGCCGCGGTGGCCGAGGGCTATGTCCTCGAGGTTGCGCAGGCGCTCGATGTAGGTCTCGGTGGTCTCGCGGCGGGCGCCGGGGCGGGCGGCGGAGACGGCGTCGGCGGCGGCGACCAGCACGTCCTCGACGGTCTCCATCTCGATCTCGTGGTGGTGGGCCTGGATGGCGCGCACGACGTCGTCGGATTCGCCGGATTTTTTGGCGAAACGCCCGCCGATGATGGCGTGGGTGCCCTCGACCTCGTGGTCTATGGCCTTGCCGACGTCGTGGAGGAGGGCGGCGCGGCGGGCGAGCTTGACGTTCGCGCCCAGCTCTTGGGCCATCATGCCGCAGATGTTGGCGACCTCGACGGAGTGGGCCAGCACGTTCTGCCCGTAGGAGGTGCGGTACTTGAGGGCGCCGAGCAGGCGCGTGAGGTCGTTGTGCATGTTGCCCGTGATCTTGGCGTCGTAGACGGCCTGGCGGCCCGCAGCCTTCATCTCCTTCTCGACGTCCTTTTTGGCCTTGGCGACGATGCCCTCGATGCGCCCGGGGTGGATGCGACCGTCCTGGACGAGGCGGCCCATCGAGACGCGGGCGACCTCCCGCCGAACCGGGTCGAAGGAGGAGATAACAACGGTCTCGGGGGTGTCGTCGATTATGACGTCGACGCCCGTGGCGGCCTCGAACGCCCGGATGTTGCGCCCCTCGCGGCCTATGACCCGGCCCTTCATGTCGTCCGAGGGGAGGCTCACGGCCTTGACGGTGGTCTCGGAGGTGAGGTCGGAGGCAACCCGCTCCATGGTAGTTGCGATGAGCCGGCGCGCCTCCTGGTCGGCCTTCTCCTCGGCCTCGAGGGTCTTGTCGCGGACCATCTGGCCGAGCCGACTCTCGAGCTCGTTCTCCAGGCCACTGAAGAGGCGCCGCTCGGCCTCGGCGCGGGTCAGACCTGAGAGCTCTTCGAGGACGCGCAGCTGCTCGGACTCCTTCTCCTCGAGCTCGGCGCGCCTGCGGGCGAGGGCCTCTTCCTGCTCGCCCAGGCGTTCGCGGCGGGCCTCGAGCTCGCCCTCGCGCCGCTCGAGGGCGGCGTCGCGGTTATCCAGGCGCTCCTCGACGCGCGAGATCTCGGCGCGCCTGGCGCGGACCTCGGCCTCGGCGTCGTCCTTGACCTTTAGCGCGGCCTCCTTGGCGGCGAGCTCGCCCTCCCGGCGGGTCGCCTCGGCCTCGCGCCTGGCGTCTTCCAGGATCGACCTGGCGTCGGCCCGGGCCTGGGCCTGGCTGGCCGTCATGCGAGACCGGCACACGAGATAGCCCACGGCCACCCCGACGGCCAAGCCGACGGCGAGCCCGAGGACCAGCAACAGAACGTTCACGGGTTGTCTCCTTCAACGGGCCCCGCTACGGGCCCGGCGTCGAGTTTGTCGGACAGTCGCTCTCTAAAACTGCGCCGGCCCGCGATGCTCCTTTGCGACCTCGGCGCAGACCCCGGCCGAGTAACCGCGGCGCGCCAGAAAACCGTAGACCCTGCGCGCCTCGGCCTCGGATCCCTCCCCATTATACCGCCGCGCCGCGGCGCTTCTAGCGTCCTCAAGCTCCGAGCGCCCCTCGAACTCTTCGGCCACGGTACGGGAGGCGATCTCCCGCCCGACCCCGCTCTTTAGCAGGTCGGCGGACACCCGCCGCGGCCCGTACTTCCTGGCCTTCTCCTGTGCCCTCTGGCGCGCGAAATCCTCGTCGTCGAGGTAACCGAGTTCCCCCAAGCGCCCGACCACCGCCCCGACGGTCTCGGGGGCGTACCCGTGCCTCCCGAGCCTCTCTCGCACCTCCCCTTCAGAACGCGCCCTGTACCCGAGCAGGTTCAGGGCGCGCGTCATCGCGAGCGGCCTCTCCCCCGCCACGCGCGCCTCCCAAAGCTCCTCCCACGAGAACGCGGCCCCCTCGCGGAGGCCGCGCTCTATGGCGACGCCGGCGTCGAGCTCGGCCCAGAACTCCCCGTCGAGGGAGACCCTGGCCCTGCCCCGGCGCTCCTTTACGCCCGTGATCTCGGGCAAGGCCTATCCCCTACCGGCTCAGGGAGCCAGCCCGACCTTCGGCGACGAGCGCCTCCTCGACCACGCCGTTCGTCTCCTCGGCCCCGTCGCCGTCGGCGTTCGGGTTGTCGAAGCCGAGCTTGTCGTAGATCTCGGCGAGGATGCGGTTGCGCACGCCCTCGTTCTCCTTCAGGAAGATCTTGGCGTTCTCGCGCCCCTGCCCGAGCCGCTCGTCGCCGTAGGCGAACCACGCCCCGGACTTCTGGACCACCCCGTGCTCGATGCCGATGTCCAGCAAGCTCCCCTCGCGGGAGATGCCCTCGCCGTACATCACGTCGAACTCCACCACCTTGAACGGCGGCGCCACCTTGTTCTTGACGACCTTTACCCGCGTCTGGTTGCCCACCGTGTCGTTGCCGGCCTTGAGCGCCCCGATGCGCCGGATGTCCAGCCTGACGCTCGAGTAGAACTTCAGGGCGCGCCCGCCCGGGGTGGTTTCGGGGGAGCCGAACATGACGCCTATCTTCTCGCGCAGCTGGTTGATAAAGATCGCGGTGGTCCCCGAGCGGTTGAGGGAGCCGGAGAGCTTGCGCAGGGCCTGGCTCATGAGCCGGGCCTGCAGGCCGACGTGGGAGTCGCCCATCTCCCCCTCTATCTCGGCGCGGGGCACGAGGGCGGCGACGGAGTCGATGACGACGACGTCGAGGGCGCCCGAGCGGATGAGGGTGTCGGCTATCTCGAGGGCCTGCTCCCCGTTGTCCGGCTGGGAGAAGTACAGGTTCTCGAGGTCCACGCCGATGGCCTGGGCGTAGTCCGGGTCGATGGCGTGCTCGGCGTCCACGAAGGCGGCCAGGCCGCCGGACTTCTGGGCCTCGGCGATGACGTGCAGGGCGAGGGTCGTCTTCCCGCTCGACTCGGGGCCGAAGATCTCGATGATCCTGCCGCGCGGCAGGCCCCCGACGCCCAGGGCCAGATCGAGCGCGAGCGCGCCCGTGGAGATGGCCGGAACCTTCGGCCTCTCGTCGTCGCCCATCCTCATGATGGACCCCTTGCCGAACTGCCGCTCTATCTGGGTAACGGCGGCGTCTATTGCTTTGCTCTTGTCCAATGCATCCTCCACGGGGCGCGTGCGTCTTCTGCTCTTTACGTGATCGGCACTATTCGGGAGGAATTATACTCCAGGCCGAATACCCTCCCAAGGGCGTTTGTGCGCGCGGGGAGGCCCCTCTGGCGGGGGCCCCGCTCAGCTCGCGGACTTCAGGGTGTAGCGCCTGTCGAGGACCTGGCCGGGCTCGCCGAGGGCCCCCACGTCCTGGCCGTTCACCTCCACGCAGACGGCGCCCGCATCTCCTGCCCTGATGCCGACCTCGCGCCTGGCCTCGAAGGTCCGGGAGAAGCCGGGCTCGGCGACCTCCTCGAAGACCGTCTCGGAGTCGGAGCTGACCCGGATCCAGGCCGGGGTGCCCTCCACCTCGACGCCGACGGTCAGCGTGCCGGATGGGCCCTCCCCGGGGTCCCCGGGCTGCGGCTCGACGGGCGCGGCGACCCTCTCGGCGCCCCCGGCGTCGTCCACGACCGAAGAGCGGACGCCCAGGCCGACGAAGTACAGGGCCCCCACGAGGACGGCGATCACGAGGGCCGCGACCGCGACGGTGACTATCGTCGAGTTCGAGACCTTGCGCTTGTCGGCGCCGGGGACGCCGCCGGGGCTGATGATCGGGCGATCGAACTCGCTCGCCGCCGGCGCCGCGTAGCTCAGGCCCCGCTCGCGGCGCGGCTTCCTGCGGGTGCGCAGCTCTTCGGAGAGCCCGGCCCCGTCGAGGCCGAGAAAGTTCGCGTAGGTCTTCAAGAAACCCCGGGCGTAGACGGCGTCCGGAAGGACCGTGTAATCGTCTTGCTCGAGGCCCTCCAGGTACCGCTTGCGGATCTTGGTGGCCCGCTCGGCCTCCTCGAGGGAGAGGCCCCTGTCCTTGCGCGCCCTCTCGAGGACGCGCCCGATCTTGTCGTCCGCCGCACCGAAAGTCTGCCTACCGTCGTCCATTTCGGCCTAAAACCTTACCACAGTAGCTACCAGCCTTCGGCGTCCCGCCCGTCCGGTTCGCCGCCCTCGAACATGGACTCGATGTCCATCGACGAGGCCACGACGGCCCGGCTCTTGGAGCCCTCGTAGGGGCCGACGATCCCCTTGCGCTCCAGGGCGTCGATGATCCTGCCGGCCCTGGAGTAGCCGACCCTGAAGCGGCGCTGCACCGCGCTCACGGAGGCCTGCTGCGTGGAGACGACGAAGCTCGCCGCCTCCTGCAAGAGGTCGTCCTCGGGCTCCTCGGGTGACTCCTTCTCGCCCTTGGGCTGCTGGGTGACCTCATCGACGAAGTGGGGCTCGGCGCGCCCGGCGGCCGCGTCCTCGGTGGCGCCAACCACCCGCTCGACCTCGTTCTCCGAGATAAAGGCCCCCTGCACGCGCGAGGGCCTCAAAGCGGAGACCGGCTTGAAGAGCATGTCGCCCATGCCGAGCAGGACCTCGGCCCCGCCCGCGTCCATGATCACCCTCGAGTCGACCTGGCTGGAGACCGCGAAGGCGATGCGGCTCGGGACGTTCGCCTTGATCATGCCGGTTATGACGTCCACGCTCGGCCTCTGGGTCGCGACGACGAGGTGGATACCCACCGCCCGCGCCTTCTGGGCGAGCCTGACTATGGCGTCCTCGACCTTGGCCCCCGCCTGCATCATGAGGTCGGCGAGCTCGTCTATGACGATCACCACGTAGGGCATCGGCGTCTCGGCCCTTAGGTTGTACCCCTCGAGCGAGCGGGACCCCATCCGCTCCAGAACCTCGTAGCGCCGCTCCATCTCCGCCACGGCCCACTGCAGCGCGTTCGCCGCCTTCTTGACGTCCGTTACGACGGGGGTTATGAGGTGCGGTACCCGGCCGAACGGGGAGAGCTCCACCCTCTTCGGGTCGATGAGGACCATCTTGACCTGGCGCGGGTCGGTGGTGAGCAGCAGGGAGGTCAGCAGCCCGTTGAGCATGACGCTCTTGCCGCTGCCGGTGGTGCCGGCCACGAGCAGGTGCGGCATCTCGGCCAGATCGAAGAAGACCGCCCGCCCGGAGATGTCCTTGCCGAGGCCCACGGGCAGGGTCCAGTCGTTGGCGTCCGGGTACTCCCTGAACACGTCTCCAAGGGTGACCTTCGCGGGCTTGGTGTTCGGCACCTCGACGCCGACGGCGCTCTTGCCCGGGATGGGGGCGAGTATCCTGACCTCGGTAGCCGCCAGCGCGTAGGCTATGTCCTGCTGCAAATTCCTTACCTTGCCGACCTTCACCCCGCTGCCGAGCCTGAGCTCGTACCTCGTCACCCGCGGGCCCACGACGGCCCTGACGACCCTCGCCTCGACGCCGAGGTCCGCGAGCGCCCTGGTGAGCCGCTCGCTCGTCCCTTCGGCGTCGTGCTCGGGGACCCCGCTGCCGAGGTCGAGGATGCTGAACGGCGGCGGCGTGTACTCCCCTGGCTCAACGGCCCCCCTCTCCTCCAGCCGCAGCCCGTCGGAGCTCTCCGGCAGCACCACCTCGAGCTCCCGGGTGGGCTCGTCGTCTTCGGGCGTGGGCGCGACCGGCTCGGGCGGCAACTCTTCGCGCCGGTCCCGCGCTCCGGCCGGCTCCTCGGGGCTGTCTCCGGGCGTCTCCGGCCGGCTCGCCCCCAGACGCCCGCCGAGGTCGCGGACGCGCCCGGCCACGGAGGCCAGGCCGTCGCGGGCGCCCAGAAGGGCCGCGCCGAAGCCGACGCCGGTGAGCAAAGAGAGGCCCAGGGAGAACAGGAGCGCCAGGGCGAGAACGGCGCCTATGGTGCCGCCGACGGCGTCCACGGCGTAGTAGACGGCGCTGCCCAGCGCCCCCCCGGCCTCCGGGTAGGCCTCGTTCGAGAAAAGGAGCCGGCGCGGCATGGCGGCGGCGAGCGCGGCGGCGACGCCGAGGAGCAGCAGGGAGGTTCCTAGAACGGCGCGGCCGGGAAGGCGGTCCAAAACCAGCAAGATCCCGCCGACCACGGCGAGCGGCGCGAGCGCCAACCCCACGTCGCCGAGCAGGGTGCGGGCCAGGTAGAGCCCCGCGTCCCCCAGGAAGGCCCCGCGGCCGCTGAAGAACGCGGCCGTAAAGAAGAGGCCCAGGGCGAGGGCCGCGATCCCGACGGCCTCACGGCTCACGGCCTCCCGCACGCCCCCGAGGAGAGGCGGCGGGGCCTTCTTGCGGGTGGACCTGACGCCGCCCTTCCTGGCCGGGGCAGACCTCTTCGCCGTCTTTTTCGGAGCGCTCTTTCCCGTAGCCACAGGGCAAGTCTAGCCCAAACGGCGAGGGCTGTACCTCTACCGCACCATGTAGTAGAGGTCTACGTTTAGACCTCTACTATTAGCGGGAGGATGATCGGTCGCTTGCCCGTCTTCTGGGAGATGAAGCCCGAGAGGTCCTTGCGGATGGCGTTCTTGAGCTCCCCGCGGTCGGTCACCTGCCGGCCGGCGGTCCGCTCGAGGGTGCGCCGGACGGTGTCTATGGACTGCTCGGTTATGCCGTTCGCCCCTTGGGGGTTGACGAAGCCTCGCGAGATGACGTCCGGGGGGCCCAGCAGCTGGCCGTTCTGGGCGCTCACCCGGGCGACCACTATGAACATCCCGTCCCCCGAGAGTTGCTGGCGCTCGCGCATCACGCTGGAGGAGCCGTCGGCTATGGCCCCGGCGTCCACCAGGAACATCCCCGCGGCGACGTCGTCGGCCCTGCGCGCCCCGCCGTCCTTGAACTCCAAAGTGTTGCCGTTCTCCAGGATGGAGATCCTCTCCTCGGGGATGCCCATGCTCATCGCCGTTGCGGCGTGGTGCTTGAGCATCCTGTACTCGCCGTGCACGGGCACGAGGAACTTCGGCTTGAGGAGCGCCAGGACGAGCTTCTGCTCCTCCTGGGCCCCGTGCCCGGAGACGTGGACGTTCTGCAGCGGGCTGTAGTGGACGTCGGCGCCCTTCTTCATGAGGTTGTTTATCGTGCGCGAGACGCCCCGCTCGTTGCCGGGGATCGGGTGCGCGGCGATCACCACGGTGTCGCCGGGGCCGACCTCGATGGAGCGGTGGGTGCCGGCGGCCACGCGGCTGAGGGCGGCCAAGGGCTCGCCCTGGGATCCCGTCATGAGCACGGCTATGTCCGAGTCCGGGACCCGGTTCATGTCCCGCGCCTCGACCATCATCTCCTGCGGGAGGTCGAGGTAGCCGAGCTCGCGGGCTATGCCGACGTTGCGGACCATCGAGCGCCCCGCCACGCCGACGAGGCGGTCGTTCTTCTTGGCCGCCTCCACCACCTGGCTGACGCGGTGGATGTGGGAGGCGAAGGAGGCGACGATGATCCGGCCCGTCGCCCTCTCGAAGACCTCCTCGAGCGTCTTCTGGACCGTCCTCTCAGACGGAACGTAGCCGGGGCGCTCGGAGTTGGTCGAGTCGCCGAAGTACGCCAGCACGCCCTCGTCGCCCAAGGCCGCCAGCCGCCCGAGGTCCATCGGCTCGCCCTCTATGGGGGTGAGGTCCACCTTGTAGTCGCCGGAGAAGACGATCAGCCCGGCGTTGGTGCGGATCGCCACGGCCACCGCGTCGGGGATGGAGTGGTTTACGTTTATGAACTCCAGGCCGAAGCCCCCGAGGTTCTGGGTGTCGCCGGCCTTCACCTCGCGCAGGTCCCCGCGCTTGATGCCGAACTCCTGCAGCTTGCTGCGCACCAGCCCTAGAGTGAGCTTGGTGGCGTAGACGGGGACGTTGAACTCGCGCAAGAGGTAGGGAAGGGCGCCGACGTGGTCCTCGTGGCCGTGGGTGAGCACGATCCCCTTGAGCTCGCCCGCGTGCTCGCGCAAGAACGTGAAGTCCGGGAGCACCAGGTCTATGCCCGGCATCTCCTCGTCCGGAAACGACATCCCGGCGTCGACGAGTATCGTGCCGCTCGATTGACGAACGGCGGTCATGTTCTTGCCGATCTCCCCCAGTCCTCCTAGGGGCACGACCTGCAAGGTGTTTTTATCTAACAGCGTGAATTACCTCCTCTTGGAGCCGTCAGCGGTCGGCGATCAGCGCTCAGCCAAAAAGCCGAAAAGCCGACCGCCGGAAGCTGACCGCTATCCTAGGTACCTCCCGAGGTCGAGCTCTTTCGGGCCGACGGCCGAGAGGTACATTTTCTCTGTGTCCAGGTTATCGTTTGCCAGGCGCATGACGTCGTCGGCGGTGACGGCCTCTATGCGCTCTGCTATCTCGTCCGTGGAGAGCAGCTCCGTGCCAAGGATGACGCTGCGTCCCACGCGGTTCATCCTGGCGGCGGTGCTCTCGAGGGCGAGAAGGGTCGAGCTCTTTAGCTGCTGCTTGGTGCGCTCGAGCTCTTCGGGCTCGACGCGCTCTGAGCGCATCTTGCCCATCTCGCGGGTGATGACGTCCACGGCCTCCTCGACGTTGCCCGTGGTCGAGCCGACGTAGGTCTTTATGGCCCCTGCGTCGGAGTAGGCCTGGTGGTAGGAGTAGACGGCGTAGGCTAGGCCCCGCTTCTCGCGGACCTCCTGAAAGAGCCGGCTGCTCATCCCGCCGCCGAACACGTTGTTGAGCGCCGCCATGGCGAACCGGTCCTCGCTGCTCGCGGGGATGCCCAAAGAGCCCACGGAGACGTGGTACTGCTCGGTCTCCTTGAACTTGTAGTGGACGCGGCTCTGCGGGGTGCCCGGGAGCGCGTTCCTGGCGAACGGCTCGCCCGAGGGCAGGCCGCCGAGCTTCGCCTCTACCATCGCCTCGAGCTCGTCCGGGTCGAGCTTGCCGGCGCCGACGACGAAGACGTTGGCGGCGGTGTAGGTGTCCCTGTGGAAGCCCTTGAGGGTCTCGTGGTCCACGCCGCGCACCGTCTCTGCCGAGCCGATGATGGGTCGCCCGAGGGGGTCGCCGTGGAAGATCAGGCCGGAGAGGTACTCGTCGGCCATCTGGTCGGGCCGGTCCTCGTACATCTTGATCTCCTCGACGATGACCTCGCGCTCTCTTTCCAGGTCCGCGAAGGTAGGCCGAAGCACCATATCCCCCATCACGTCGAGCGCCTTCTCCAGGTGCTCGGGCAAAAAGCGGGCGTAGAGGACGGTGTACTCCTCGCCCGTGGCCGCGTTCTCCTGGGCGCCGATGCCCTCGAAGGCCTGGGCGATGCCCAAAGCGTCGAGCTCGGGCGTCCCCTTGAAGAGCATGTGCTCCATGAGGTGGGTTATGCCGGCGACCTCCTCGCGCTCGTCGCGGGAGCCCGCCCGGATCCAGACGCCCAAAGAGACGCTCGTCGCCTCGGAGAGAGGTTCCGAGAAGACCCTTAAGCCCCCCCGAAGCTCTCGCCTCCTGACGTTCTTGTCCGCCACTAGTCCTCCAGCTTCTCTAGCGAGATGCGGTTCTGCTTGTCTATCTCGAGCACCCGCACCTTGACCCGGTCGCCCTCTGTGACGACGTCCTCGACCCTCTCGACCCGCTCCTTGCCGGGGGCGAGCCTGGAGATGTGCACGAGACCGTCGCGACCCGGGGTGAGCTCGACGAAGGCGCCGAAGTTCGTGGTCTTCACGACCTTGCCGTTGTAGATGTCGCCGGCCTCGACGTCCTTCATCATGCCCTTGATGGCGCCGGCCGCCTCTTTCGCAACGGCCCCATCGCCGGCGACGTGGACCATGCCGTCGTCCTCGACGGAGATGTTCACGCCAAACTGGTCCTGAAGCGCATTGATGGTCTTTCCGCCGGGGCCTATGAGCATCCCGATCTTTTCCTTCGGGATGCGCAGCACCTCGACCCTCGGGGCGTACACGGAGACCTCCGCGCGCGGCTCGGCTATGGCGCCGCGCAGGATCTCGAGTATCTGCAGGCGGCCCTCCTTGGCCTGCCCGAGGGCCTCCTGCAAAAGCTGGGCGGAGACGCCCGTGATCTTCATGTCCATCTGCAGCGCCGTGATGCCGTCGGCCGTGCCGGCGACCTTGAAGTCCATGTCGCCCATGTGGTCCTCGAGGCCCTGGATGTCGGTCATGATGACGTAGTCCTCGCCCTCCTTGACGAGGCCCATCGCAACCCCGGCCACCGGCGCCTTGATCGGCACGCCGCCGTCCATCAGCGCGAGCGTCGAGCCGCACACGCTCGCCATCGAGGACGAACCGTTGGACTCGAGCACCTCGGAGATGATCCGCAGGGCGTAAGGGAACTCCTCCTCGGACGGCACGACCGGCAGCAGCGCGCGCTCCGCGAGCGCCCCGTGCCCGATCTCACGCCGCCTCGGGCTGCCGATGCGGCCGGTCTCGCCCGTGGAGTACGGCGGGAAGTTGTAGTGGTGCATGTAGCGCTTGCCGGTCTGGGGCTCGATGGTGTCGAGCCTCTGGGAGAGCCCGAGGTCCGCGAGCGCGAGCGAGCTCAAAACCTGCGTCTCGCCGCGGGTGTACAGGCCGGTGCCGTGCACCCGCGGGAGCACGGAGACCTCTGCGGTGTTCGGCCGCATCTCGTCGAACGCCCTCAGGTCGGTCCGCTTGCGGTCCTGCAGGTAGAGCGCCCGGAATGCCTCCTTCTCCAGCGCGTAGAGCGCGTCCTTGATGAGGGGCACTTCCTGTTCTTCCCGGCCCTCGACCAGCTCGTCGCTCAGCTCGGAGAGCGCCTCGCGGCGCACCCGGCGGTCGGTCTGGACGAGGCCGTCCTTGACCCGGTCGAAAAACTTCTCGCGCAGGTCGGCGAGGAAGGGGTTCTGCTCGGGCGCCAGGATCTCCTGCTTGGGCTTGCCGTGCTCGGCGGCCCAGGCGTCTATCGCCGCGGCCTGCGCCATGACGGTCTCCTGGGCGAGCTGCAGGGCCTCCACCATCACGTCCTCTGGCACCTCGTTGGCGCCGGCCTCGACCATCGTGATGGCCTCCTTGGTGCCGGCCACGACCAGGTCGAGGTCGCTCTCGTCTATCTGCGAGTACGTAGGGTTGAGGATAAAGTCGCCGTCGAGCGAGCGGCCGACGCGCACGGCCCCGATCGGGCCGTCGAACGGCAGGTCAGACAGGGCGAGCGCTGCGGAGGCGCCGACCATGCTGACGGTGTCGTAGGGGGTGTCCTGGTCAGCGACGAGGACGGTGCCTATGACCTGTATCTCGTAGTGGTAGTTCTTGGGAAAGAGCGGCCGGATGGGCCTGTCGGTGAGCCTGGAGGTCAGGATGGCCCTGTCGGAAGGCCTGCCCTCGCGCTTGAGGAAGCCGCCGGGGATCTTGCCCGCCGCGGTCATCCTCTCTTCTATGTCTACGCTTAGGGGCAGGAAGGTGGCCCCGGCTCGCGGGCTGGACGAACGGGTCGCCGTCGAAAGCAATACGGTATCTCCGAGTTGGACCGTCACCGAGCCGCCGGCCTGTTTGGCCAGCTTGCCGGTTTCGAGCACGACCGAGCGCTCGCCTACGGGTATCTCTAGACGCATGTAACTATCTCCTCTTGTTTCTGGTGGGGTGGCCGGACCTAGCGGCGCAGGCCGAGCCTGGCGATAAGCGACCTGTAGCGCTCGACGTCCTTCTTCTGAAGGTACTTGAGCAGACGCCGACGCTTGCCGACCAGCTTGAGCAAACCCCGGCGGGAATGGAAATCGTGCTTGTGCGTGCGCAAATGGTCCGTGAGGTGCGAGATGCGCTTGGTGAGCACCGCCACCTGTACCTCAGGCGACCCCGTGTCGCCCTCGTGCATCCGATGCTCCTGGATGATCTCTTGCTTGCCTTCTACAACAGCCAACTTCTTCCTTCTCCTCTAAGTTCTCTTCTCTGTTCCGATCTCACTCTATCCAACCCGATATGCTACCACACGTATCTAATGCCATCCCCGCCGCATCAAGCGCGGCCTCCCGCCAACCGGCGCGCCTCCTCCACGTCGCGCCCGATCTGCTCCTTGAGCTCATCCACCCCTGAGAACCGCCGCTCCCCGCGTATCCTATCCAAGAACAGCACGTCGACTTCTTGCCCGTAGAGGTCCCCCCCGAAGTCCAAGAGGTGCGCCTCTATTCTGCTCTCCCCGCGCTCGAACGTCGGCGCCACCCCGACGTTGGTGCAGGCCGCGTGAACGTCCTCTCCTACGCGAACCGAGCAGGCGTAGACGCCCCTCGCCGGCACCACGACCGCCGGATCGGGCCTCACGTTGGCCGTCGGGAAGCCGATGGTCCTCCCCCGCCGGTCCCCGACCACTACCTCGCCGCGCACCAAGTAGGGCCTCCCGAGCAGCTCCCCGGCCTCCGCCACCTCGCCCCGCCCGAGCAGCGCGCGGATGCGGGTGGAGCTGATCTCCACCCCATCGCCGCGCACCTCGACCGCGCAGGCGTCCCCCCCGTGCTCGCGCATCAGACGCGCGAGGTCCCCGACACCGCCAGACGCCTTGTAACCGAACCGGAAGTTCTCGCCCACCACGACCGACGTAGCCCGCAGGTTTCCGACGAGCACGTCCTCGACGAACTCCCGCGGGCTCTTCTTCGAGAGCGCCTGGTCGAACGGGATCACACGCACCTCGTCGGCGCCGCTTCGCAACAACTCATCCCGGCGCACGTCTAACGTGGTCAGCAGCCCGGGCGGCTCGCCCCGCCCGATCACGGACCGCGGGTGCGGCCAGAAGGTCGCCGCGACCACAAGCCCATCCCGACGCTGCGCCTCCTCCACCGCCCGCGCCAGGACCGCCCGGTGGCCGAGGTGCACCCCGTCGAAGTTGCCAAGCGCGACCACTACGGCGCGCACAACACCACCTCGGCCCTGGCCTCCGCGCCCTCGTCCCTGTACACGGCCAGCAACTCCCCCCCCGCCATGACCCTGTAACTACCCCCCACCCCGAAAGCCCCCATCTTTCGCCCGTTGCAGACCGCAACCCGGTCCTCCGCGCCCACCTCAACCCCCGGCAAACCCCGCAGCACGACCTTCGGTTGTATTATGCGGCTATTTATGGTGGGTTCGTCGAGGTCTTCCGGGGGTGAGGCGTCGCGGACGAGGAGGTTGCCGACGCGGGTGCGGCGGAGGGCCGTGAGGTAGGCGCCCGAGCCCAGGGAGTGGGCGAGGTCGGAGATCAGGGATCGGACGTAGGTGCCGCTGGAGCAGGAGATCTCGAAGGTGACGGTGCCGGCTTCGGGTTCGGCGGAGACGAGGGTGAAGGCGTGGATCTCGACGGGGCGGGGCTCGCGTTCGACCTCGACGCCCCGGCGGTGCAGGTCGTAGAGGCGGCGTCCGCCGACCTTGAGGGCCGAGGCCATGGGCGGTACCTGGAGGATACGGCCGGTGAACTCGGGGAGTTTGGCGCGGATGGCGTCCGCATCGGGGATGGGACCGTCCACGGGCCGCGGCTCCCCTTCGGCGTCCAGCGTGTCCGAGACGTAGCCGAGGCGGGCGGTCGTGGTGTAGGACTTGTCCATGGGGGTGACGTAGCGGGCCAGGCGCGTCGTGCGGCCGACCACGAGGACGAGGAGGCCGGAGGCCAGGGGGTCCAGGGTGCCGGTGTGGCCTATTCTCGTCCCCCTAGGAAGGAGGCGTTTGACCTTCGAGAGAGAGCGCGCGCTCGTGAGGCCGGTGGGCTTGTCCAGCAGCAGGGCGCCCGATGGCGGCCCGTCGGCTATCTCCCCTCCCCGAGGTCCACCGAGGTGTTCCTGAGCACGCCGATAAGCTCGGCTTTGGCCTCCTCGGGGCGCACGCCCTCCCTGGTGTAGCCGGCGGCGAGCTTGTGGCCGCCGCCGCCGAAGGCGCGCGCGATCTCGCCGACGTCTATCGTCTCGGAGCGCAAGCTACCCTTCGTGCCCTGCGGGACCTCGCGCAGGTGGGCGACCATGTCCACGCCCTCGACGGAGCGGAGCTGGTCTATGGCCTCCTTGGAGTCGAGCTCGCCGGCGCCGGTGCGGGCGTAATCGTCGTTGTCCACCGTGGAGATCAGGACCTCCCCGTAGCGGACGGCGTTCGCGAGCGACGTGCCGACGATCTTGAGCTGCTCCAGGCTGCCCCTGCGGTTGATCTTCTCGTTTACCTCGGCCGGGACGACCCCGGCGCGCAGCAGATCTGCGACGAGCTCGTGGGCCCCGGGCGAGATGTTGCGGAAGTTGAACCCGCCCGTGTCGGTCTTGACGCCGACGTAGATCGCCTGCGCGGCCTCCCGGTCGATCTCGACCCCCAGCTCCCGGTAGAGCCTGGCGACCACCTCCGCCGTGGCCGCCGCCCGGGCGTCGACGAGGTTGTACTCGGCGTAGAGCGGGTTGTCCTCGTGGTGGTCGAGGTTCAGGCGCGCCCCCGCCTCGGGGATGGGCACGCCCGTGCGGTCCGCGCGCGAGGTGTCCACCACGAGCAGGTCGTAGCCGGCCGGCAGCTCGGTGAGCGGCTCGTCCGGCAACAGCCAGCGCAGGTAGCCGGGCACCCCCTCGGCGTGGCAGAAGACCGCATCGGCGCCGAGCTTGCGCATCAGGCGCACGAGGGCCGCGGAGGCGCCGATGGCGTCGCCGTCCGAGCCCACGTGCGTGGTGACGGCGACGCGGTCGAGCGTCTTTAGGTGGTCCGAGATCTCCTGCAGCGTGTTACCGGTGGTCTGGATCGTCACTTCTCTTTACCTCCCTTAGTGCGGCCTCTATGCTCATCGCCCGTTCCACGACGGGGTCGGGCTCGAAGCGGAGCCTTGGCGTGCGCCGCAAACGTGTCTGCTGGCCGACGGCCGCCTGCACCCGTCCGGCCGCACTCTGGAGCCCCTCGTGAGCGGCCTCCTTGTCCTCCCCCGCGAGCACGCTGTAGAAGACCGTGGCCTGGGCGAGGTCGGGGCTGACCTTCACGCCCGTCACGGTCACCAGCCCGTTGATGCGCGGGTCCGAGAGCGTGGAGAGCTCCTCGCCCGCGATCTCCTTGAGCTGCGACTCGACCTTGCGCGTCCTGTCGCTCAAACGTTCCGTCCCCTCACAGCCTGACGCTCACAGCTTGACGAACTCCTCGCGCCACTCGGCGACCATGAGCTCTTCGTAGTTAAGCAGAAAGCGCCGGACCTCCTCGCGCTTCTCCTCGGCGGCACCCCTGGAGATGGCGGCGAGCGCTATCTCCACCGTGGCCCGCTGCCAGAAGTCCTGGTTGCCGGACTCGACCACGGAGACGTTCTTCTTCCGCAGCCGGTCGCGCAGGGAGCGTATGGTCTGGCGCTTGTCCTTGAGGCTGGAGGCGTAGGGAAGGTCCAGCTCCAGCCTCGCCGCGTACAGCAAAGAGAACCCGAGTTACCTCGGGACCTCGACGATCTCGAAGAACTCCAGCACGTCGCCCTCCTTGACGTCGTCGAAGTTCTCGATGCCGATGCCGCACTCGAAGCCCTCGCGCACCGAGCGGGCGTCGTCGCGGAAGCGCTTGAGGGAGCCGATGTTGCCCTCGTAGACCACCGTCCCGTCGCGCACCAGCCGGACGCGGTTGTTGCGGAAGACCTCGCCGCTCGTCACCATGCAGCCGGCGACAACGCCGGCGTTCGGGGTGCGGAACGTCTGGCGGACCTCCGCGGCGCCCGTCTCCTGCTCCCGCTCCTCGGGGGCGAGCATGCCGCGCATGGCGGCCTCGATCTCTTCGAGGGCCTTGTAGATGACGTCGTAGGTGCGGATCTCCACACCCTCACGCTCGGCGACCTGCTTGGCCGTGTTGGTGGGCCTGACGTTGAAGCCGAGAAGTATCCCGTCGCTCGCCGACCCGAGCATGACGTCGGAGTCGGTGAGCGCCCCGACGCCGCTGCGCACGATGTTGACGCGCACCTCGTCGGTCGAGAGCTTGGCGAGCGCCTCCTTGAGGGCCTCGACGGAACCGGCCACGTCCGCCTTGATGACGAGGTTCAGGTCCTGCATGCCGCCCTGCCCGAGCAGGTCCTCGAGCGAGCGGCGCGAGCCGCCCTGGGCGAGCTCTTGGCGCCGGAGCTTCTCCTCGGCCTGCTGGGCCTTGTCCCGGGCCTGCCTCTCGTGCTCGACGACCTCGAAGCGCGTCCCCGCCTCGGGCACGCCGGAGAGGCCGAGTATCTCGACCGGGCTGCCGGGTCCCGCGTCCTTGACACGCTTGCCGGTGTAGTCGAGCATCGCCCGCACCCTGCCGTACGCCGTGCCGGCCAGCACCACGTCGCCCTTGTGGAGCGTGCCGCGGCTCAGGAGCAGCGTCGCCACCGGGCCGCGACCAGGGTCGCGCTCGCCCTCGACCACGTACCCGCTCGCGGGCGCGTTGGGGTTCGCCTTGAGGTCCTCGAGCTCGGCGACGACGAGGATGTTCTCAAGAAGCTCGTCGATGCCCTCGCCCGTCTTGGCCGAGACGGGCACCGTGACGGTCTCGCCGCCGTAGGCCTCGGGCATCAGGCCGCGCTCGGAGAGCTCGCCGAGCACGCGGTCCTGGTTGGCGTTCGGGACGTCTATCTTGTTCAGGGCGACGACCATGGGAACGCCCGCGGCCCTGGCGTGCTCGATGGCCTCCTGGGTCTGGGGCATGATCCCGTCGTCAGCGGCGACGACGAGGACCACAACGTCGGTGACCTTCGCCCCGCGGGCGCGCATCTCGGTGAACGCCTCGTGGCCGGGGGTGTCGATAAAGGTGACCTTGCGGCCGTCGCTCTCGACCTGGTAGGCGCCGATGTGCTGGGTGATGCCGCCGGCCTCGCCGGACTGAACGTTCTCGTGGCGGATGCGGTCGAGCAGGCTCGTCTTGCCGTGGTCGACGTGGCCCATGACCGTAACTACTGGCGGCTTCTGCTCGAGGTCGGCCGGGTCGTCGTCGGGCAGAACCTCCTCGGGGGCGGGCTCCTCGACGGCGCCTATCTCGACCTTCACGCCGAGTTCCTCGGAGATAAGCTCGATCTCGTCTATGGAGAGCGTCTGCGTGAGGGTCTTCATCTCCCCGAGGCCCATGAGTACCTGGATGATCCTCGTCGGCGGAACACCCAGGGCGTCCCCGAGATCCTTCACGGTCGCCCCCGGCTCGACGCGGACCCCCGCCTCGGCCGGCTCCTCTCTCTCCGCCGCGGGCGCGGCCTCCTGCTCGCGCGGCGCGACGGGTGCTGCGGTCGGACGGGCCCCGCGGTTCCTGGCGCTCGCGTCGATGACGACCCGGCGCCGCTTCTTCTGGTTTCGGCCCTTCTTCGGGCCGGAGACGGGCTCCTCGGCCGGGGCCTCCTGTATCGTCGCCCCGTGCCCGGACTTCTCCGCCGCCTCGCGGGCCTCCCGGGCCTCCGTCTCCTGGGCGGCCGAGCGGCCGTTCGCCGCACCGTTGGTCGCCGAACCGAAGACCCTCTGGTAGACCGGGTCCTCGACGGAAGAGGAGTGGCTCTTCACCTCGACGCCCGCGTCCTTCAGGCGGCCCATGACCTCCTTGCTGTTGAGGCCGAGCTCTTTAGCTATCTCGTGTACGCGCTTACTCATCCGATCCCCTACCCTCTACCATGCCCTCGAACTCGGAGGCCTGCGCCTGGTGCGACGGGATGCCGCAGAAGAGCGAGTCCGGGAGCGCCATGTTGGCGCACCTGCGTCCGTTGGAGAGGACCGCCCTGCAGCGGTGCATCTGGGAGTCCGTGTCGGGCTCCCACTCCTCTTCCTCCGTGTCCTCGTACTCCGTCGCCTGGCTCTCGGGCTTTATGTCTATCTTCCAGTCCGTCAACTTCACCGCGAGGCGGGCGTTCTGGCCCTCGCGACCGATCGCCAGCGAGAGCTGGTCGTCCGGCACGATCACCTCCGCCTGCTTCTCGTCTTCATCCAAATAGACCTCGCGCACCCTCGCCGGGCTCAGGGCCTTCGCTATGAACCGCGCGGGCTCGGGGTCCCACTGGATGATGTCTATCTTCTCGTTCCTGAGTTCCGAAACGACGGCCCGCACCCGGCTCCCCCGCGGCCCCACGCAGGCACCTACCGGGTCGACGCCCTGCTCGTTGGACCAGACGGCAACCTTCGAGCGGAGCCCGGCCTCGCGGGCGACGGCCCGTATCTCGACGAGCCCGTCGTAGATCTCGGGCACCTCGAGCCGGAAGAGCTCCTTCAAGAGCCCCTCGCTGCGGCGGCTGACGGTCAGGCTCGGGCCGCGGCCGCCCTCCCGGATCTCGAGCAGGTATACCTTCAATCGCTGGCCGTTCTCGTAGCGCTCCTGGGAAACCTGCTCGCTGGCCGGCAGGATAGCCTCGACCCTTCCCAAGTCCACGAGCGTCATGCGCCTGTGGGCCTGCTGAACGATGCCGGTGACGATGTCCCCCATCCGCTCCCCGTACTCCTCGAGGAGCTGCTCGTTGTGGACCTCGTTGAGCCGCTGGTAGAACGTCTGGCGCATGACCTGGGCCGCGATACGGGTGAAGTCGTGGGGCGTTATGTCCTGGTCGTCCTTCATCACCCTTAGGTCGCCCGTCTCCTCGTCGAGGACCACGCGGGCGTCCTCGTCGGCACCCTCGCGCCCCTCGTAGGCGGCGAGCAGGGACTCCTCGAGCACGCCCTTCACCGTCTCGAAGGGGATACCCTTGTCGTTCTCTATCTCGTGCAGCGCTGACAACAGTGCGGTGTTCATCTGGTTATATGTCCTCCTTGAGGTTAGCGCGGGCAACGGAGCCGAACGGCAGCTCCACCTCCGCCTCCCCCTCCAAGAGTTTTAGAACGAAGGCCTCCTCGCCGGCGTCTCGAATCACGCCGACAAAGTTGCGCCGGCCTTCTATCGGCTCGGCGACCCGGACCCTGGCCTCGTGTCCCACGAAACGCCGGAAGTGGTCGGGCTTCGTCAGCGGCCTCTCGATGCCCGGCGAGGAGACCTCGACGGGCCCGTCGTACCCCTCCCCCTCTACCACAGGCCCCACGGCAGAGGCAACCCTCGAACAGAACTCGTGGTCGACCGGGCCGTCCTCCCGGTCCACGAGCAGCGTCAGCAGCGGCCCGCCCGAAAATCGGGCGTCGACGAGCTCGCTCCCGGGGGGGAGCGCGCCCTCCACAACCTCGGCCAATCTCTCCAGCCTCGCCGTCTCTCTCACCTTCTCCGAACGATAAAAAAAGCAACGGACCCGTGGGGCCCCTTGCTCCAATACAGCACACAGGATTTTACATCAGAGTATGTAGGTTACAAGGCGGCCGATCCCCTGGAAGACCGCCCCCTCGCACCTGGATACGCCGGCTCTATGGACCCGTGCCCCGTGACGAAGACCTGATCTCAACCTCGCCTCGCGAGAGCGACGATCCGGTCATACGGGAGGCGCTGTGGACCGGGTTCCCCCCGGTCCGCTGGGCCCGATAAACGGGGAACCCCGCGGGGCGGCCCTAGCCCGCCTGTCCGTCCGAGGGACCGTCGTGGACGTCTGCGTGGGCGGAGGTGATCTCGTGGATGCCGATCCACTGCTCCATAAGCGCGGTCCTCACGGCCTCGTTCCTGGAGTTGACCCCGACCTTCTGGTAGACGTTTGCCAGGTGACGCTTGACCGTCGCCTCCGCGAGGTGCAGCTCCTCGGCTATCCGGCGGTTGGAGAGTCCGCGCGCCGCGAGGACCAGCACCTCGGTCTCGCGCTCGCTGAGCCCGCCTGCGGGCCCGTCGCCCAGCCTCTGGAGCAGCCCGCGGGGAATGGAGATCACCGCGTTGCCCCCGCCGGGGTCGCGGCTCACGGCGCCTATGGTGGCCAGAAGCTCCTCGGCCGAGGAGCTCTTGTGCAGGTAGGCGTCTATGCCCATCTTGGAGACGGCCTGCAAGTAGCGCAGGTTGTCCCACAGCGTGAGCACGACGATCCTCGAGCCCGGGGAGACCCTGCGCAGCCCCGAGATGACCTCCTCGGCGGTCTTGGGCTGCATGTCCAGCTGCGTGACGATCACGTCCGGCTTGGTCTCGGCGACCAGGGCGCCAGCCTCATCGCCGGTGGAGGAGCTGCCCACCACCTCTATTTCTTCTTGAGAGGAGAGGATGGCCTCGAGGCCTTGCCTGAACATGGTATGGTCGTCCGCGAGGTGGATCCGTATTGTCGTTCGTGCTCTTTCCGCATGAACAAGGTCCATGCGGAAGGAAGCCACGGAGATCGCCCACGTCTAATCGACGGGTCAATCCCCCTATTCTACCCGAACCCCGCTCCGCGCGTCTTCGAGTGAGAAAGACACGGCCGTTTCTTGGCGAACTCCCGAGAACCCTCAGGGCGAAGTCCCGAGAAGGCCCCTTCTGAGATTGTCTGAAAACTCTCGATCTCCG